>NZ_JAOZYC010000104.1:0-123645 GCF_035798155.1 Streptomyces endophyticus | reverse complement strand
GGCGTTCGCGCTCGCCGGCGCGGCGACCGCTCAGGACGGCGGGCAGGCGGCGCTGCGCCTGCTCGACCTCGTACGCCTCCAGTGCCAGACCCGCTACGGGCAGCATGCCTGCGTCCTGCTCGACGGCGTGGTGTACGCGCTGCTGCCGGTGGTCGGGGCCGCCGATCACGCGGCCGACCGGCATCTGCGGATCGCCGAGGACATCGTGCGGCGCGCGGAGGAGGCGCTGCGGATCTCCGTGCGGTCCGGACTCGGGCACGCGGTGCCCGGTGTCGCCGGGGTCCGGGACTCGCGAGCCGACGCCGATCTAGTGCTGCGGGTGCTCGGCGCCGGGCAGGTCGCGGACGCCGGGCAGGTGCGGGCTCGGACCTCGTTGCTCGTGCTCGGCGAGTTCCTGGCCGAGCGCAGGGACCAGGCGGCGGGCCCCTGGCAGGACGTCCTCACGCACGACGCCGAGCACGGCACCGAGTACGCCCGCACGCTCATCTGCTGGCTGGACGCGGGCTGCGACGCCGGACGCGCGGCGGAGCGGCTTGTCGTCCACCCCAACACCTGCCGCTACCGGCTGCGCAAGGTGCAGCGGCAGCTCGGCATCGACCTCGACGACCCGGACCAACGGCTCGTACTGTGGGTGCAGTTGCGTACCTTGGCGGGGCTACGAGGCTGACGCCCTACGCCAGTAGCCACCCGCGCAGCCGCTCCTCGCACGCCCGCACCTCCGCCATCGCCACGAACTCCCCCGGCGTGTGCGCCAGTTGGGGATCGCCGGGCCCGCAGTTCAGCCCGGGGACGCCGAGCGACGCGAAGCGTGCCACGTCGGTCCAGCCCAGCTTCGGCCGCGGTTCGACGCCCAGCGCCTTCACCAGGTCGGCCGCCATGGGCCGGTCGAGCCCCGGCAGCGCACCCGGCTCGACCTCCGTGATCCGCACCTCGTACTCGGGGAAGAGCCCGCGCAGGTACGCCTCCGCCTCCTCGGGCGAACGGCGGGGCGCGAAGCGCAGGTTGACGGTGACGACGCACTCGTCGGGCACGACGTTGGACGACACTCCGGAGCGTACGGCGACGGCGTTGAGGCCCTCGCGGTACTCCAGGCCGTCGATCGTGACCCGCTCCGGGACGTGGGCGTGCAGCCGGGTGAGGACCTCGCCCGCGAGGTGTGCGGCGTTGCTGCCCATCCAGGCGCGCGCGGTGTGTGCCCGCCGACCCGGCACGACGATGTCGGCGAGGAGGAAGCCCTGGCAGCCGGCCTCCACGCCGCCGTCGGAGGGTTCGAGGAGCAACGCCAGGTCACCGTGGAGCAGTTCGGGGCGTTGGGCGGCGATGACGGCGAGGCCGTTGCGGTCGCCGGCGATCTCCTCGCACTCGTAGAAGGCGAAGGTCACATCGCGGTTCAGCCGTTGGTCCGCCACCGCTGCGGCGAGCTTCAGCGCGACGGCCACGCCGCCCTTCATGTCGCAGGCGCCGAGCCCGTACAGCCGCTCGCCGTCGCGGCGCGCCGGGAGGTTGCCCGCCTCCGGGACGGTGTCGAGGTGTCCGGCGAGCACGACCCGCTCGGGACGGCCGAGGTCGGTGCGGGCCACGACGGAGTTGCCGACGCGCTCCACGTCCAGGCCCGGCAGCGCGCGCAACGCCTCCTCCACGGCGTCGGCGAGCGGACCCTCGGCGCCGCTCTCGGAGGGCATGTCGACCAGTGCCTCGGTGAGTGCGACGACGTCGGCGGCGAGGTCGAGCGGCACGGTTGATCTCCTTCGCGTCTGCGGCGCGGGGTGCCCGCGGGGATGCGCCCACCATGCTCGGGCGGCAGCGCAGGCGGTGGGTTGTGTCATCGGCCAACACCCTGTGCGGCACTTGTGCCGATCGGCCAATGTGCGGGGCCCGCCCGTCCCGAAGGATCCGCACCCTCACCGACCACACGCAGGAGGACCCATGGGCCCTGTGATCACTCAGTTGTGCCGCCGCAAACCTCTGGACAGCATCGTCGCGGCTGCCGAGGGCACGGCGCACGACGGTCCCCGCCTGGAACGCACCATGGGTCTTGGGCGGCTGACGCTGCTCGGGATCAGCTCCGTCCTCGGCACCGGCATCTTCTTCGTGCTCGGCACGAGCGTGCCCACGGCCGGTCCCGGCGTCGTGCTGTCGTTCGTGATCGCGGGCACCGTCGCCGCCCTCGCGGCGCTCTGCTACGTGGAGTTGGCCGGGGCGATCCCGGTGGCGGGCAGCACGTACTCGTACGCGTACGCCTCACTCGGCGAGGGCATCGCGTATCTCGTCGCCTGGTGTCTGGTCCTGGAGTACGGGGTGGCGGTGTCCACCGTCGCGGTCAGCTGGGGCCAGTACCTCAACGAGGTCTCGGACGCGCTCTTCGGTGTCACGCTGCCCGACGCGATCAGCCAGCCACCGGGCGCGGGCGGCCTGGTGAACATCCCGGCCATCGTGGTCGTCCTCGCGTGCACGGCGCTGCTGGCCCGCGGCACCAGGGAGTCCATCCTGGTCAACTCGATCCTCGTGTGCGTCAAGCTCGGCGTCCTCGTGATGTTCGCGGCGGTGGCGCTCACCGCCTTCCAGGCCGACCGGTTCACCGACTTCGCGCCGCACGGCATGGGCGGCATCACGGCGGCCGCCTCCGCGGTCTTCTTCTCCTACGTCGGGTTCGACACGGTCTCCACGGCGGGCGAGGAGGTCCGCAACCCGCGCCGCAACATCCCGCTGGCACTCCTGCTGACGCTCCTCGTGGTGACGACCCTGTACATCCTGGTCGCCGTCGCCGGCATCGGCGCGCAGCCGGAGGGGGCGTTCGCGCGCCAGGAGGCGGCAGGCGAGGCCGTGCTCGCGTCGATCCTCACGTCCGTCACCGGCTCCGGCACCGCCGCCCTCGTGCTGTCCGCGGGCGCGGTCGTCTCCATCTTCAGCGTCGTCCTGGTCACCCTCTACGGGCAGACCCGCATCCTGTTCTCGATGGCGCGGGACGGCCTGGTGCCGCAGGTCTTCCGCCGGGTGGACCGCAAGCGGCACACCCCCGCGGCCAACTCCTGGATCGTGGGCGCCGCCGTCGCGGCCCTTGCCGGTTTCGTCCCGCTCCAGGAGCTGGCCGACCTGACCAGCATGGGCACGCTGATCGCCTTCGTGGCGGTGGCCGCGGCGGTGATGGTGCTGCGCCGCATCGCGCCCGACGCCCCACGCCCCTTCCGGGTTCCGCTGTACCCGGTGACACCGATCCTCACGGCCGCGGCCTGTGTCTACCTGGCCTACCAACTGCCGGGCCTGACCTGGACGTTGTTCCTGGGCTGGCTGGTCCTGGCGGCCGTGCTGTACCTGGCGTTCGGGCGGCGCAGGTCGGCGCTGCGGGTGGCTGCCGAGCGGGAGGAGGAGCCGACGGCGGCGCCGTGACCGGCTCCTACACGCTCACGTCCCCGCACAGATGGACCCGCAGCCCGAGCTCCCGGAACATCGTGGCCTTGGCGCGCAGCGCCTTGCCCGCGGTGTCCGCGTCGGGGGCGTAGGCCACGTTGAGGTGGTTGGCCTTGTGGCGGGCCATGAACTGGTCGCGGGTCACGCCGTGCAGGACCGCGTGCATGATGGGCCACTCGGGAGTGGTGGCGTCGAGGCGGCGCCGGGTCTCCTCCTCGGGCAGTTCGACGACGCTCGCCCGGCCGAGGTCGACGTGGAGTACGCCGTCCATGATGAAGACGCGGGACCAGACGATCTCGCCGGGCTTGGAGACACCGCTGAGCGTGCCGCCGCCGAGCGGGAAGAACATCGGCGGCTGCCGCTTGGAGTACGACTTGTCGTAGCCGCCGTGGTGGGAGGCGGGCACCGATCCCGAGATCTCGAAGACCCAGACGAACCGCCCGTCGTACTCCTCGCCCCAGCGGATGTCGTGCAGCGTCGTCGCCGGGTCGAGGCCCATCGCGGTCCAGACGCGGTTGGTGGCCAGGGAGTCGACGGCGACACCCTCGTCGACCTCGTTGAAGTGCGGCAGCGGCGCGCCCGCGTACAGCTCGCGGGAGCCGTCGCGGGAGAGCACGGCGGGCCGCTCGACGTTGTTGAGCAGTCCCTCCGCGAGGTCGCTCGCGGGGACGGTGTCCTTGAGGCCCTGCTGGTACTGGATCCCGACCGCGTCCAGGCCGAAGTCGTCGGAGAGGCGCAGCGCGGCGACGTACATCTTGAACTGGCTGTGCAGTTGGGCGTCGGTGAGTTCGGTGGCCTCGTCGGTGCCGGTGTGGAAGGTCATGCCGGCCGCGTCGAGCCAGTCGCGGACGGCCTGCGCCTCCGCGTCCGTCACCTTGTTCATCTCGACGACGAGCGCGCTCTGCGACAGACGCTCCTTGTAGACGCCGAGCGCGTTCAGCAGCTCGTCGTCGATGATGGCGTTGTACATGCCCATGCAGCCCTCGTCGAAGACGCCGATGACGGCCTTCTCCTCGCGGAGCTGACGGGCGAGGGCGGCGCCGAGTTCCGTCTCGGCGTCGGCCTTCAGGGCGGGCAGGTCGCGTACGTGGCTGGTGTCATGTGTGAGCGTGCCGGTCTCCAGCCAAGTACGCAGACCTTCGCGGGCCCAGTCGTCGGTGAAGTCCTCGCTCCACAGCACCGAGTGCGCGACACCCGCCTTGGTGAGGCTGGCGGTGAGATTCAACAGGCCCACCAGGCCTGGGAATTCGCCGCTCCAGTTGGCGACGACCAGGATCGGGCCGCGGTGACTGCGCAGACCCGCGAGCACATGGTGGCTGTACTGCCAGACACCCTCGACGACGATCAGTGGGGCGTCCGGCGGGAGCTGCTTGAACACCTCTATCCCGGCGCGCTGACCGTCGATGAAGCCGTGTCCCTTCGCCTCGTCGACGGAGTGGCCGCGACGCACGCTTCGGCCCAGGTCGGTGAGTGCTGCGGCCAGGTCCGCCTCCAGCTTCTGCTGGGAGGGCCACCCGGTGATGTTCGCGGACGGGCGCAGGTCACCGCTGGCCACGGTGTACACGACGCCGGGCTCGGCAGCGGGCGGGACGAGGGGCTGGGGCAGGGCGTACGTCATGCGGTAACTCCCATACGTGCCTACGAGTTGGGGTGTTGGTCAGCGGGTCTGGAGGTCGGCCAGGGCGTGCGCCACATCCGCCGAGGCGGGGTAGAGGTCGCGGTACAGCGCATACAGCTCGTCGTAGCGGGCCGTCGCTTCGGGGCGCGGCGCGATCCGTTCGGCGACCGGGTTCCAGTCGTCGATGCGGGCATCGTCCGTGACGAGCCGCGCGGCGAGCAGCGCTCCACCGTAGGAGGCACCGACGGAGGTCGTCCGCACCTCCTGCGTACGGCCGGTGACGTCGGAGACGATCTGCGTCCACAGCCGCCCCTGCGTGCCACCGCCTACGGCGACGACGCGGCGGATGTCACCGCCCGCGGCTTCCAGTGCCTCGATGTTGTGCCGCACACCGAAGGCTGTGGCCTCCAGGGCGGCCCGGTACAGGTCGCCGCGCGTGTGGCCGAGGGTCAGGCCCGCGATGACACCACGGGCGCGCGGGTCGTCGACGGGGGTGCGTTCCCCGGCGAAGTACGGCAGCATCAGCAGGCCGTTCGCGCCGGGCCCCGACTTCTCGGCGAGGCCCAGCAGTTCGGGATAGTCGACGTCGCCGAACAGGTCGCGCAGCCAGCCGGTGACGGCGCCGGAGGTGGCCATGCCGCCGGCGAGGTTGCGGGTGTCGGGCAGTGCGCCGACCGTGCTCCACAGCGCGGGGTCGCGCAGCAGGTCGGGGACGGTGTGCACGAGGAACATGGTCGTCCCGTACATGAGCATCAGGTCACCGACGCCGTGCGCGCCGACGCTGAGCGCCTCGGCCCAGGCGTCGACGGTTCCGGTGGTGACCGGGATGCCGGCGGGCAGGCCGGTGGTGCGGGCGGCTTCGTCGGTGACCGTGCCGGCCGCCTCGCCGGACCAGCGCAGCGGCGGGAGTTCGAGTCCGGGTGCGATCCGCTCGGCCCACGGCGCGTACCAGTCGCGGGTCAGGGTGTCGTAGAGCGGGGTGCTCTGGCTGGCGGAGTGGTGGTCGAGGACGTAGGCGCCGGTGAGCTTGCGGGCCAGCCAGGAGCTGGGCAGGTAGAGGCGGCGGGCGCGGGCGAACAGCTCCGGTTCCTCGTCGGCGACCCACGCCACCTTGGCGCCCGCCGCCTGCGACGTGAGCCGCGAACCGCACCGGTGGACGATCTCGTCCGACCCCAACTCCCGCTCCAGGCGTTCGATCTGGGCGACGGAGCGGGTGTCGACGCCGTACAGGATCGCGGGCCGCAGCGGCGTGTCGTCGCCGTCGGTGAGCAGGACGCAGGGCCCCATGCCGCTGACGCCGACGGCGACCACGTCGGTGTCGGCGTGGGCCGATGTCAACTCGCGGGCGAGGGAGACGAATTCCTCCCACCACACCTCCCCCGGCATCTCCACGTGCCCGGGGGCGGGGCGGTCGACGGTGTGCTCGCGGACGGCGGTGTGGAGGACGGTGCCGTCGAGGGCGACGAGGACGCCCTTGCTGCTGGACGTGCCGATGTCGACGCCGATGACTGCGGACCGGGACATGGTGGCCACCCTTCTGTTCTGTCTTCTTCTACTTCAGGCCGGAGGTCTTGATTGATTCGACCATCTGGCGCTGGAAGACGAGGAAGAGGGCGAGCATGGGGACGACCGCGACCACGGCGGCGGCCAGCACGTAGTTCCAGTTCGCGCCGTACTGCGTGCTGAACGAGGCGATGCCCACCTGGGTGACCGTCAGCGCCTCGCTGTTGGTGGCGACCAGCGGCCAGGCGAAGGCGTTCCAGTTCGCGAGGAAGAAGAACACCGACAGCGCGGACAGGATCGGCCGGGACAGCGGCAGGATGACGTTCCAGTAGACGCGCCAGTACCCGCAGCCGTCGACGATCGCCGCCTCCTCCAGTTCCTTCGGGATCCCGAGGTAGAACTGGCGGAGCAGGAAGATCCCGAAGGCGTTGAACAGCGGCGGGACGATCAATGCTGCGTAGCTGTCGAGCATTCCCAGGGTGCGGACGACGATGAACAGCGGGATCAGGATGACGGGCGCGGTGATCAGCAGCGTCGAGAAGATGACCACGAAGATGCCGTCCCGGCCGGGGAACTTGAGCCGGGCGAGCGCGTAGGCGGCCATCGAGTGGAAGAGCAGGGCCACCACTGTGATGACCGCCGCCGTGATGAAGCTGTTGAACAGCCAGCGCGCGAAGGGTACTTCGGTGAAGACATAGGCGAAGTTGTCCCACGTGAGGTCCGTGGGGATGAGCTTGCCGTCGGTGACCGTCGCGCGGGTCTTCACGGACGCGGTGATCATCCACAGCACGGGGAAGATGCTGACGGCGGCCAGCGCGATCGCCAGGGCGACCAGGCCGGCGCGGGGCCCGAGGGGCCGCCTTCGCGAGGGACCGGCCGCGGCGGGCGCCGTCCTCACCAGGGTCGCGGTGTCACTGCTCATCGTCGAACCTCCCGCTCTTGGTCACCTTGAAGATCAGTCCGGAGAGGGCGACCATGATCAGCACCAGGAAGGAGCCGAGCGCCGCGGCGTACCCGTACTCACCGAACACGAAGGCCTGTTGGTAGATGTAGAACATCGCCACGGCGGTGCCGTTGGCAGGACCGCCGGAGGTCAGCACGAAGACCAGGTCGAAGGTTCCGGTGATGGCCGCGACGGTGGTCATGATCAGCACGAAGAAGCTGGTCGGCCGCAGCAGCGGCCAGGTGATCCGGCGGAAGGCCGTCCAGGCTCCCGCACCGTCGAGCTTCGCCGCCTCGTACAGCTCCTGGGGGATCTCGTTGAGGCCCGCCAGGAAAATGATCATGTAGTAGCCCATCATGTACCAGACGGTCACGGCGATGACGGCGTACAGCGCGAGGTCGGGGTCGCCCAGCCAGGACAGCGGGTTCATGCCGAGGGCGCCGCCCGCCTTGTTCACCACGCCCGTCTGCTCGTCGAGCATGAACTTCCACAGCAGGCCGACGACGACCAGACTGAGCATGTGCGGCAGGAAGAACGCCGTGCGGTAGGCGGCCATGCCCGGCAGCTTCTGCTTCATCAGCACACCGAGCGCGAGGCTGACACAGAAGAGGGTGGGCACGAGGATCACCACGTACTTCGCGGTCACCCCGATCGAGGACCAGAAGTACGGATCGTTCAGCATCCGCTGGTAGTTGCCGAGGCCCACCCATTCGTAGCTGCCGAAGCCCGAGACCTGGAAGAAGCTCAGCGCGATCGACAGGAACATGGGCAGGACGACGAAGACCCCGAGCCCGATGCCGTCGGGCAGCAGGAACAGCGCGGCGGCCAGCCACTCCCTGCGGGCTCGGGACATCCGGCGGCGCTGGAGCGGTGCGGCCTCGGCGGCGGCCGCTGCGGGCGGCCTCCCTGTCGACTGTGACGTCTGTGAAGCGACGCTCGTCATATCAGGCTCGCCCCCTGGTAGCTCTGCATGAACGCCTCGATGCTCTGGGCGGCCCGGTCCGTCTCGCCCGCCACGCCCTTGCCGGCCAGCATCGTGGCCTGGATGGCGTCCGAGACCGCCTTGTAGACCACGGGTGGGTAGCGGGGTTCGGCGCGGCCGCCGGGGAAGATCTCTTCCTTGAACTTCTTCATCGCCCAGAAGTCGTAGCCGCCCTTGGCGGCCGCCCGTTCCAGGGCCGAAGTACGGGGCGAGATATCCGACTTGGAGCCGGTGCACCAGTCGACGGTGCGCCCGATCGACTCGTCGTTCATCCCGCCGAGGGCCCAGGCGCAGAACTCCGCCGCGACCTCGGGGTTGCTGCCCTGGGTGCTGGCGCAGAACGACCAGCCACCGAGGACGGTGGCGTACTCGCCGCCGCTGGGCACCGGCAGCTTGAACACGCCGTACTTCTGCTTGGGCGCGGACGTCCGGAACCCGGAGATCTCCCAGATGCCGCTCTGCCACATGCCCGCGAGCCCCGAAGTGAAGGCGGTGATCGGGTCGTCGGCGGCCGGCATGGTGCGCGGCGCGATCCCCGCCCTGACCGCGTCCTGCCACAGCGCGAGCGCCTGCCGTGCGGCCTTGGAGGCGAAGCCGACCCGCCCCTGCTCGTCGACGACCTCGCCGCCGCCCTGCCACAACCACGGGTACCAGGTGAAGTTCTGGTAGTAGCCGGGGTCGGTCTGGAACACGAGACCCGCACCGGCCTTGGCGCGCAGCTTGTCACCGGCGTCGAGCAGCTCGTCCCAGGTTCTCGGGATGTCCCCCTCGGAAAGGCCCGCCTTCTCCCAGACGGGGACGTTGTAGTACATGGCCAGTGGCTCGACCTCCATCGGCAGGGCGTAGACCTTGCCGTCGACCATGCGACTGTCGAGGCTGTTGCCGTAGTCCTCGACGACACCCTTGTCCAGGTGCGGAGTGAGGTCGGCGAGGATGCCGCCGTTGTAGTAGCGCAGGAAGTCACCGGGACTGAGCAGGAAGATGTCGGGTCCCGCCTCGGAGGCGAAGGCGGTGACCATCTTCGAGCCCTGGTAGCTGTCACCGGGCACGTAGTACAGCTCGATCTTGACGTCGTGGTCGGCGTTCCAGTCCTTGACCAGGTCCTGGAACCACTTCGCGCGTGCCCGGTCCGCCGGATCGGGCGAGTGGGCATCGTAGAAGTACCAGAACTTCAGCGACCTTCCGTCCGCCCTCGCCGATCCGCCGCAGCCGCTCAGCAGCGGTGTGGCCGCGCCGGCCGCCGTGAGCCCCGCGGCGGCGCCGAGGAAGCGGCGGCGGGACGGCGTCACGGCGCCTTTGCCGTGGTGGAGCATGGCGTGCTCCCGTCTCTCTTGGTGGGTGTGGGTACGTGCCTGCCTACGAAGGGGTGGTGCGGGGCCCGCTACATGTGTGTGTCGACTTCGAGGTCGAGCAGGTCCGGGGTGGGCGGCAGGCCCGAGCCGCCCGGGCGGTCCAGGTAGAAGAGGGACGTCGACGCGATGTCGTCGTGGTTGGCGCGGTAGCGGTGCCTCAGGCCGTTGCCCTGGCCGCGGCCGATGCCCAGGCACTGCACCGTGACGCGCAGGTCGTCCTGGAAGCGGATCGGGTCGAGGACATGCCAGCGGTACATCCCGAACCGCTGCTGGCTGTCGTAGAGGCCGTTCGGCTTCAGGATCTGGTTCAGTCCGAGGTACGGGGTGGTGAAGGCGGTGTAGCCCTGGCCGGGGACGTCGAAGTTCCAGGCGCCGCCGAAGTAGTCCTCGGTGCCGGTGCCGCAGATGGTGGGCCACTCGTCGTCGCCGTCGAGGAAGAACTTCAGCTCGCCCTCGCCCCACCAGCCGGGGCTGTTGACGGCCCAGGCGAGGTAGGTGCCGACGTACTGGCCCGTGCCCTCGACGCCTTCGAGGAGCGTGTGGTCGGTGCCCGCCGTGACCGGGTTGCTGCGCCGCCACTGGGCGTGGAAGTAGGCGGCGTCATCGGGGACTTCACCCAGTTCGTGGTCGATCTGGTAGTAGAGCGTGAGCTGCTCGGGGGCCAGGTTCTCCAGTGTGATGCGGGCCTTGCGGTGGAAGGGCATCGGCCAGTACGCGTTGAGCCCGCCGTTCGGGTTGGCCGCCACGGGGATGGAGCTGACCTGGCTGAACACGTTCCAGCCGTTGCAGAAGAAGTCGCCGAGCGGGACCTCGACGGCCGGGGTGTCCTCGCCCTCCCAGTAGAAGCGCAGCAGCGTCTGGCGCCAGGCGGTGTGCGGGGCCGTGGTGCACCAGATGTGGGTGATTGTGCCGGGGCCCTCGATGTCGGCGAGGACGACGGTCTCGCCCGCCGCGATGTCGATGCTCGGCGAGATCTTCCAGCCGCGGCCGAGCCTGCTCGCGGCCCGCGCGCCGGTGCCCTCGGTCGCCATGCCGCCTGCGCCCTTGGCGCCCGTGAAGTTCTCCGCGCTGATCGAGCGGGTGACCGCGCTGGTGGTGCGGGCGAGGCCGGTCAGTCCGGGGGCGATGCTCATCGAAGCTCCGTCGTTTGAACCGTCGTTTGAAATCGATTTCGCGTGACATCGCGGAGGTTCCCTCCGTCAATGTCTGGAATGCCGAGCTGAGGAATCCGCACCCGGTGCGGGTCGCGGCAGAACGCCTTGAAATCCGTTTCACGGGAACGTAGGTTTCCCGCCAGACGCTGTCAAGAGTTCGCGTGGGAACGGGAGTTGCCCGGGCGGACAATGGCGGCACCATCGGGCACAGCACGGATCGCGGGGCCGACTCCCCCCGCCTGGACGAAGGGCTGCGTGAGAGGTCTGTGGCGACGATCTACGACGTGGCGCGCGAGGCAGGGGTCTCCCCCGCCACCGTGTCGCGGGTCTTCAACGGCGGCCGGGTCACCGCGGAGCGCGCCGCCACCGTGCGCGCCGCCGCGGCCGTGCTCGGCTTCGCGCCCAACCGGGTCGCCCGCTCCTTGCGGATGCAGCGCGCCTCCGTGATCGGCCTGATCATCCCGGACATCGGCAACCCGTTCTTCACCGCGCTCGCCCGTGGCGTCGAGGACGCGGCGCAGGAGACGAACCTTTCGGTGGTGCTGTGCAACACGGACGAGGACGTCGGCAAGGAGCAGCGCTATCTGGAGGTGGCCGCGGCCGAGCAGATGGCCGGGGTGATAGTCGCCGCCGCCTCCCGGCACCGCACCGACCTGTCCGCGCTCGTCGATCGGGGCACCCCGGTGGTCGCGGTCGACCGGCGCCCGCGCGGCGCCTCCGTCGACGCCGTGATGATGGACAACCGACACGGCGGCGAGGAGGCCACCGAACATCTGCTGGCCCGTGGCTACCGGCGCGTCGCCTGCATCGCGGGCCCCGAGGGCGCCTCCACGTCCGACGAACGCCTCGCCGGGTACCGGGCGGTGCTGCGCGACCACCTGGGAGACACCGGGCAGCCGATCGAGCCGCCGCCCGAGTACGTCGTGCACGGGGACTTCCGGGTGGACGGCGGGCGCGCCGCGATGGAGCGGTTGCTCGCGCTGCCCGAGCCGCCGGACGCCGTGTTCGTCGCCAACAACCTCATGACGGTGGGCGCGCTCGCGGCGCTGCGCGAGGCCGGACACGAACCGCCGGGCACCGGACTTCTCTCGTTCGGCGACGTGCCCTGGCCCGAACTGGTCACACCCTCTCTCAGTTCGGTCCAACTCCCTTCGTACGAGCTGGGGTTCGCGGCCGCGCAGCTGTTGCAGGAGCGGATCGCGGGCACGGCCAAGCCGCTTCAGACGGTGGTGCTGCGCACCTCGCTCCAGGTCCGGGAGTCGACGAGCGGCCCGGCAGCGAACCGAGGAGGCTGACATGCCGTTCCCCGACGAGTGGGCTCCGGTGGCGGTGCTCGACCACCGTCCGGAGTGGGCCGTGGACTTCGCGCGCCTGGCGGGGGTGCTGGGCGACGCACTCGGCTCGCAGGCGCTCTCGATCGACCACGTCGGCTCCACGGCGGTGCCGGGGCTGGCCGCGAAGGACTGCGTGGACATTCAGGTCCGGGTCGCCGCGATCGACGAGGACGTGCACACCGGGCTGCTCGCGGCGATCGGGTTCCGCCGCCGTCCCGAGCCCTGGAACCGCGTCGAGGTCTCGGGCGGCGAGGAGTGCCGCAAGCTGGTGTTCGCGCCGCCGGTCGGTGCACGTCGCTGCAATGTGCACGTGCGCGAGGAAGGGCGCCCCAACACCCGCTTCGCGCTTCTGTTCCGGGACTACCTGCGGGCCGACGAGGACGCCCGCCGGGCCTGGGGAGCGTTCAAGCAGCGCCTGGCCCGCACTGTCCCGGACCTGGCCGACTACGGGCAGATCAAGGCACCTGCCACGGAGGTGCTGATGGCGGCCGCGGAGGCCTGGGCGTCCCGGACCGGCTGGCGGCCCGCCCCGGCCGCGACGCGAGGCGGGTGACACGCGCCCGCCCGCCCTCTACGGTGCGCCGAACCAACGGTGCAGCGCCGCCTCCAGGCCGCGCACGTCGTCCGGGCCGTGGCCGGTCCAGGCGACATGCGTGTCGGGAAGCAGCAGCATGCCCGTCGCGTCGGTGCCGTCCGCCGTGCCGGTGATCACGTCGACCCGGTCGTGCCAGGGCTTCGCCGCATCGGCGCATCCGCCGCCGAGGTCGAGGAGCAACGGGCGTGCGGTGACGGTCAGTTCGGCCAGCCGGTGGGTTCCGGTGGTGGTGTGCACGACGAGGTCGGGTGCGAAGCCCTCCGTGGTGCCGGCGATGAGGTGGGCGACGCGTTCCGTGCCCGCGGGCGTGGCGAGCAGTTCGCCGAAGACGGTCCGCAGGGCGGTGACCTCCGGGCCCGGGCGCAGCAGCGCCGACTGGGCCAGGGTCGAGTCCACGACGCGTTCGGCGACGGGGCGGCGCTCCTCGTCGTAGGTGTCGAGCAGGCCTGCGGGCGCCCACCCGCGCACCGTGGCGGCCAGTTTCCAGCCGAGGTTGACGGCGTCCTGCAACCCCAGGTTGAGTCCCGGGCCGCCGATCGCCGAGTGCACGTGGGCCGCGTCCCCGAGCAGCAGGATCCGCCCTTCCCGGTAGCGGTCCGCGAGCCGGGTGTTGCCTCCGACGAGGCGGCGCAGCAGGTGTGGTCCTTCGCCCTCGGGCGGGAGCACCGGCAGGGGTGCGCCCAGGACGCGTTCGGCGCTGTCGAGCAGTTCCTGGAAGGTCATCGGCGCGGACCGGTCGTCGTCCGGTGACTCGACCTCCGTGGTGTGGATGCTCGCGGGGCGGCCGGGAAGCCGGGCCCAGACGATGGTCCCGCGCTCCGTGCGCACGTACATGGTGGGCGGCAGCGTCCCGTAGCCGGGGACGATCAACTCGCCTTGTGAGCCCACGTGTTCCTCGCGCGCGGACACGCTCGCGGAGCGTGACACGAAGTCGTCGTTGGTGACTCCGGGAAAGCCGATGCCGGCCAGGCGGCGCACGGTGCTGCGCCCTCCGTCGGCCGCCACCAGGTAACGGGTCGTGAGCTGTTCCCCGCTCGCCAGGGTCACCCGGACCGAGTCGGTGTCCTGGTGGACATCGGTGACTTCCTGGCCCATGCGCAGGTCGACCCCGAGTTCGGCGGCGCGTTCGGCGAGGACCGCCTCGATCCGCGCCTGCGGTGCGGGGAGAATGCCGACCGGGTTGTTCTCCAGCCGGTGGAGTTCCAGGGGGAACGCTCCGAACATGTAGCGGGGCGCGGGCCTGACGGGTTCGTCGGAGCCGCTGATCCTCGCGTACAGGCCGCGCCGGTCCAGCATCCGCACCACCTGGCCCACCAGGCCGTTCGCCCGGGGTTCCGTCTTCGGTCCGGTGAGCCGCTCGATGACGACCGGGCGGACCCCGGCCAGCGCCAGTTCACCGGCCAGCATCAGCCCGTTGGGGCCGCCGCCCGCAATGATCACGTCGAACATGACATGCCTCCTCAAGGGACTGTGGGGCTATCGGGCTGTGGGGCTACGGGGTCGGTAGTCCTGCGGCCAGCATCGTGAGGGCCGACCTGAGCAGGGACTCCATCGGTTCCTCCGCTCCGCCGTGCAGGAACAGGTCGAGCGCGGCGCTGTTGGCGGCGGTCACACTCGCGGCCACCAGGCGCGGATAGAGGTCGACGTCGACGGACGTGCCCGTGCGGTCGGCGATCGCCGCGGCGAGTTCGCTCTCCGCGACCTTGCCCGCCCGCAGCATCTCGGCCTGCAATGCCGGTTCGGCCACCATCACCCGGAGCCCCGCCGCCCAGTCGGCCGGCTCCTGTGGCGGCATCTCCCGCACCTCGGGGCCTGGTTCCAACTGCCGGAGCACCGCCCGGGAGATGACGTCCCACAACGGTTCGCCCTCCGGCGCGGACCGCACCTCGGCGGCCACCCGTAGGGAGCGCTGGAGGTGGCGGAAGGCGATCGCCTCGGCCTTGCTGGAGAAGTAGTTGTTGAAGGTGCGCGGCGAGACGCCGACCGCGTCGGCGATGTCCTCGACCCGGACCTCGTCGAGCCCGCGTTCCACGGTGAGCCTGATCGCGGCCCAGCTCAGCGCCACGCGCGTGGCTTCCTTCTTGCGCTCCCTCAGTCCGCTCATGAGACCACGATAGCAAACATTGCGTGTCACGCAATAATGCGTGGCGCGCATGTTTCTCCCGCCAAGGGAACCTCCACCGGTTCAGAGCCAGGTCGTCGCCAGCCCCACAGCCACGGCCCCCGCACCGAGCAGCACACCGTTCAGCACGACCTGGCGCTCACCTCGGCGCAGATGGAGCCGGGTCGCACCGATCTGCAGGACCACGAACCCGACGGCCGCGACCAGGGCAAGCCAGGGCGCGATCCCGGTCAGCGGCGGCAGCACCAGGCCGAGCGCGCCGAGCAGTTCCACCGCCCCGATCGCCCTGACGGCCCGCATCGGCGTGCTGTCCACCCAGGACATCATCGGCCGCAACCGCTCGCGGCTGCGGACCACCTTGAGCCCGCCCGCGTAGACGTAGAACAGGGCCAGCGGCCCCGCGACGATCCAATAGGCGACGGACACCGCGCTCATGACGCCCGCCCCCGGCCGACAGCGGGCGCGCACACGGACGGCACGGCGGACGCGCCCAGCGGCGCGCGGGACTTCGGTTGCTCGGTCATGCCCCGATTGCACCGCCGGGGCACGCGATCCGTCCAAGACCCGTTGCGCGACGCCGATACCGTACGGGTATCGTCCCCGCATGGAGCTACGCGCGCTGCGCTACTTCGTGGCGGTCGCCGAGGAACTCCACTTCGGCCGGGCCGCCACCCGGCTGCACATGAGCCAGCCGCCGCTGAGCCGGGCGATCAAGCGGCTGGAGACCGAGGTCGGCGCCGCGCTGTTCGACCGCTCCCCCGCCGGTGTCACGCTCACCGCGGTGGGCACGGTACTGCTCGACGAGGCACGCACCCTGCTGGAACGGGCCGATCTGGTACGCGTCCGGGTCGCAGCGGCGGCGGGAGCCGCGGCCCTCACCGTGGGTGTCCTGGGTGACAGCACCGATCCTGGCGTGACCCGGCTGGCCGCCGCCCACGGCCGACGGCACCCGCGCGTGGAGGTGCGCATCCGCGAGACCGACCTGACCGACCCCACCTGCGGGCTGCACGCGGGACTCGTCGACATCGCCCTGACCCGTGGCCCGTTCGACGAAACCGGCCTGGCCGTCCGCGAGTTGCGCGCCGACCCGGTGGGCGCCCTGCTGCGCTCCGACGATCCACTGGCCCACCGCGACAGCCTGACCCTGGCGGATCTGGCCGACCGCCGCTGGTTCGTGTTCCCGCCGGGCACCGACCCCGGCTGGCAGGCGTACTGGAGCGGCGGCCGGCCCCGCGAGGGACCTGTGGTCCGCACCGTGCAGGAATGCCAGCAGGCTGTGCTCTGGAACGGCACGGTCGGCATGACACTGCTGAGTCACCGACCGGCGCGGGGTCTCGCCGTGGTGCCGCTGACCGACATGCCGCCGAGCCGCGTGGTCGCGGCGTGGAACGACGGCGACACCAACCCGTTGGTCCGCTCGTTCGTCCAGCTCGCGACCACGACGTACCGCGCCTGACCCGCAGCTTCCTAGGAGGTGGGCAGGCCGAGGGCCGGGGCCAGCTCCCGCAGCGCGGGCAGCGGGTCGGCGGAGGGGTCGTCGCCGAGGACCTGCACGACCACCTGGTCGGCGCCCGCGTCCAGCTGCGCCCGCACGCGCGCGGCGACCGTCTCCGCGTCACCCATGGCCACCATGGCCTCGGCCAGCCTGTCCGAGCCTCCGACGACCACGTCGGACTCGTCGAACCCCTGACGCAGCCAGGAATTACGGTAGTTGGGCAGCTGCGAGTACATGTGCAGGTGCTGGTGCGCACGCCGCAGGCCGGTCTCCCGGTCCGTGGTGAGCGCGACGCCCTGCTCGCTGACCACCCACTTGTCCGGGCCCAGCTGCTCGCGGGTGGACGCGGTCTGCTCCGGGGTCACCAGATACGGGTGCGCGCCGTCGGCCGCCTTGCCGGACAGCTCGATCATCTTCGGGCCCAGGGCGGCGAGGAGCCGCGCCGGGCGCGGCCCGTCCGGCTCCACGGCGTCCGGCACCGCGTCCATGGTCCGCAGGTACTCCCGCATAGTGGCCAGCGGCTTGCTGTAGGAACCGGCGTAGCTGTGCTCCACCAGCGGGGCGTGGCTGACACCGAGGCCGAGCACGAACCGGCCGGGGTGCAGCGCGCCGAGCGTACGGGCGCCCGCCTCGCTCGCCGGGGCGCTGCGGGCGTGGATGTTGGCGATGCCGGTGCCGACCACCAGCCGTTCGGTGCCGCCCAGCAGGGCGGCGGCCTGCGTGAAGGTCTCCTTGCCTCCGGCCTCGCCGTAGAACAGCGAGGCGTAGCCGAGGTTCTCGATCTCACGGGCTCGGGCGACGACGTCGTTGATCGGCCACCGGTCACTGGTCCACCAGACGCCGACACGGGAACTGAAATTGATGTTGGCCATGCCCCCGAGGCTACCCACACCCGCCTCAGTGCGAGTCGCGCGGCACGGCGCTGCCCCGACACCCGCGCAGGAAGTCGAAGTCCGCGCCACGGTCGGCGCCCTCGACGTGCTGCGTGTACAGCCACGCGTAGCCACTGGCGTGGCGCGGCTCGGGCGCCTGCCAGGCCGCGCGGCGGCGCGCCAACTCCGCCTCGTCCACCTCCAGTTGCAGCGACCGCTTCGGGACGTCCAGCGTGATGGTGTCTCCGTCGCGTACGAGGGCCAGGGGGCCGCCGACCGCCGCTTCCGGTGCCACGTGGAGGACGACCGTGCCGTACCCGGTGCCGCTCATTCGGCCGTCGCAGACCCGCACCATGTCGGTGACCCCGGCCTTCAGCAGCTTGGTGGGCAGTGGCACGTTGGAGACCTCGGGCATGCCGGGGTAGCCCTTGGGGCCCGCGCCGCGGATGACGAGCACGGTGTTCTCGTCGACGTCCAGGTCCGGGTCGTCGCACACCGCGTGGTAGGCCTCCGGGGAGTCGAAGACACGGGCGGTGCCGGTGTGCGTGAGCAGGTGGGGCGAGGCCGCGGACTGCTTGATGACCGCGCCGTCGGGGCAGAGGTTGCCGCGCAGGACGGCCGTCCCCGTGCCGGCCGGCTGGAACGGGGCCACCACCCCGGTGATCACCTCGTCGCCGATGCGCTCCGCGTCCGCCACGTTCTCGGCGATGCTGCGCCCGGTGACGGTGAGCTGCTCGCCGTGCAGCAGCCCGGCCCGCACCAGCTCGTGATGGACGGCGGGCAGTCCGCCCGCGTAGCAGAAGTCCTCCATGAGGTACGTGCCGGACGGCATCAGGTTGAGCAACGTCGGTACGTCGCGGGCGAGTTGGTCGAAGTCCTCGGTGTCGAGGTCCACGCCGACCCGTCCTGCGAGCGCCGTCAGGTGGATGATGGCGTTGGTGGAGCCGCCGATCGCCGCGTTCGTGCGGATCGCGTTCTCGAAGGCCTCGCGGGTGAGGAGGCGGGAGGGGCGCAGGTCCTCGTCCACCATGTCGACGATGCGGCGGCCCGCCGCCTGCCCGGTCTCGTAGCGGCGCATGTCGACCGCGGGCCAGGTGGCGGAGCCCGGAAGCTGCATGCCGAGGGTCTCCGCCATGCACGCCATGGTGGAGGCCGTGCCCATCGTCATGCAGTGACCGTTGGAGCGGGCCATGCAGCCCTCGGCGAAGAAGCACTCCTCCTCGGTCATCCGCCCGGCCTTGACCTCGGCCTCCATCTGCCACACCGCCGTGCCCGAACCGACGTCGCGGCCCTGGAACTTGCCGTTGAGCATCGGCCCGCCGGTCACCATCACGGCGGGCAGGTCGACGCTCGCGGCGCCCATGAGCATGGCCGGGGTCGTCTTGTCGCAGCCCGAGAGGAGCACCACGCCGTCCAGCGGGTTGGCGCGGATCAGCTCCTCGACCTCCATGGCCATGAGGTTGCGGTACAGCATGGCGGTGGGACGCATCAGTGTCTCGCCGGTGGCCATGGTCGGGAATTCGAGCGGGAAGCCACCGGCCTGCCACACCCCGCGCTTCACCGCCTCGGCGACCCGCGTCAAGTGGGCGTTGCAGGGCGCGAGTTCGGAGGCGGACACGGCGATGCCGATCACCGGCCGCCCGTCGAACACCTCGGGCCCGAAGCCCTGGTTGCGCATCCACGACCGGTACACCATGCCGCCGCGTCCGGCGGCACCGAACCAGGCCTGGCTGCGTCGGACCGCGTCACCGTGTGCCATGAATGTCTCTCCTGTACGTAGCCGGGGTGGTTTACGTAGCCGGGGTGGTTCAGCCGAACAGATCCGTCAGCTGCTGCCGAGCCGTCAGTACGGACAGCACGCCGAAGAGCACCACCGCCCACACCAGCGCGGCCACGCGAATGCCGCGCACCTTCAGGGGGTTCGGCAGCGCGGTGCGGTTCATGACGAGGAGCAGGATCGAGTACACGAACATCATCAGCCCGGACACGCAGGCCGAGATGACGAGCAGGACGAGCGGCTGGTCGAGCCCGGAGAGCAGCACGATCGCGCCGACGGCGACGACCGCCCACACCAGGCGCGCGTACATCCGCGACTCGCTCGTCCGACTGCCGCGCAGATACGTCGACTTGAGGACGTCGGCCGCCATCCGGCTGGTGTAGTCGATGATGCCGGTGGCCGCGGTGAACAGCGAGAACGCGCCGACCAGCCAGAAGAACACGCCGAACCAGTCGCCGACGCGCTCCTGGAGGACCTGCCCCTCCTTCTCGATGAAGCCGACGTTGTTCTCGAGGCCGCCGGTCCCGAACAGCGTCGAGTGCGCCAGCAACGACGACAGGACGATCGTGACGACGGTGACGAGTACGAAGGTGACGGCCTGCTCGACATTGGCGAAGCGCCACCAGCGGCGCCAGCGCGCCATGTTGGTCTCGTTGAGCTCGAAGACATAGCCGACGACGGGGCCCGCGGCCTCCTCCTTGCCGGTGACCGGGCTGACCAGGCGGGGCACGTAGTGGCCCATGCCGAAGCCCTTGTCCCGGATCCAGTTGCTCTGCACGAGGTTCTGCCCGCCGCCCGCGCCCGCGTAGGCGAGGGCGCCCATGAGGACGGCGACACCGAGCTCGGAGGGGAACGTCGCGTCGGTGACGGCCTTCGGCAGATCGCCCACCGTGGTGGCGGTGACCGCGAGGATCAGGGCGAGGACGAAGAAGCCGCCGATGACGAGGATCTTGAAGCCGAGCAGCTTCTCCAGCGCGTTGTAGACGACGGGCGCGAGGGTGAGGATCAGGCCGATGAGGACCAGGAGACCGATGCCGATGTAGGCGGGCGTGCCGCCGAACACGTAACTGAGCATCGTCGCCGAGCTGGTGGCCCAGCCCGGCCAGAGGTTGGCCGCGTAGGTGAACACCACCATGACCAGGCCCCAGTGCCGCCAGTAGCGGTTGAAGCCGGTCACGGCGGTCTCGCCGGTGGCGAGGGTGTAGCGCTCGATCTCCATGTTGAGGAACCACTGGGTGACCACACCCACCACGGCGCCCCACAGGAAGACGAGGCCCACCTGCGTGGCGATGTACGGCCAGAGGATGAACTCGCCCGAGGACAGCCCGACCCCGGCGGCCACGATGCCGGGGCCGATGATGCGCCAGGTCTTCGCGGGCGGTGCGGGCAGCTCGCGGACGGCGGGCGGCGGGAGGAGTTTGGTGCGCAGGGGGAAGGGGGCGGGCGCTGGGGAGGATGATCTTCCGGTTTCGGTCATCTCGGGCGTCTCCGGGGGCCGTTGGGGCGGAAGGGGAGCGCGTGCGATGCCTCGCAATCATCGGATGATTCGGAGAGCCCGTCCAGGGGTGGCGCACGACGAACGCCCCGGACACGGTGGCCCGGGGCGTTCTCGATGTGTGGCGCGGTGTCAGACTCCGGCGTTCTCCCGCACCGGCGCCGCGGCCGCCTTCGCCCCGCGCTTCGGTGCCCATCCGGCCAGCCACGGCAGGACGAGCGCGAGCACACCGACCGCGGCCCAGGCACCGCCCACGGCCCAGGCGGCACCGGACGACAGCAGAACGGGCACGAAGGTCACGGTGGCCGTCTCGACGGGCGCGACGGGGATGTACGCGACGCCGAACTCCTCCAGCGTGCCGCTCTTCAGCTTCGGGTCGACCATGCGCAGCAGGGCGATCGCGGTCGCGGCGGCGCCGGTCGTCCAGCCCCACGTGACGAGCCCCTTCTCGAACCAGTTCCCCTCGAAGAGGCGCGGCGCGACGACCAGGAAGAGGAAGAGCACGAGAGCGAGGCCGACCGCGAACATCAGCGCCAGCGGCAGCCAGTAGTCGGCGACGAAGCTGGGCACGATGGCGGCGATGCCGCAGGTGATCAGGACGTCGGTGGCGGTGCCCGAGAGCGACTTGAGCGAGTCCCCGTCGACGTAGTTCCAGGCCTTGGTGCGGGCCACGACGGCGCGCAGGAGCAGGCCGAGGATGAAGGCCAGCGCGAAGACCGGGAGCATCAGCGAGGGGAACATCCCGGTGATCCACTCGGAGACGCCGTACGCGGCGGCGGCGAGCGCGGCGACGACCGCGATCTGGAAGCCGAGCGGTTCGATCGAGGCGGGCGAGGTGGTCGCCCTGCCGGTGGGGTGGCGCTCCGCCTCGTCGCGCACGAGGCCGGTGCGCAGCTCGTCGGGGAGTGTCTCGAAGCGGCCGACGCTGCTGGTGTGGCCGCGCCGCGCGCCCCAGTTGCACAGGATGATGCCGCCGACGACGCCGACGAGCATGCCCACGGTGGCCGAGGTGAAGCCGAGCGAGCTGGCTCCTTCCCAGCCGTTGGCCTCGAAGGCGGTGCCGAGCGCGGCCGCCGTGCCGAAGCCGCCGGCCCAGCCCGCGAAGAGCAGCGCGCCGAAGGCGTCGGGCACGTCCCACACGGGCTGCAGCAGCACCAGGCCGAGGATGACGCCGAGGCCCACCTGTAGGGCGTAGGCGGCGACACCGTACGAGCCGAAGGAGCCTGCCGCTTTGCCGAAGCCCTTGAGGCCGAGGCCGTCGGTGAGGGCGAGGCAGGCGAACACGACGACGATCAGGACGGACGCGTAGGTGCCGAGCTGGTCGGAGAAGGGCAGCAGCCCCGCCCCTTCGGGTCCGAGCGCGAGGCCGAGGAAGCCCGCCATGACGCTGGAGGGCAGCATCAGCCGCTGGAACAGCCGGACATGGGCCCGCAGCAGTGTGCCGACGAGCAGCAGCGCCGCGATGAGACCGGCGTCGCTGAGCAGCGACCAGGGTGAGTAGGACAACGGGACTCCGGGGTGGGGCAGGCACCTCAGGCAGTGCGGTACGAGCGGGGTGATCCGGAGTTTTCTATCAGCAAAGAAACGGTAAAGGGAAACCCGGGTTCCGGTTTCCCTTTACCGTCACTCGCCCGTCACTGCTTGCCGGAGCCGACCGGGTCCACCGTCACGTTGGAGTCGGTGGAGTCGCTCGCCGGCAGGTTGAGGGAGACCGGCAGGGTCTTGGAGTGGGTCTCGCCCGGCGGTGTGACGACGATGCTGACGATGTCGACGCCCGAGCCGCCGGTGTCGTTGCGCGGGGTGTGCAGCGTGAAGCGGGTCTCCTCGCCGTTCTTGAGGACGACGGCCGGGGCGGTGCGGTCGCTGCGCGCGGCGCTGATGCCGCCGGGGCCGTTGTCGGCCTTGAGGTCGACGCCCGGGAAGCCCTTGAGGGAGCAGGCGTCGCTGGTGTTCTTCATGGCGACCATGAGGTCGCCCTCGGCCATGCCGTGGGACGTGCTGAACGTGAGGTTCGCCGTCTTGCAGGGCCCGGTGTTGATCTGTCCACCGCCGCTGCCCTCGTTGGCGTCGGCCGAGCCGGTGGCGGACGCGCCGTCCCCGGTGTTCGTAGCGTTGTCGTCCGCGCCCTGCTGCGCGTCGTCACCACCGGAGTTGGAGGGCGAGGAGGACGAGGAGGAACCGGAGTCGTCCGTGCCCGCGGCTGAGTCCTCGTTGCCCTGGCAGGCCGTGAGCGAGAGGCCCGCGACGAGGGCCAGGGCGGCGAGGGCGGTCTTCTGAGCGCGCATGGTGTGGGTTCCTCCGTGGTCGGTGGCGCTTGTCCGCTCGGCGGGGCGAGCGTTACTGATCGTGAAGACCCCGACCGACGGTGAACCGTTCCTGTCGACCGCGCACTCATACATGGCTGTGACAAATGCCTGTCGAATCGTCACATCACGGCATTGAGCGCCATGACCCCACCGAGACCCAACACTGCCAGCACCGTCGTATAGGTGGTCCGCGCCTTGATCGCGTCGAGGACCGAGAGGTTGAAGTACTCCTTGAACATCCAGAAGCCCGGGTCGTTGACGTGGGAGAAGGCGATCGAGCCACAGGAGACGGCGAGCACCATCAGCTCCGGGGACGAACCGCTGCCGGCCACCATCGGGGCCACGATGCCCGCGGCCGTGGACACGGCGACCGTGGCCGAGCCGAGGGCGATGCGCAGGATGGCGGCGATCAGCCAGGCGAGGAGCAGCGGGGAGATCGACCAGTGCTCGGTGGTGTCCTTGATGTAGTCCGAGATGCCGCCCTCGACGAGGACGTTCTTGTACGCGCCGCCCGCCGCGATCACCAGCATGATCATGGCCATGGACTTGGCGGCGTCGCCGCAGGAGGTGGCGATGTCCTTGAGGGAGCGGCCGATGCGCGGGCCGAAGACGTAGATCGCGAGCAGCAGGGTCAGCAGCAGCGCGAACTCGGGGGAACCGACGAACTTGATGACACCCATGCCGAAGGCGTGGTCGTCGAGGGACATCTCGGCGATGGCCGCGCCGGCGATGAGGATCACCGGGAGCAGGGCGACCGCGAGCGACCAGCCGAGGGCCGGCATCTCGTCCTCTTCGAAGACGCGCTCGGTGACCAGGCCCTTGGGTATCGACGGGTTCATCCGGCGGACGAAGGGCAGTCGGGGCCAGACCAGGGCGATCAGCGCGCCGGCCGGGACGGCGATGAACAGGCCGACGAAGAGCGTCTTGCCGACGGAGGCGTCGAACATCTCGGCCACGGCGGTCGGGCCGGGGTGCGGCGGCAGGAAGCTGTGCATCGTGGAGAGCGCGATGGACATCGGCAGGCCGATCCACAGCAGGTTCTGCCGGGTGACACGGACCAGGGTGAAGGCCACCGGGACGATGATGACGAAGGCCACCTCGTAGAACATGGTGACACCGATGAGCATCGCGGTGACGACCATCGCCACCTGGACCCACCGGTCACCGAACGCCTTGGTCAGCTTGGTGGCGATGCGCTGGGCCGCTCCCGCGTCACCCATCACGCGGCCGACCATGGCCCCTAGGCCGATCACCGGCAGGGTGCCGGAGAGTTGATCACCGATACCGGTCTCCAGTACATCGGAGATGTCCGGCAGGCTGATGCCCTGGACCATCGCGACAACCACCGCGACGAGGAGCAGGGCGATGAAGCCGTTCAGCTTCACCTTGGTCATCAGGAACAGCAGCGCCACAACACTGAGCGCAACGACGAGCATTGGCATGATCACTTCTCCTTCGAAGTGACGGGGGCACGTTCGGAAGTCAGGGCATGCGGGGGCTCGGTGCGGCGCCTCGGGCGGACGCCGCACCGGGAAGAGAGCTCCGGGCGGAGAGGACTCAGCGCACCAGCGCGGGGCGCTTGGCGTCGAAGGTCCAGCCGGGGAGCAGGTACTGCATACCGGCGGCGTCGTCCCGGCTGCCGAGGCCGAGGGAGAGGTAGCGCTGGTGCGCCGCCTCGACCTGATCCATGTCCAACTCGACGCCCAGGCCCGGGCGTTCGGGGAGCGCGATGGCACCGCCCTCGATGGGCAGCGGCTCCCGGGTCAGGCTCTGGCCGTCCTGCCAGATCCAGTGGGTGTCGATCGCGGTGATGTCACCGGGCGCCGCGGCGGCGACATGTGTGAACATCGCCAGCGATACGTCGAAGTGGTTGTTGGAGTGCGAACCCCAGGTGAGGCCCCAGGCGTCGCAGAGCTGGGCGACGCGCACCGAACCGTTCATGGTCCAGAAGTGCGGGTCGGCGAGGGGGATGTCGACCGCGTCCGTCTTGATGGCGTGGCCCAGCTGCCGCCAGTCCGTCGCGATCATGTTGGTGGCGGTCTTGAGGCCGGTGGCGCGGCGGAACTCGGCCATCACCTCACGGCCCGAGTACCCGCCCTCGGCGCCGCACGGGTCCTCGGCGTACGCGAGGACGTCGCGCAGCGAACGGCCGATGTCGATGGCGTCGTCGAGCAGCCAGCCGCCGTTGGGGTCGAGGGTGATGCGGGCCTCGGGGAACCGTTCGGCGAGCGCGGTGACGGCGTCGGCCTCGGCGCGCCCGTCGAGCACACCGCCCTTGAGCTTGAAGTCCTGGAACCCGTACCGCTCCTGGGCCGCCTCGGCGAGCGCGACGACCGCCTCGGGGGTGAGCGCCTCCTCGCTGCGCAGCCGCTCCCAGGCGTCCTTGGCGTCGGACTCGTCGCGGTACGGGAGGTCGGTGCGGCGCCGGTCGCCGACGTAGAAGAGGTAGCCGAGGACGGGCACAGACGTACGCTGCACGCCCTCCCCGAGGAGCGCCGCGACCGGCACGTTCAGGTACTGGCCGAGCAGGTCGAGCAGCGCCGCCTCGACCGCGGTGACCGCGTGCACGGTGACGCGCAGGTCGAAGGTCTGCGCGCCGCGGCCGCCCGCGTCCCGGTCGCCGAAGCGCTCGCGTATCGCGCGCAGCACGACCTGCGGGTCGCCGACGGGCCGGCCGACCACCAGGTCGGTGGCGTCCTCGAGGGTGCCGCGGATGGGCTCGCCGCCGGGGACCTCACCCACGCCCGTCCGGCCGTCGGAGTCGGTGAGGATCACCAGGTTGCGCGTGAAGTACGGGGCGTGGGCGCCGCTCAGGTTCAGCAGCATGCTGTCCTGGCCTGCGACCGGGACGACCCGCATCGAAGCGACGACGGGGGTGTCGGCGGGGGGAACGGCCTTGGTGCTCATGGACGGTGAGACCTTTCGCGTGCGGCTCGCAGGCGGCTGAGGGGACCTACGGAAGGGGCGGGCGGTTCATGGGTCGTGCGCTGTGCGCTCTCAGAGGCTGATGCCCTTGATCAGCGCGGCGAGTGCGTCCAGTTCGTCCGGTTCGAGGTCGGTCAGCGGGGGCCTGACCGGGCCCGTGGGGTGGCCGGTGACGGCGAGTCCCGCCTTGACGATGCTGACCGCGTAGCCGCTCTTGCGGTTGCGGATCTCCGTGTACGGCAGGACGAACTCGTCGAGCTTGCGCAGCACTTCGTCGTGGCGGCGTGCGCGGACGTCCGCGTAGAAGGAGAGCGCGAACTCGGGGACGAAGTTGAAGATGGCCGACGAGTAGGTGGTGACACCGAGTTCGAGGTACGGCAGGGCGAAGGTCTCGGCGGTCGGCAGGCCGCCGACGTAGGTGAGCCGGTCGCCGAGCTTCGTGTAGATGCGGGTCATGGCGTCGATGTCACCGACGCCGTCCTTGAAGCCGATCAGGTTCGGGCAGCGCTCGGCGACGCGGGCCACGGTGTCGGCACCGTACACGGCGTTGGCGCGGCTGTAGATGATGACACCGAGGTCCGTCGCCTTGCACACCGCCTCGACGTGCGCGGCGAGTCCGTCCTGCGGGGCCTCGGTGAGGTAGGGCGGGAAGAGCAGGATGCCGTCGGCGCCCGCGCTCTCGGCGGCCCTGGCCATCTCGACGGCGGTGGCGGTGCCGTAGCCGACCGGGGCCAGGATCGGCGTGCCCTCGGGCGCGGCGGCCACGGCGGCGGCGACGACGCGCCCGACCTCGGGCACGGTCAGCGAGAAGAACTCGCCGGTGCCGCCGGCCGCGAAGAGCCCGGCCACTTCGTACGCTCCCAGGCGGCCGATGTGCTCCCGGTAGGCCTCCTCGTCGAAGTCGAAGGAGGAGGGGTGGTCCGCGCCGTGAAAGTGCGTCACGGGGAAGGACAGCAGGCCCGAGCCGAGTCGTCGACCGAGGTCGGCAGGCGTGTAGGCGGTCATAGCGGTGGTGCTCCCGAACTGAGGTGTGCGACAGACGTAACTCATGTGTGCGACAGGCGTACCGGCGGCGGGCCAACTCCCGTATGGCCCGCGTCACTGGTCTGGCGTGACGCTATGAGCTGCTGCTGATGCGCGTCCAACACCGATTTCGCATCTTGCGATGCGCGTTCGGAATCATTGAGTCCGCGAGCCCGCCGACCCTCGCAGCGAAACGTTTGCGTTTCGATGTCGGGAGGGCGTACCTTTTAGCGGTACGAAACCGTTTCGGATCGCTTATCCGCGCACGACAGACCGCGAGCGGATCCGCGCACCACCGTCAGGCAAGGAACCCATGGGGCTGCCCGAACCCCTCACCCGCAACAAGCGGCGCACCCGGCTCACACCCGAGCGGGAGCGCGAGCTCTACGGACGCACCCTCGACCTCGTACGCGACGTCGGCTACGAGACGATGACGCTCGACGCCGTCGCCTCGGAGTCGCGGTGCAGCAAGGCCACGCTCTACCGGCAGTGGGGCAGCAAGCCACGCCTGGTGTCCGAGGCACTGCGCGAGATGCGGCCGTTCTCCCTGGAGGACCTCGACACCGGGTCCCTGCGGGGCGATCTGCACGCGCTCGCGCAGCGGATCGGCGAGGCCCGCAAGGACCTCGACCTCGTACGCGGCATCTCGCTGGCCATCCGCAAGGACGCGGATCTCGCGGACGCCGTGCACGAGGCGCTCGTCCAGCCCGAGCTCGACCTGTTCGAGGCGATGCTCACGAGGGCCGCGGAGCGCGGCGAGATCGACCGCACCGCGCCCGCCTGCGGTTTCCTTCCGCACATGTTCGTCGGCTCCGTCTTCTGCCGGCCGCTCCTCGAGCGCCGGGCAGCCGACACCGAATATCTCCAGCGCTACGTGGACACCGTCGTCCTCCCCTTGCTGCTGGCCGCCTGACCGCCTCCGGCCCCTCCCGGCCTCCGGCTCCCGACAGACCTCGAAGGACCACGCAATGCCCACCCCGCTCGACGCGCGCGAGCGTCCGGCCGCGGCCTCGTCCGCACAGCCGCCGGGCGCCCCGGCCGCGCACCACGTGCCCCACCGCTGGTGGGTCCTGGCCGTCATCGGCCTCGCCCAGCTGATGGTGGTGCTCGACGCCACCATCGTGAACATCGCCCTGCCGTCCGCCCAGGCGGACCTCGGCTTCTCCGACGACGGCCGCCAGTGGGTCGTCACCGCCTACTCGCTCGCCTTCGGCAGCCTCCTGCTGCTCGGCGGCAAACTGTCCGACCTCTTCGGACGCAAGAACACGCTGATCATCGGCCTCATAGGGTTCGCGGGCTCGTCCGCCCTCGCCGGTGCCGCCACCGGCTTCTCGATGCTCGTCGCGGGCCGCGCCCTGCAGGGTGTGTTCGGCGCGATCCTCGCGCCGACCGCGATGGCACTTCTGACGACGACGTTCACCGAGCCGAAGGAACGCGCCAAGGCCTTCGGCATCTTCGGTGCGATCGCCGGTTCCGGCGGTGCCATCGGCATGCTGCTCGGCGGCTTCCTCACCGAGCACCTCGACTGGCGCTGGACGCTCTACGTCAACCTGGTCATCGCCGCGGTCGCGGTCGTCGGCGCGGTCATCTTCGTCCGCAAGCCCGCGCCGGGACCGCGCCCCAAGCTCGACCTGCTGGGCACGCTGCTCGTCGCGGCAGGCCTCTTCAGCATCGTCTTCGGCTTCTCCAACGCCGAGACGCACAGCTGGGGCAACTGGATGTGCTGGGTCTTCCTGGCCGCGGGCGTCGTCCTGCTCGCGCTCTTCATCGTGTGGCAGACGAAGGCCAAGCACCCGCTGCTGCCGCTGCGCGTCCTGGCCGACCGCAACCGCGCCGCCTCCTACGTGAGCGTGTTCATCACCGGCGCGGGCATGTTCGGGATCTTCCTGTTCCTGACCTACTACCTCCAGATGATCCTCGGCAAGAGCCCCATGGAGACGGGCGTCGCCTTCCTGCCGATGATCCTGTCGCTGATGGTGACGGCGCAGCTCGCCACCATGGTGCTGGTCCCGAAGCTCGGCCCCAAGCCGGTCGTCCCGGTCGGCATGGGTCTCACCGCGGGCGGCCTGGTCTGGCTCACCGCGCTCGACGTGACCAGCAGCTACGCCTCGCACGTGCTGCCGCCGCTGATCATGATCGGCGTCGGTATCGGTCTCGTGATGCCGCCCGCGATGAGCCTCGCCACCCTCGGGGTCGACCCGAAGGACCAGGGCGTCGCCGCCGCGACCGTGAACACCATGCAGCAGGTCGGTGGCTCGATCGGCACCGCGCTGTTCAGCACCATGGCCGCGACGGCCGCCACGAACTACATCGCCGACCACGGTGCCTCGAAGGCCGCCCAGGCCGAGGCCGCCGTGCACAGCTACGCGACCGCGTACTGGTGGGCCGCCGGATTCTTCGTGGCCGGTCTCATCGTCTCGGTCCTGCTGTACCGCGCGGGCCGTCCGCAGGCGCAGGCGCAGCGGAAGGTCGATTCGGCGTCCGAGGCGTCCGAGGCCACCGAGGTGGCCGGCGAGGCCGTCGCCGCCGCCGCTCCTGTCACCCCCGTCGCCACCGCCTCCGCGGTGGAGGGGCCGGGTGTGCACGGCCGGATCCTCGACGGTCAGGGCGCTCCCCTGACGGGCGCCGTCGTCACGCTGATCGACCGCACCGGCGCCCAGATCGGCCGCGGCACCGCCGCCGCCGACGGCAGCTACGCGGTGTCGGCCCCGGCCGCCGACGGTGACGGTTACGTCCTCGTCGGCTCGGCGCCCGGCCGCGATCCGCGGGTCGCCACCCTCGCGCTCCGCGCGGACGGACCGGTCAGCTTCGACCTCGTCCTCAGCGGCGACGGCGGCCTCTACGGCACCGTACGGTCCGAGTCCGACTCGGCTCCCGTCCTGGGCGCGCTCGTCGTCACCACCGACGAGCGCGGTGAGACCGTCGGCTCGGCGCTCACCGACACGGACGGCGGCTACTCGCTGCCGCAACTGCCGCCCGGCGCCTACACGTTCACCGCCAGCGCGGAGGGCTTCCAGCCGTACGCGGGCCAGGCCCACGTCGCCGGTGGCACCGCCACTCGGCAGGACGCCGTGCTGCGCTCCGCGGCGACCCTGACCGGCACGGTCCGTGGCACCGCCGGCGCCCCGGTGAACGACGCCCGCGTCACCCTCCTCGACCAGGCGGGCAACGTGGTCGCGGTGCACACCACGGGCGACGACGGCGCGTACGCCTTCGCCGGCCTGTCCGGCGCCACGTACACGGTGATCGCCAGCGGCTACCCGCCGGTGTCGAAGCCGGTCACGGTGGCGGGCGGCGGCAACCCGAGCGACCTCGACGTCGCGCTCGGCCACGGGGACTGACGGCCCCGGACGACCGAGGAAGCACACCGCCGCGGGCGGAGCAGATGTCTGCTCCGGCCGCGGCGTTCTGCTGGGGCCTGTCGTTTGGATCGGGCCCTATGGGCACGTCGTGCCGTTCTTCGGTGTCGTGCCGTCGAGGAGGTACGTGTCGATGGCCCGGGTCGCGCAGCGGACCTGCGGGTACGTGCCGTGGCCCTCGGCCCGCACGGTCAGCAGCACACCGACGCCCTCGCCCAGCTCGGCCGCCATGTGCCCACCGCCCTCGTAGGGGGTCGTGGGGTCCCCGGTGCCCGCGACGACCAGGATGGGGCGGGCGCCCCGCGCGCTGACGTCGGGGTCGGCGCGCTCGCCGTCGAACGGCCACTCGTAGCAGAGGTACACGCTGTTGGACCACGCCTCCCCGAAGACGGGAGAGGCCGCCCTGATCCTCCTGGCCATCACGTCGGCCCGGCCGTCGTATCCGGGGCGCACGTTGGAGTCGGTGCAGGTGATGGCGACGAGGGCGGTGGTGCCGTTGTCGCCGGAGGGGGCGGTGGTGCGGGCGCGGGCGCCCGGTTCGTGGTCGTCGGCGGCGCCCATCAGTGCGCGGGCGTCGCCCCGAGTCATGACGTCGTCGAGCGCCTTGGCCAGGGGTCGCCAGCCCTCCTTGCCCCGGTCCAGATAGTCGGAGACGGCGTAGGCGGCATCGGTACCGTCGAGCTTCTCCTTGCCGCCGGTGCGGGCGGGCGTCTTCTCCAGTTCGCGCAGGAGCGCGGTGACCTTCCGGTCGGGGTCCCGGCCGAGGGGGCAGTCGTCGTAGGCGCGGGCGCAGTGTCGGGCGAAGCGCTCGAAGGCCCGCTGCACGGCCTTCACCTGGGCGACCTCGCCCGCCACCTGGTCCCGCGTCGGGTCGACGGGGGCTTCGAGCACGAGGCGCCCCACGTTCTTCGGGAACAGGTGGGCGTACACCCCGCCGAGCTCGGTCCCGTAGGACACACCGAAGTAGTGCAGTTCCTCGTCCCCGAGCAGATAGCGCATCAGGTCCAGGTCGCGCGCGGTCTGCGAGGTGCCGATGTACGGCAGGACCTTCCCGGACCCCTTCGGACAGGCGTCCCGGGCCTCGTACCGCCTCGCCACGCAGGTCACGGGGATGGTCCCGCCGACCCCACGGGGGTCGAAACCGACCAGGTCGTAACGCTCCCCCAGGGGCGCGTACTGATCGAAGAACCTGGGCAGCCCGACGACACCGGACACCCCCGGCCCACCGAAGTTGAGCAGCAGGGACCCGATGCGTTCGCGCTCCGCACCGGTGGCCCGCTTCCGTATGAGCGCGACGTCGATGGCGTCGCGGCCGGGCCGCCGGTAGTCCAACGGCGCCTTCATGGTGGCGCATTCATACCCGTGGCCCCGCGCCCCGGACGGCGCCGAACAGCCCGCCCATGCGAGCCGCTGCCCGGCGGTGAACTTCGAGGGCAGCCCGGCCGGCGGATTGGAGGCCTTGGCCTGCGACCGCCGGGGCTCCGGACGCGCGTCGTCCGTCCTCTTGATGACATCGCACCCGACGCCGGTGGCCATGATGACGACGGCCAGCAGAGCCGCCGCGGCCCGCGACACACTCCGCCCCCGCCCCGGTCTCCACGCACGCATCCCCGGTTCCCCGCCCCTCGCCCACCAAAACTCCGTGCCTATTACACGTCGTTTCCGTGAACCTACTGGTCACCGGCGTCCGAGACCAGTCACACCGCCCGGTGCCCCAGCGCATCGACGACCCGGTCCATGAAGTCCGCCGCGGCGGGCGAGAGTTCGCGGCCGGCGCGGCACTGGACCTGGAGGGTGCGCTGGCGGAACTCCTTCTCCTCCAGGGGGACGGCGGCCAGCGCCCGGCGGTCGGACGGGCCCAGGGTGACGCGGCTGGCCAGGGTGACCGCGCTGCTGGCGCGCACGAAGCGCAGGAGGGCGTCCACCGTCGTGCACTCGAAGACGCCCTCCACCGTGAGCTGGTGGGCCGCCGCCGAGGCCTCCAGGAGCAGCCGGCTCGTGGTGTCCGTCGAGGGCAGGGCCACCGGGTGCTCGACGAGGTCGCGCACCGAGACCGCCGGCTTGTCCGCGAGCGGGTGGCCCCTGCGGACGATCGCGCAGAGCGGTGCCTCTTGCGTGTAACGGATCGAAACACCCGCAGGCAGCGCGATGTTGAAGGTGACGCCGAGGTCGGCGATGCCCTCCGCCACCATCTGGGTAGCCTCCGTCGGCCGTGCCACGTGCAGGATGACGCGGGCCTCCGGGTGCTCCGCGTGGAAGCCGGCCGCGACGTCGGGCAGCAGATGGTGGGTGACACCGATGGTGGCGGCGACCGTGATCACGGCGCGGGTCGTCCGGCGCTGATGCACCTCCTCGGTGAACGCCTCGGCGTCCTGGATCGCCCGCCGCGCGAAGCCCGCGAACGCCCGCCCGGCCGGGGTGGCGATGACACCACTGGGCAGACGGTCGAAGAGCGGGGCGCCCACCTCCCGTTCCAGCCGGGCGAGTTGACGGCTCACCGCGGAGCCCGCGACGAAGAGACGACGTGCCGCCGCGTTCACCGAGCCCGTCTCGAAGACGGCGACGAAGTACTTCAGGGCCGGGTCGACCAGCGGCATTGGATGTCTCCCCGCACGCTCCGCGCGCGCCTGTTCGTATACATATCCGGGCAGCAAGCGTTGCCTCTGCGGCAACGCACGCGTTCCCATATTGTCACCGACGGACCTCCCACCGCCCCTTGTTGGCCTGCTCCGAGCGGTGCCACCGTCGTGGCCCATGAGCAGACAGGACGCGATCGACAGCGCAGCACACCACTTCGACTCCGGGACGTTCCTCGAAGAACTCACCCGCCTCGTCGCGGTCCCGACCGAGAGCCACGACCCGCGCCAGGAACCCGCGCTGCACCGCTACTTGGCCGAGGAGACCACTCCCCGCCTCGAACGCATGGGGTTCACCGTCGAGATCGCGGACAACCCCGTCTCCGCCCGCCACCCGTTCCTGGTCGCCCGCCGCACCGAGGCCGAGGGCCTGCCCACGCTGCTCACCTACGGTCACGCGGACGTACAGCCGGGGCACCCCGACCGCTGGCGCGAAGGGCTCGACCCCTGGCGGCTCACCGTCGAGGGCGAGCGCTGGTACGGGCGCGGCGTCGCCGACAACAAGGGGCAGCACCTGGTCAATCTCGTCGCCCTGGAGCAGGTCATCGGGCAGCGGGACGGGCGGCTCGGCTACAACGTGGTGCTGCTGCTTGAGACCGGCGAGGAGTTCGGCTCCCCCGGCCTCGCCGAGTTCTGCGAGCAGCAGCGCGACCGGTTGCTGGCCGCGGACCTGCTCATCGGCTCCGACGGCCCCCGCGTCGCGCAGGACCGGCCCACCGTCTTCCTCGGCTCCCGCGGCGCCGCGAACTTCACCCTCGGCCTCAACCTGCGCGAGGGGTCCCACCACTCGGGCAACTGGGGCGGGCTGCTGCGCAACCCCGGCACCGTCCTGGCCAACGCGATCGCCTGCCTCGTGGACGACCGTGGCAGCATCCGCGTCGAGGGCCTGCGCCCCGCCGGGATCCCCGACGAGGTGCGCCGCGCCCTCGCGGACATCCCCGCCGGCACCGACGGGCCGACGCCCGATCCCGGCTGGGGCGAGCCGGGGCTCACCCCGAACGAGCGCCTCTTCGCATGGAACACCATCGAGGTCCTCGCCATGACCACGGGCCAGCCGGACAACCCCACCAACGCCATCCCCGGCAGCGCCCGCGCCCACTGCCAGCTCCGCTTCGTCGTCGGCCTGGAGTCGTCCGAGGTGGAGCAGGCGCTGCGCAAGCACCTCGACGAGCACGGCTTCGACATGGTCGAGGTCACCGCCGACTACGGCATGGAGGCGTCGCGCCTCGACCCGGACAACCCCTGGGTGCGCTGGACGCTCGACTCGCTGGAGCGCACGACCGGCACGCCGCCCGCGCTCCTGCCCAACCTCGCGGGATCGCTGCCCAACTCCGCGTTCTCCCGCGGCCTCGGCCTGCCCACCGTGTGGGTTCCGCACTCCTACCCGGGCTGCTCCCAGCACGCCCCCGACGAGCACCTGCCCGCCCCGCTCGTCCGCGACTCGCTCCAGGTGATGGCCGGCCTCTTCTGGGATCTCGCCGAACTCGCCGCTCACGGCACCTGGCCCCCGCAGGCCCCTTCCACCGACGGGAACACCCCATGAGCGCACCACCAGCGAGAACCGCGGCACGGGCGAGCACCACCCCGAGCCCAGGGAAGATCATCACCGCGGCGTGTGTCGGCAACGCCCTGGAGTGGTACGACATCGCGGTCTACAGCTACTTCGCGACGTACCTCTCGAAGGTCTTCTTCACCAATGACGACCCGGCGGTGTCGCTGCTCCTCACCCTCGGCACCTTCGGTGTCTCCTTCCTGATCCGGCCGGTGGGCGCTCTCGTCCTGGGTTCGTACGCCGACCGGGCGGGCCGAAAGGCGGCACTGACCTGGTCGATCGGGCTGATGGCGGTGGGCACGCTGCTGATCTGCGTGATGCCGTCGTACGCGGCGATCGGCGTGGTCGCGCCCATCGGCATCCTGCTCGCCCGGCTCATCCAGGGCTTCGCGGCGGGTGGCGAGTTCGGCAGCGCGACGGCCCTGATGGTCGAGTTCATGCCGAACCGGCGGGGTTTCGCAGCCAGTTGGCAGTTCACCAGCCAGGCCGCCAGCACGCTGCTCGCGGCCCTCCTCGGCACCGTGCTCACCTCGACGCTCAGCGAGGACCAGCTCACCTCATGGGGCTTCAGGATCCCGTTCCTCATCGGCCTGCTCGTGGCGCCCGTGGGCCTCTACATCCGCCGCAACGTGCCCGAGCCGCCCACCACCGCCACCGCCTCCACCGCGGAGGCGGCCACCGCCCGGCCGGTGCGCACCATGCTGCGCGAGCACAAGGCCGGCGTGCTGCTCACCATCGGGCTGCTCGCCGTCACGACCTGCCTCAACTACCTGATCACGTACATCCCGACGTACGCGACGAAGACCCTGGGCCTCCCGGACTCCACGGGATTCATCGCGGCGCTCGCCGGTGGCCTGGTACTGCTGGTGGTGACGAGTGTGGCCGGTCACTTCTCCGACCGGGTGGGCCAGATCGCGATCATGATTCCGGCGGCGGGCGCGGTCCTGCTGCTGATCTACCCGATGTTCGCGCTCCTCGTGGCCGCGCCCTCGCTGGCCCTGCTGATCGGCGTCGTCATGGTGATGGCACTCTTCAAGGGCTGCTATTACGGTCCCATGGGCGCTCTCATGGCGGGCATCTTCCCGGCCGAAACCCGCGCCACCGGGATGGCCGTGGGCTACAACATCGGTGTCACCGTCTTCGGCGGCTTCACCCCGATGATCGCGGCCTGGCTGCTCGATACGACCGGGCAGTCCGCGGCCCCCAGTTACTGGGTGGCGTTCGCCGCCGTGGCGAGCCTGACCAGCCTGTTCGTGCTGCGCCGCCGCGCCCTGCACGCCCACTGACCAGTCCCCGACGACCAGCGCCCGACGGGCCCGCCCACGCAAGGAGTCCCCATGTCCCTGAACGACTTCGAGCGCCACCCCCTCCTGTTCGGCCCCAGCCCCGTGCACCCGCTGGACCGGCTCAGCGCCCACCTCGGCGGCCCGCGCGTCTGGGCCAAGCGGGAGGACTGCAACGCCGGGCTCGCCTTCGGCGGCAACAAGACCCGCAAGCTGGAGTATCTGATCCCCGACGCGCTCGCCCAGGGCGCGGACACGCTCGTCAGCATCGGCGGCGTACAGTCCAACCACACCCGGCAAGTGGCCGCCGTCGCCGCCAAGTTGGGCCTGAAGGCCGTGCTGGTGCAGGAGAGCTGGGTCGACTGGCCGGACGCGGTCAACGACAAGGTCGGCAACATCCTGCTCTCCCGGATCATGGGAGCCGACGTACGCCTGGTCGAGGCCGGGTTCGGTATCGGCTTCAAGGACAGCTGGCAGCAGGCCCTGGACGACGTACGCGCCTCGGGCGGCACCCCGTACGCGATCCCCGCCGGCGCCTCCGACCATCCGCTCGGCGGCCTCGGCTTCGCGAACTGGGCGTACGAAGTGGAGCAGCAGGAACGCGAGTTGGGCGTCTTCTTCGACACGGTCGTCGTGTGCAGCGTCACCGGCAGCACACATGCGGGCATGATCGCCGGGTTCGCGGGGCAGGACAGGCCACGCCGGGTGATCGGCATCGATGCCTCGGCGAAACTCGACGAGACCCGCGCCCAGGTGGCGAAGATCGCCCGCTCCACCGCCGAACTCATCGACCTCGGGCGGGAGTTGCACGAGGACGAGATCACCGTCCTGGAGGGCTGGGCCGGTGACCGCTACGGCATCCCGGTCGAGTCCACCGTGGACGCGATCCGGCTGACCGGTGAACTGGAGGGCGTGCTCCTCGACCCGGTGTACGAAGGCAAGTCGATGGCCGGGCTCATCGATCTCGTGCGCGGCGGTGACATCCCCAGGGACTCGAACGTCCTGTACGCACACCTCGGCGGACAGCCGGCGCTGAACGCCTACAGCGGCATCTTCCACTGATCGGTGGCCCACTCGCGGAACGTCCGCGCGGGCACCCCGAGGACATCGGCCACCGTGGTCGTCACGTACGCCGGGTGCCCCTCGCTCGCGCCCCACGCGTCGAGCAGCATGTCGACGACCGGCCGCGGCCAGACACCTTCGGTGGCGCGCCGGAACTCGTCGGGCGTGAGCTCCTCGAAGGGGACCGGGCGGCCGATGACGTCGCCGATCACGCGCACCTGCTCCGCGTGGGTGAGTGCCTCGGGCCCCGTGAGGACGTAGTCGCCGCCGGTGTGCCCGTCCTCGTACAGGGTGCGGGCCGCCACGGCGGCGAGGTCGCGCTCGTCGATCGGGGCGGTCCCGACGTCGACGTAGGGCCACCGGACGGGTTCGCCGGCGTTGATGGTGGCCTCCCACCACAGGCGTACGTTCGAGGCGAACATGCCGGGCCTGAGGATCGTGGAGTCGAGCCCGGAGGCCGCGATCAGGCGCTCGATCGCGGCGTGCAGATCGGCCATCGGGTTGGGCTGCTGGAAGAACGGGTGCGGTGTCCGGTGCGGCGAGGAGAGGAAGACGATCCGTCGTGTGTAGGCCGCGATCCGCTCGATGACGGCCCCGGCCGTGGCGGGCGGCGCCGTCCACAGGAGGAACACCGAGCGCACGCCCCGCAGTGCGGGGTCGAGCGAGGCGGGGTCGGCGAAGTCGCCCGCCACGACCTCGACCCCGGCCGGGAGGTCCGCGGCCGCGGGATCGCGCGTGAGCGCCCGCACGGGCACGCCCGCCGCCAGGAGTTCGTCGACCACCGCCCGGCCGATCCGGCCGGTGGCTCCCGTGACCAGGACGGGGTGTGCCCCGCCCTGGTCTTCGTCCGTCTGCTGTGCCTTGTCGTTCATCACGGGAGCCATAATAACGTAACCGAGTTACATTTTTTACCTGGTGAAGTTCACGGGGTGACGATCGCGAAGTCCCGGTCGCCGGGGTCGAGCACCGAGGCGAGTCGGCCGAGCACCGAAGCGTCGCCCTGGACCTGCACACCCGCCCGCTTCAGGCCCTCGGGGGTCAGGCCCGTGACGGCCAGTGCGGACAGGGACTGGGCCTCGCCGCTGAGGGAGACATCGGCCGCGGTCCTCTGGGACGCGGCGCTGTAGGTGAGCACACCATTGGCGAGGCGGAGCCGGTAGCGCTCGTCGACATCCGTGAGCTGGACGTCGATGCTGAGCTTCTCGTCCCAGGCCCTGGGCCCGTCGACCTGGATCGCGATGGCGTCGAACAGCATCGTCGGGCTGAGGTTCGCGATCACGTCGGCCGACGCGGCGACGGTGGGGGTGCCGAACTGGCCGTCGCGCAGTTCGGTGGCGCCGGAGAGGTAGAAGTTGCGCCAGGGACCGTTCTCCGCGCCGTAGCCGAGCTGCTCGTAGGTGTCGGCGAGCAGTTCGCGCGCCGCCGAGTGGTCGGGCTCGGCGAACACGACATGGCTGAGCACCTCGGCGGCCCACCGGTAGTCGCCCGCGTCGAAGGAGCCGCGCGCCTTGTCCACGACGGTGTCGGCGCCGCCCATGAACTCGACGTAGCGCTTGCCCGCCTCGACGGGCGGGTGCTGCCACAGATGGGCCGGGTTGCCGTCGAACCAGCCCATGTAGCGCTGGTAGATGGCCTTGAGGTTGTGGCTGACGGAGCCGTAGTAGCCGCGGGCGTTCCAGGCGTTCTCCAGGGCGGGCGGCAGTTGCAGGTGTTCCGCGATCTCGCTGCCGGTCCAGCCCTTGTTGATCAGGCGGAGCGACTGGTCGTGGAGGTAGCCGTACAGGTCGCGCTGGCACTCCAGGAACTCGACGACGCGCTCCTGACCCCAGGTCGGCCAGTGGTGCGAGGCGAAGACGACGTCGCTCTTGTCGCCGAAGAGGTCGATGGTCTCCGTGAGGTAGTGCGACCAGCCGTGCGGGTCGCGGACCACGGCGCCGCGCAGGGTCAGCAGGTTGTGCAGGGTGTGCGTGGCGTCCTCGGCCGCGCACAGGGCCCTGAAGTCGGGGAAGTGGATCAGCATCTCCGACGGTGCCTCGGTGTCGGGCGCCATCTGGAAGACCATGCGCACCCCGTCCACGGTCTCCTCGTGGCCCGTCGTCGTGATGGACAGCGTCGGCGGGATCAGCGTGACACCGCCGGTCGAGGTCGTCTGTCCGAGCCCGGCGCCGACCGCCCCTTGCGGCCCGCGGGCGAGCGCCGCCCCGTACATGTAGGAGGCACGGCGGGCCATGGCGGTGCCCGCGTACACGTTCTCGGCCACGGCGTGCTCGGTGAAGCCCTCCGGCGCGATGACGGGTACGCGCCCGGCGTCGACGTCCTCCTGCGTGGTGACACCCTTGACGCCGCCGAAGTGGTCGGCGTGCGAGTGGGTGTAGACCACGGCGGCGACCGGACGCTCGCCGCGGTGCTCCCGGTACAGCTCCAGCGCCGCCGCGGCCGGCTCCTTCGACAGCAGCGGGTCGATCACGATGACACCGGTGTCGCCCTCGATGAACGTGACGTTCGACAGGTCGAGGCCGCGCACCTGGTAGATGCCCTCGACGACCTCGAACAGGCCGTGTTCCGCGGAGAGTTGGGACTGCCGCCACAGGCTCGGGTTCACGGTGTCGGGGGCGTCGCCCTTGAGGAAGGCGTACGTGTCGTTGTCCCACACGACGCGCCCGTCCTCGGCGGTGACGGCGTTCGGTGCGCGCCGGGCGATCAAACCCCGCTTGGCGTCCTCGAAGTCCTGGGTGTCGGAGAACGGAAGACGTGCACGCAGTTCCGTCTGCCGCTGCGTGATGGACGGTTGCGCGGCGTTGGGCGTCGAAGTCATATCGATAGATTCACACCTTTACGCCCCGAATGCGTGGCACGACGCGCACAACCAACCGTTGTGCCTGCGCGCCATGTTCGTTGTTTGATCCCGGCATCCGCCGATGGCTTGGATGACTGCCATGCCCGATCAGGATCGCCTCTACGTCCACACACCCGAGTTCGCGCGCGTAGCCGAGCGCATCGAGCACGTCACCACGCTGACCTCACGGCTGAACGTCCTGCCCTTCGACGACAAGACCGCACGCGCGGCGCTGCTCTCCGACATCGTCGGCAAGCCGGTGCCCGACTCCGTCACCGTCTACCCGCCCTTCTACACGGACTTCGGACTCCGCATCGAGTTCGGCGAGCACGTCTTCGTGAACCAGGGATGCACGTTCCTCGACCAGGGCGGGATCAGCCTGGGCGACGGCGTGCTGATCGGGCCGAAGACCAATCTGATCTCCGCCAACCATCCGATCCGCGCGTCCGAGCGACCCGAGTACTTCACGCGGGCACCCATCACGATCGAGGCCGACGCATGGCTCGGCGCGTCGGTGACGGTACTGCCCGGCGTCACGATCGGCCGCGGTGCCGTGGTCGGCGCCGGAGCCGTGGTCACCAAGGACGTACCACCGGACACGCTGGTGACCGGGCCTGCGGCGGCCGTGCGCAAGCGCTGGGAGGACTGAGACCCGGCGCGCCTATGCGCGCTCGCTCCCCGTGACCGTGATGCGGAAGGCGGGGTGGTCGGCCGGGTCCGGGAGTGTCTCGAAGGTCTTGGCGACGTTCGGGAGCTTGCCGAACTGCCCCAGGTAGGCCTCCATGAGCGCCTGGAGCTCGGACGGGCCGACCTCGACCGCCGTGAACTGCTCGACGCGGCCGCGCCGGGTGAGGCGGCCCGACTTGCTGGCGCGCAGATTGCGGGACCATTCGGTGTCGCCGTAGGCCGCCAGCAGGTATTCCGCGCCGCCGTGGTCCAGCACGGCCACGGGGGTGGAGCGCCAGGCGCCGGTGGTGCGTCCGGGGACCGACAGCAGGCTGACCACCTTGGGCTTGACCAGGCGCGCCATGCGTCCGCCGATGACGCGCGCCGCCCACGGCGGGCGCAGGTAGTTCCTGGTGGACATGGTGGGACCTCTTCTCCTCCGACGGGTGCGCCGTGACGCCCCCTCCTCACCCTCCAAGGGTAGACGCCTAATGCTTAGACATCAAACGTTTCGACATCGCTGCTAAGGTTCGGACATGCAGCAGCCCGCCTCCCCGCCCCTCGGCCTCCAGCTGAGCCAAGCCGCCCGCACGGTCAGCCGGGCCTTCGAAGAAGCGCTGGAGGAGGCCGACGGCTCGCTGCCGGTGTGGCTGATCCTGCTGAACCTGAAGACCGGGCGCCCCGCCAATCAGCGCCGGCTGGCCGAGGCGGTCGGCGTCCGGGACGCGACCCTCACGCACCATCTCAACGCGATGGACAAGCGGGGCCTGATCACCCGGCGCCGCGACACCACGAACCGGCGCATCCACGTGGTGGAGCTGACCGAGGCGGGCGAAGCGGCCTTCACGCGCATGCGGAAGGCCGCGGCCACCTTCGACCGCGGCCTCAACACGGGCCTTTCGGACGCCGACCGCGCCGAATTGAGCCGACTGTTGCAGCACCTCGCACGGAACGTGGGCACCGAGCGGACCGGAGCGTGAAGAAAGGGCCTACAGGCCCACGTCGCGGCTGTGGATGTCCTCCAACGACTCACGGCGCACGAGGAGTCGGGCGCGCCCGTCGCGGACCGCGACCACCGGCGGCCGGCCAACGGCGTTGTAGCCGGAGGCCATCGACAGGTGGTAGGCACCGGACACCGGCACGGCGATCAGATCACCGGCCCGTACGTCATCGGGGAGACGGGCATCCGCGGCGAGCACGTCACCGGCCTCGCAGTGCCGGCCGACGACCGTGACCGGGGCGAGGTCCGCGCTGCCCCGGCGGCCGACCAGGCGCGGCGCGTAGCGCACCCCGTACAGCGCGGGCCGCGGGTTGTCGCTCATGCCCCCGTCGACCGCGACGAAGGTGCGGCCGCCGGTGTGCTTGACGGACACGACGCGGTACAGGGCGACCCCCGCGGGCCCCACGACGGCCCGGCCCGGCTCGATGATCAGGCGCGGCACCGTGAGCCCGGCCGCCGCGCACGCCTCGGTCAGCTCGGCGCGGACCTTGCGGGCCAGGCGGGTGAGGTCCATGGCGGGCTCGCCGGGACGGTAGGCGATGCCGTGCCCGCCGCCGAGGTCCAGCTCGCGCAGCACGAGGCCGTGCTGCTCCTTCAGCCGGGCCATCAGACCCACCATGCGGCGCACCGCCGCCAGGTACGGCTTGACATCGGCGATCTGGGAGCCCAAGTGGCAGTGCAGGCCGGTGAGTTCGAGCTGCGGCTGGTCGAGGATTCGGGCGATGGCGTGCTGGGCGTAGCCGTCACTGATGGACAGACCGAACTTCTGGTCCTCGGTGCCGGTACGGATCTTGTCGTGGCCTCCCGCGCTGATGCCGGGAACCACGCGGACCATCACCTTCTGGTGACCGTCGGGGCCGACCGCCGCGGCGATCCGGGCGATCTCCGAGGGGCTGTCGATGACGATGCGGCCGACGCCGTACCACAGGGCCCGCTTCAGGTCGTGCGGCGTCTTGGCGTTGCCGTGCAGGACGATCCGGTCGGCGGGGAAGCCCGCGGTGACCGCGAGTTCCAGCTCACCGGCGGAGCAGACGTCGAGGCCGAGGCCCTCGTCCGACACCCAGTGCGCCATCGCGCGGCACAGGAAGGCCTTGGCCGCGTAGTGGACCTCGGCCTCCGGGAAGGCGTCGCGATAGGTCCGGCAGCGGTGGCGGACCTCGCCCTCGTCGAGGACATACGCAGGTGTGCCGTAGCGGCCCGCGACCTCCGCGAGCGACACACCACCGACGGCCGCGTCGCCGGGGCGCGGTTCCGTGGTGGAGCTCGGCCACACCGACAGGTCGTCGGGCGCCGCGGTAGTGGTGACGGGTTCGTGAATGGTGGTCATCGTGTCTCGCCCTTCCTCAGCCGATCCAGTACGACAGCGCCATGGCGAGGGCGGCGACCCCGGCTCCCCGGAGCGCGCCGCTCGCCTGCGGGTTCCGTGCGCGGTGGTGCGGACTCGGAACCGGGGCGGGGGCGGAGAGTTGGGGGTCCACCGTGACGGTGGCGGCGCCGAGCGGCGCGGTCATGGCGCGCAGGGCGGGCTCGGCCAGCCGGATCCACGGCTGGCCGGCGCCGAGGGTGGCGGTCAGCGCACGCTCGGAGGTGAAACCGACGGCCGTGCGGTCACCGAGCGGGGTGCGGAACAGCCGGGCGGCGTGCCCGAGCGGGCCCGGCCGGACGGGAACGAACAGGGGCCCGGCCGGGATCCGTTCGGAGGGTTCCGGGTCCTCGTCGCTCACGGGTTGTGCCATGGGATGCCTCCTGGGGAGTGCGGGTGTCGGTGGCTCACCGAGGACGCTATGCCCGCTCTCCCCCACCTCCGGCACCGTCCTGACGGGACGCTGACGTCGATCGCGGCGATGCTGACGCGCTGGTGACGGGCGCGGCTCCGAAGGTGTCCCGCGGCCGTCAGGAGTGCGCCAAGAAGCGGCGGGAGGTCTTGGCGCGGGCCAGGGCACAGGAGTCACATGGAGCAGGTACGGACAAGAGACGACCGCCGACCGGGCACCCCGCGGCGGCAGTTGACGGAGCGTGAAGCGATGCCCGGTTCCGACGCGACCCCGGCTCCGCCCGCCACCCGTGTCGTGGTGGGAGTGACCGGAACCCCGGGCAGCCGCGCCGCCCTGCGCCGGGCAGCCGACGAGGCCCGCCGCCGGCAGGCCGCACTCTGGGCGGTGCTCGCCTGGCAGCCACCAGGCGGCGAACTCCACGCACGCCGGGCCCCCGCCATCCCGCTCGCGGGAGCCGACTGGGAGAACCTCGCCCGGACGACGCTCGTCACCGCCGTCCGCGAGGTGTTCCCCGAAGGGCCGGGCGTTCCCCTGCGGGCCGTTCTGGCCCGCGGCACACCCGGCAGGGCCCTGGCCGAGTCCGCCGATCGCGAGGACGACCTCCTCGTCATCGGCGCCGGACACCACGGCCTACTCCACCGGGCGCTCCGCACCTCGGTGAGCCGCTACTGCGTCGCCCACGCCGTCTGCCCGGTCCTCACCGTCCCGCCGCCCCCGCTGGAGGCCGATCTCGCGCTGGCCCACCGCCGAAACGTATGGCGACTGCGCCTGGACACCCGGCACTTCGCACGGGAGACCGGGCCACCCGCCGGCTGACGGGACACGGGGCACGGGACACACCTACCGTCCTTCCCACCGCGGCTTCCGCTTCTCCAGGAACGCCGCCACGCCCTCCCCGAAGTCGCGGCTGCCGTAGACACGGGCGTACAGGTCCTCGGCGTGGCCGGGGGCGGAGGCGGCCAGCACGCGGCGGTCCGCCTCCTTCAGGGCCGCCAGGGTGAGCGGGGCGCAGCGGGCGATGTCCGCCGTGAGCTCGGCGAGGCGTGTGTCCAGGTCGGCCGGGTCGACGATGTCCGCCACGAAGCCGGACTCGTACGCTTCCGTGGCCGTGATCAGCCGGCCGGCGAGGAGGGCCCGCAGTACGCGGGCGCGGCCGAGGCCCGCGTAGAGGCGGGACATCATGGCGGGGGAAAGGCAGTTGCCGAGCGTGCGGCCGATGGGGGCGCCGAAGACCGCGTCCGGGGTGCACAGCACCACGTCGCAGCAGCTCGCGAGGGCGCTGCCCGCGCCGACCGCCGGACCTTCGACCGCGGCGACGACGGGCATCCGCAGCCCCGCGAGCCGGTCGACGGCGAGGCCGACACGACGCTCGTACGCCACACCGTCCTCGCCGCTCGCGAAGTCTCGGAACTCGCGGATGTCGGTGCCGGCCGCGAACGCACGCCCGCCCGCACCGCGGAGCACCGCGAGGCGGATGTCGGGGTCGGCGTCGATCTCCTGGCAGGCGCGTTCCAGTTGGTCGTACATGCGCAGGGTCATCGCGTTGCGCCGGTCGGGGTTGGCGAGGGTGAGATGGGCGGCGTACGTGTCGGTTCCGGGGACCGCGTGGCGGGTCCAGGTGACGGAGCCTTCGCCCGCGTCGTCGTCTGCCGTCAACTCCGGTCCCTTTCCGAGGAGTTCACCGTTGTGCTCGCCGAGCACCGGTGGGTGGCGGCGCAACGTCGCCGGGGTGCGGGCGAGCTTCACCGGGAAGCCGACGACGCGGCTGCGGCCGTCGACCGGGTGGTCGTACTCCTCGACCATGCCGCGGGCCCGCGCGTGCGGGTCGTGCTCCAGGATCTGCCCGTAGTCGAGGATCGGTCCCGCGGGGACGCCCGCGTCGAGGAGCTGGGCGACGCACTCCTCGGTGCTGGTGGCCGCGAGCCGGCCTTCGAGAAGGGCGATCAGTTCGGCGCGGTGGCCCATCCGGTCCGTGTTGGTCGCGAACCGCTCGTCGTCCGCGAGGTGTTGGAGGTCGAGGGCCTCGCACAGCCGCAGCCACAGCCGCTGGTTGTTCGCGGCGATGGTGGCGTGGTCGTCCTTGGTGCGGACGACCTGGTAGGGAGCGGACATGCGATGCGCGGAGCCGAGACGCTGCGGGGGCTCGCCGCCGGCGAAGTACTCGACCGACTCCCACACCGACATCGCCAACACCGCCTCGTACAGGGAGGTTTCGAGGTACTGGCCCTCCCCCGTACGCAGCCGGTGGACGTGCGCGGCGGCGATGCTCAGCGCGCACAGCATGCCCGCGCCGAGGTCGCCCACGGGCAGCCCGCACTTGACCGGCGGCCCGTCGGGGTCGCCGGTGACACTGACGGCGCCCGCCATGCCCTGCGCGATGAGGTCGTAGCCGGGCCGGTCGGCGTACGGGCCGTACTGGCCGAAGCCGGAGATCGAGGCGTAGATGATGTCGGGCCGGACCTCGCGGACGGCTTCGTAGCCGACACCGAGGCGGTCGGTGACACCGGGCCGGAAGTTCTCCACGACGACGTCCGCGTCGGCGACGAGCCGGAAGAACTCCGCGCGGTCGGCGTCGGTGCGCAGATTGAGGGTGACACTGCGCTTGTTGCGGTTGAGGGCGTGGAAGGCGGGGGTGTCGCTGCCGGGCCGCGGTGTGCCCATGGAGGTGCGGGTCTGGTCGCCGCCCTCCGGTGACTCGATCTTGATGACGTCCGCGCCGAGGTCGGCGAGCAGCATCGTGCAGTACGGGCCCGCCATGACCTGGGTGAGGTCGAGGACGCGGACGCCGTCCAGCGCACCTGCGGTGACGGTCATCGCAACGCCTCCCGTATCAGCTGGAGCGGGTGCACGGCCGTGCGCTCCGTGCCGTGGTGGATCTGCTGGCGGCAGGAGACACCGGTGGCGGCGAGCACGGTGTCGTCCGGTTCGGCCCGCACCGCGGGGAAGAGCCGGTCCTCGCCGACCGCCATGGACGTGTCGTAGTGCTCGGCCTCGAAGCCGAAGGAGCCCGCCATCCCGCAGCATCCGGCGTCGAGTTCGACGACCTCGGCGCCCGGGATGCGCTGGAGGAGCGCGACGGTGGCCGCGGTGCCGACCTCGGCCTTCTGGTGGCAGTGGCCGTGGAAGAGGATGCGGCGGCCCGCGGGCCCGGCGTCGTCCCGCAGCTGGAGCCTGCCGTCGTCGATGGCCTCGGTGAGCAGTTCCTCCAGCTGCTTCACCCGTCCGGACACGTCGGCGACGGCCGGGTCTCCGGGCAGCAGGGCACGGTGTTCGTCGCGCAGGGTCAGCAGGCACGAGGGTTCGCAGCCGACGATGGGGCCTTCCCCTGCGTCCGCGAGGCGGTGCACGAGATCCCCGGCCTGTGCCTTCGCCTGGTCGAGCAGACCCTTGGAGAAGGCGGCGCGGCCGCAGCAGCCGCCGCTCTCCAACTGCACGTGCCAGCCCGCTCGTTCGAGGAGTTCGACGGCGGCGCGGCCGACGTCCGGGTCGGTGTAGGTGGTGAAGGAGTCGGCGAGGAGGGTGACGGTGCCCTGGCTGCCCGCCACGCTCGCCGGCCTGCGCCGGAACCACGTCACGAGGTTGCGGCGGGCGAACACGGGCAGTGGCCGGGCGCGGGCGATGCCGAGTCCGCGCTCCAACAGCCGCCTGGGGAGCGGGAGGTTGGAGAGGGGCGCGGTCGCGGAGCCCAGCCGGTTGAGGCGGCGGATGGCGCCGAAGACCCGGGACCGGAGGGGCGTGCCGTGCTGTTCGTGATGGTGGGCCAGGGTCTCGGCCTTGAGCGTGGCCATGTCGACGCCCAGTGGGCACTCGCTCTTGCACGCCTTGCACATCAGGCACAGGTCGAGGACCTCGTGCAGCCCCTCGTCGCCGAGCGCCGCCTTCGGGTCGGGCTCGGAGAGCGCCTTGACGAGGGCGTTGGCGCGGCCGCGCGTGGAGTCGTGTTCGTGCTTGGTGACCATGTACGAGGGGCACATGGCGCCCGTGTCGCTCTTGCGGCACAGGCCGATGTTCATGCACCGGTCGGCGGCGCCGCGCATGCCGCCGCCCCCGAGGACCTCGAAGTCGAGGTGGGTACGCAGGGGTGGCGCGGGCGGCAGTGCCGCGTCGCGGAGGTGCTCGGTCATCGCCGGGGCGTCGACGATCTTTCCGGGGTTCAGCCGGTTCTCCGGGTCGAAGAGGCCCTTGACCTCGCGCATCGCCTCGTACAGGTCGTCGCCGTACAGCTCGCGGTTGAACTCGCTGCGGGCCAGGCCGTCGCCGTGCTCGCTGGAGTTGACGCCGCCGTACTCCCGTACCAGTTCCTTGATCTCCTCGGCGACCGCCCGCATCGTCCGCACCTGGGCGGGGTCGGCGACGTCGACGAAGGGCCTGATGTGCAGACAGCCGACCGAACAGTGGCCGTAGAAACCGGCGTTGAGGCCGTGCCGGTCCAGGACCTGCTTGAAGCGGCGGGTGTAGGCGGCGAGGTGCTTCGGGTCGACCGCGGTGTCCTCGATGAAGGCCAGTGGGCGCCGGGTGCCCTCGCTCGCGGCCATCAGCAGTCCGAGGCTGGACTTGCGGACCTTGAGCAGCCCGGACTGCTGGGCGGGGGTGACGGCCTGGAGCGTGTGGTAGCCGTGACCGTGCCGCTTCCAGAGCGCGGTCAACTCCTGTAGGCGGCCGTTGAGTTCGCCGTCATCGTCGGCGGAGTCACCGGTGAAGCTGACGAAGAGCAGGGCCTCCGGGTCGCCTTCGAGGATGCTTCCGAGCGCGGCGTACTCGATCTTCTGCCGGGAGAGGTCGAGGATCGTCCGGTCCATCATCTCGACGGCGGCCGGATCGAGGCCAAGGGCGTCCTCGGTCGCCTCGATCGCCCCGGCGACGGAGGTGAAGTGGCCGACGGCGATGACCGTACGGGCGGGTTTGGGCACGAGGTCGACCAGGGCGCGGGTGGCGACGACGAGGGTGCCCTCCGAGCCGACGACGAACTTCGCGAGGTCGAAGGGGGGCTCGCCGCCGGGGCCGGGGAGCCGGTCGAGGCGGTAGCCGCCCGAGCGCCGCCAGTACGCGGGGAAGTCCGAGGCGATCGAGGCGGCGTGCGCGTCCACGATCCGGGGGAGCTCGCGATAGAGCCGCCCCTCCAGGGTGTCGAGTCCTGCGCGGCGGGCGCGCTCCGCCTCGTCGACGGGGGCGAGCCTGGCCGTGGTCCCGTCCGAGAGGACGACGTCCAGTTCCCGGATGTGGTCGATGGTCATGCCGTAGCGGATCGAGCCGCTGCCCGCGGAGTTGTTGCCTGCCATGCCGCCGATGGTGGCGCGGTTGCTGGTGGAGGTGTCCGGGCCGAACATCAGGCCGTGCGGTGCGGCGGCCCGGTTCAACTGGTCCTGAACGACGCCGGGTTCGACGAGTGCGGTGCGCGCGTCGGCGTCGAGTTCGACGATGCGGTGCATGTGCCGGGAGAGGTCGAGGACGAGGCCTGGGCCCACGGTCTGTCCGGCCAGGCTGGTCCCGGCGCCCCGGGGCACCAGCGGCACACCGTGCGCGGCGGCCGCCGCGACCGCGGCCCGTACGTCGTCGGCGTGGCGCGGGAAGACGACGCCCTGCGGCTCGATCGCGTACATGCTGGCGTCGCGGGAGAACAGGTGCCGGGTGTAGTCGTCGAAGGCGACCTCGCCTTCGAGGTCCCGGCGCAGCGCGGCCTCAAGGTCGCGGGCGGCGGTGCGGACTTCGCTGGGGGCCGTCATCGCAGCACGTCCAACGCCGCTTCGAGGCCGCGCCGTTGGACCGGCATCCCGGAGAGTTCGAGGCCCATCTGCACTCCGGCGAGCGTGCCCGCGAGGGTCAGGTCGTTGAAGTTGCCGAGGTGGCCGATGCGGAAGACACGGCCGGCGAGCCGTCCGAGGCCGGAGCCGAGTGACATGTCGAAGCGCTCCAGGATGACCTTGCGGAGCTTGTCGGCGTCGTGGCCCTCGGGCATCAGCACGGCGGTGAGTGAGCCGGAGTGCTCGCGCTCGTCGGCGCACAGCACCTCAAGTCCCCAGCCCCGCACGGCGGCGCGGGTGGCGGCGGCGTGGCGGGCATGCCGGGCGAAGACGTTCTCCAGGCCCTCCTCCTCCAGCATGCGCAGCGCCTCGTCCAGGCCGTAGAGGAGGTTGGTGGCCGGCGTGTACGGGAAGGCGCCCTTGGCGTTGGCGTCGATGACCGGCTGCCAGCGCCAGAAGGAGGCGGGGAGCCGGGCGGTCCTGGAGGCGGCGAGGGCCTTGTCGCTCACGGCGTTGAAGCTGAGGCCCGGCGGCAGCATCAGTCCCTTCTGCGAGCCGGCGACGGTGACATCGACGCCCCACTCGTCGTGCCGGTAGTCGATGGAGCCGAGCGAGGAGATGGTGTCGACGAACAGCAGGGCGGGGTGGCCCACGGCGTCGATCGCCGCGCGCAGTTCGGGGATGCGGCTGGTGACACCGGTCGATGTCTCGTTGTGGACGACGCAGACCGCCTTGATGCGGTGGTCGGTGTCGGCGGCGAGCCGCTCGGCGAGCGCCTCCGGGTCCGCGCCGTGCCGCCAGTCACCGGGCAGCGCGTCCGTATCGGCGTCCAGGCCGAGACCGCGGGCCATCTCGCGCCAGAGCACAGCGAAGTGCCCGGTCTCGAAGGACAGCACCCGGTCGCCGGGGCTGAGGGTGTTGACCAGCGCGGCCTCCCAGGCGCCGGTGCCGGAGGCGGGGTAGACGACGACGGGCCCCGCCGTACCGAACACCGGTTTCAGAGCGCCGAGCAGACGCTTCGTCAGCTCGGCGAACTCCGGGCCGCGGTGGTCGATGGTGGGCGCCGCCATGGCGCGCAGGACCCGGTCGGGGACGTTCGTGGGGCCGGGGATCTGCAGGAAGTGGCGGCCGGTGCGGAGCGTCATGCGGTCGACTCCTCAAGGGTGTTGTGCCGTGTGATGGCACGCCGTACCGTGAAGCGGCACGTGGAGCGTAGGCTTCCCGTCGCCGACGCGTCAACGGCCGCGTACGGGTCGCCGGTTGGGATCAACGACGCGTGAGGACTCGCGATGATGCAGAACGTGGCCAACACCCTGCGGGCGCTCGAGGAAGTGGCCGCCCGGCAGCCCGTCGGCGTCGCCGACCTGGCCAGGGCCCTGGACCTGCCGAAGAGCTCCGTCCAGCGCTCGCTCGTCACGCTGCACACCACGGGCTGGATCCGCCCCGCCGGAGGAGCCCCCACCCGCTGGGTGGTGACCACCAAGGCGCTGCACGTCGGACGGCACGCCACCGACGAGCTGGGCCTGCGCGACGCCGCGCTCCCCGTGATGGAGGAACTGCGCCAACGGACCGACGAGACGGTCCACTTGGCGGTCCGCGAGGGCGGGAGCGTGCTGCTCGTCGAGCGGCTCCAGACGAGCAAGGCCGTACGCATCATCCTGCCGCTCGGCCAGGACCTGCCGATGCACGCCTCGGCCAACGGCAAGGCGGTGCTCGCCGCCGACCCCGACGACGCGGTCGAGCGCTACCTCGACGAGGGACTGCCGCGCTACACCGGCACCACCGTCACCGACCGGGAGCAACTCCTCGCGGAGGTACGGGAGATCAGGGCGCGCGGCTACGCGACGAACTCGGGCGAGTGGCGCGCGGACGTCTCTGCGGTGGCCTCGGCCGTACTCGGAACGGGGGGCCTGCCGGTGGCCAGCGTCAGCGTCAATGTGCCGACGAGCCGGATGACCGAGGACGCGGCCGCCACCTTCGGTGACCTGGTGCAGGAGGCGGCGCGCACGATCAGCGCCCGAATCTCCTGATGTGCAAGGTGTCTTGACGCGCCATCAGACACATTCCATACTCTCGCCCCAACCCCGAAACCCAGATTCCGGATTCCGGAATGTCCTGAATGTGTGGTGACCACCGACCGAAGGCGAGGAAGCCTCGTGTCAGATCAAGTCATCTCCATCATCGGCCTTGTGCTCGTGTTCGTCATTGCAACTTTCTCCAAGGTGCACATGGGCGTCATCGCCATCGTCGCCGCGTTCGTCGTCGGTACCGCCGTCGCCGGTGAGTCGGCGGATGAGCTGTTCGCCGGCTTTCCCGGCGATCTGTTCGTGGTGCTCGTCGGTGTCACGCTGCTGTTCGCGATCGCCAAGAACAACGGCACCGTGGACTGGCTCGTGCAGGCCTCGACCCGTGCCGTGCGCGGCCGGATCGCCCTCATCCCGTGGGTGATGTTCCTGATCACGGGGGCGCTGACGGCCTCCGGAGCGGTCGTCCCCGGCGCGGTGGGCATCATGGCGCCCATCGGCATGGGCTTCGCCGTGCGCCACAAGATCAACCCGATCCTGATGGGCCTGCTCATCATCAACGGCGCCAGTGCGGGCGGCTTCTCGCCGATCAGCATCTTCGGCACCATCACCAACGGCGTGGTGCAGCGGGAGGACCTGCCCGGCAGCGAGGGCATGCTCTTCCTGACCTCGTTCCTCTTCAATCTGGCGCTGAGCGTGATCGTCTTCTTCCTTTTCGGCGGCCGGGGGCTCATCGGCCGACGAGCGGAGAGCGTGACCGGCAAGCCGGCCGACGAGAGTGGCGGGGGCGGTGGCGGGGGCGTCCCCGCGCAAGGCACCGCCGCCGACCGGACATCCACTCCGCCGACCCCCACGACCGACGGCACCTCCGGCGCCACCGCGACCGCGACAGCCCCGGCACCCGCCCCGGCACCGGCAGCCGGTGGAGTCGAGGAGGAGATCTACCGCCTCGACCCCGTCCGCGCGCTCACCGTGCTCGGGGTGATCAGCCTGGCCGTCGGCTCGCTCGCCTTCGACCTCGACGTCGGCCTGATGGCCTTCGTGGTCTCGGCCGTCCTGTGCCTCGTCTCCCCCGCCTCCGCGAAGGGGGCCGTCGAGCGCTGCGCCTGGCCCACGGTCCTGCTGGTCTGCGGCATCGTGATGTACGTGAGCCTGATGGACAAGATGGGCACCATCAAGTGGGCCGGCGAGAGCGTCAGCGACCTCGGCACACCCCTCGTCTCGGCGCTGCTCATCTGCGTGATCGGCGGCGTGGTGTCCGCGTTCGCGTCGACGACCGGCATCCTCGGCGCCCTCATCCCGCTGGCCGTCCCGTTCCTCGCCGGGGGCGAGATCGGAGCGATCGGGATGATCAGCGCCCTGGCGATCTCGTCCTCCGTGGTGGACTCCTCGCCGTTCTCCACCAGCGGTGCGCTGACCGTGGCCAGCGCACCGGAGGAGATGCGGGACACCGTTTTCCGACGGTTGATGACATGGGGTCTGAGCATGACCGTGATCGCCCCGCTCGCGACCTGGGTCATCCTCGTGATCCCCGGCCAGTTGTGACGGGGGGTCAGCCCGCTGGATTCTCGAAGCGGTAGCCCATCCCGGGCTCCGTGATCAGGTAACGGGGGTGCGAGGGATCGACCTCCAGCTTGCGCCGCAGCTGCGCCATGTAGACACGGAGGTAGTTGGTCTTGTTGCCCCGCGAGACACCCCACACCTCGTGGAGCAACTGCTTCTGGCTGATGAGCCGGCCGGGGTTGCACACCAGGATCTCCAGCAGGTGCCATTCCGTCGGTGTCAGGCGCACCTCGCGCCTGTCCCGCAGCGCTCTCTTGGCGATCAGGTCGACGGTGAAGTCGTCCGTGGTGACGACGACCGTGTCGGGTGCGAGCGCCGTCGCCTCGGTGCGGCGCACGGCGGCCCGTAGCCGGGCGAACAGTTCGTCCATGCTGAAGGGCTTGGTGACGTAGTCGTCGGCGCCCGCGTCGAGCGCCGCCACCTTCTCGTCGGGGGCCCTGCGCGCGGACAGCACCATGATCGGTACGTGGGTCCAGCCGCGCAGGGCCCTGATCACGTCGACGCCGTCCATGTCGGGCAGCCCCAGGTCGAGGACGACGACGTCCGGCCGGTGGGCAGCGGCCAGGCGGAGCGCGGTGGCCCCGTCGGGGGCCGCGTCGACGCCGAACCTGCGCGCCCGCATGTTGATCACGAGCGCCCGCACGAGCTGCGGATCGTCCTCCACCACCAGTACGCGCGTCATGCCGTTCCCGTTCCGGTCATGTTCCGTCCGGCTCTTCGTCAGCTCTTCGCCGTCAACTGCTTGAGTGCGATGTTGAGTTCGAGGACGTTGACCCGCGGCTCCCCCATGAAGCCGAGGTCCCGGCCGTCCTTGTGCGCGTCGACGAGCTTCTGGACCTGTGCGACGGAGAGGTGGTTCCGCTCCGCGATCCGGTGCACCTGGAGGTCGGCGTACTCGGGGGAGATCGCCGGGTCGAGGCCCGAGCCGGAGGAGGTGACGGCGTCGGCGGGGATGTCGGAGGCCTTCACCTTGTACGTCGCCGTGGAGTTGTCCTTGACGACGGCGGCCTTGGCGGAATCGACCTGCTTGACCAACTCCTTGTTGTCACCGGCGAGGTTGGTGGCACCGGAGAGGATCAGCTTGTACTGGGTGTTCACGCTGTTCTCGCCGAGGCCGTTGGAGGGGCGCGGCTGGAACCACGTGAGGTCCGGCTTGCCGTCCTTGCTGAGGTACGTCTGGCCTATGAGGGAGGAGCCGACGACCTTGCCGTCCGCCTTGATCTCGGATCCGTTGGCCTTGTCGTGGAAGGCCACCTGCGCGATGCCGGTGACCGCGAGCGGGTAGACGACGCCGCAGACGACGGTGAGGACGATCAGGGCGCGCAGCCCCGCCCACAGCAACCGGCCCGTGTTTCCTACCGAGTTGTTCATCGTGATCAACACGCTTTCTAAAGGTCACAGCCCGGGGATGAGGGAGATGAGGAGGTCGATGAGCTTGATGCCGATGAAGGGGGCGACCAGTCCGCCCAGGCCGTAGATCCCGAGGTTGCGGCGGAGCAGCTTGTCCGCGCTCACCGGCCGGTACTGGACGCCCTTGAGGGCGAGCGGGACCAGCGCGATGATGATGATCGCGTTGAAGATGACCGCGGAGAGGATCGCGGAGTCGGGGCTGGACAGCTGCATGATGTTGAGCTTGTCCAGGCCGGGGTAGACCGCCGCGAAGAGCGCCGGGATGATCGCGAAGTACTTGGCGACGTCGTTGGCGATCGAGAACGTCGTCAACGCACCCCGGGTGATGAGGAGTTGCTTGCCGATCTCGACGATCTCGATGAGCTTGGTCGGGTTCGAGTCGAGGTCGACCATGTTGCCGGCCTCCTTCGCGGCCGACGTACCGGTGTTCATGGCGACACCCACGTCGGCCTGCGCGAGGGCGGGCGCGTCGTTGGTGCCGTCACCGGTCATCGCGACGAGCTTGCCGCCCGCCTGCTCCCGCTTGATGAGGGCCATCTTGTCCTCGGGAGTGGCCTCCGCGAGGAAGTCGTCGACGCCCGCCTCCTCGGCGATCGCCTTGGCGGTCAGCGGGTTGTCACCCGTGATCATGACGGTCTTGATGCCCATGCGGCGCAGCTCGACGAACCGTTCGCGCATGCCGTCCTTGACGACGTCCTTGAGGTGGATGACGCCCAGCACTCGCGCACCGTCGGTGTCCTCGACGGCCACGAGCAGCGGTGTGCCGCCGGCCTCGGAGATCAGATTGGCGAGGGTGTCCGCGTCGTCGGCGATGCGGCCGCCCCGCTCCTTGACCCAGCTGATGACCGAACCGGCCGCGCCCTTGCGGATCTTGCGGCCGTCCACGTCGACACCCGACATGCGGGTCTGGGCGGTGAACTCGATCCACTCGGCGCCCGTCAGCTCGCCCTGGTGCCGCTCGCGCAGCCCGTACTTCTCCTTGGCGAGGACCACCACGGAGCGGCCCTCGGGTGTCTCGTCGGACAGCGAGGAGAGTTGTGCGGCGTCGGCGACCTCGGCCTCCGTGGTGCCGCGTACCGGCACGAACTCGGCGGCCTGGCGGTTGCCGAGGGTGATGGTGCCGGTCTTGTCGAGCAGCAGGGTGGAGACGTCTCCCGCGGCCTCGACGGCACGTCCTGACATGGCCAGTACGTTCCTCTGCACCAGGCGGTCCATGCCCGCGATGCCGATCGCGGAGAGCAGCGCGCCGATGGTGGTCGGGATCAGACACACCAGCAGGGCGACGAGGACGACCATGGTGAGGTGTTTGCCCGCGTAGTTCGCGAACGGCGGCAGTGTGGCCACCGCGAGCAGGAAGACGATGGTCAACGAGGCCAGCAGGATGTTGAGCGCGATCTCGTTGGGCGTCTTCTGCCGGGCGGCGCCCTCGACCAGGTTGATCATGCGGTCGATGAACGTCTCGCCGGGCTTCGTCGTGATCTTGACGACGATGCGGTCGGAGAGCACCTTCGTTCCGCCGGTGACCGCGCACCGGTCGCCGCCGGACTCGCGGATGACCGGGGCGGATTCGCCGGTGATCGCGGATTCGTCGACGGAGGCCACGCCCTCGACGACGTCACCGTCGCCGGGGATGATGTCGCCGGCCTCGCAGACGACGAGGTCACCGATCGTCAGCTGCGTGCCGGCGACCTCCTCCTCGCGGTCCCCCGTCAGGCGGCGTGCCACGGTGTCGGTCTTCGCCTTGCGCAGGGTGTCGGCCTGGGCCTTGCCACGGCCCTCGGCGACGGCCTCCGCCAGGTTCGCGAAGATCACCGTCAGCCACAGCCAGGCGCTGATCGTCCAGCCGAACCAGTCGGACGGGTGCAGGCAGGAGAAGACCGTCGTCAGCACGGACCCGATCAGCACCACGAACATCACCGGCGACTTGACCATGATGCGCGGGTGGAGCTTGCGGCAGGCGTCGGGCAGCGACTTCAGCAGCTGCTTGGGGTCGAACAGGCCCCCGCCGACCTTGCCGTCGCCGGGCTTGTGCCCGGTGGGCACGTCCGGGTGGGGCGCCCTGGTGGGTGTGGCAGTGGACATCGTGTCCTCGGAATTCTCGGAACGTTCGGTACGTACGGTCATGACGCGAGCCCTTCCGCGAGCGGGCCGAGCGCGAGCGCCGGGAAGTACGTCAGGCCGGTGATGATCAGGAGCGTGCCGACCAACAGGCCGGTGAAGAGCGGCTTGTTGGTGCGCAGCGTGCCCGCCGTGGCCGGGATCGCCCGCTGCTCGGCCAGCGAGCCGGCGAGCGCGAGCACGAACACCATCGGCAGGAAGCGGCCGAGCAGCATCGCGAGGCCGATCGTGGTGTTGAACCACTGGGTGTCGGCGGACAGCCCGGCGAAGGCGGAGCCGTTGTTGTTGGCGCCGGACGTGTACGCGTAGAGGATCTCGGAGAAGCCGTGCGCGCCGGGGTTGAGCATGGAGTTCGGCGGGGTCGGCAGGGCCATCGCGCAGGCCGTGAAGATCAGCACGAGGGCCGGGGTGATGAGGATGTAGCAGGCCGCGAACTTGATCTCACGGGTGCCGATCTTCTTGCCGAGGTACTCGGGCGTGCGGCCCACCATGAGGCCGGCGATGAACACCGCGATGATCGCCATGATCAGCATGCCGTAGAGGCCGGATCCGGTGCCGCCGGGCGCGATCTCACCGAGCTGCATGCCGAGCAGGTTGAGTCCGCCGCCGAGGCCGGTGTTGGAGGAGTGGAAGGAGTTCACCGCGCCGGTCGAGGTGAGCGTCGTGGCGACCGAGAAGATCGCCGAGCCGCCGATGCCGAAGCGGGTCTCCTTGCCCTCCATCGCGCCGCCCGCGGCCTGGAAGGCCGGGCCGTGGTGGGCGAACTCGGTCCACATCATCAGGGCGGTGAAGCCGATCCAGATCGTCGCCATCGTGGCGAGGATCGCGTAGCCCTGCTTGACCGAGCCGACCATGGTGCCGAAGGTGCGGGTGAGCGCGAACGGGATCACCAGGATCAGGAAGACCTCGAAGAGGTTCGAGAACGCGGTGGGGTTCTCGAAGGGGTGGGCGGAGTTGGCGTTGAAGTAGCCGCCGCCGTTGGTGCCCAGCTCCTTGATGACCTCCTGGGAGGCCACCGCGCCGCCGTTCCACTGCTGGCTGCCGCCCAGGAACTGGCCGACCGAGTGGATGCCGGAGAAGTTCTGGATGGCACCGCAGGCGACCAGGACGAGGGCGCCGATCACGGAGATCGGAACCAGGATCCGGATGACACCACGCACCAGGTCGGACCAGAAGTTGCCCAGCTCACCGGTGCGGGAGCGGGCGAAGCCGCGTACCAGGGCGACCGCCACGGCGATCCCCACGGCCGCCGAGACGAAGTTCTGCACGGCGAGTCCGGCGGTCTGCACGACGTGGCCCATGGCCTGCTCGCCGTAGTACGACTGCCAGTTGGTGTTGGCGACGAAGGACGCGGCCGTGTTGAAGGCCTGGTCCGGGTCGATCGAGGCGAAGCCGAGCGAACCCGGCAGGCTGCCCTGGATCCGCTGCAACAGGTAGAGAAACAGGACGCTCATGGCCGAGAAGGCGAGGACGCCGCGCAGGTAGGCGGTCCAGCGCATCTCGGTGTCCGGGTTGGCGCCGATGCCCTTGTAGATCCACTTCTCCACGCGCAGGTGCTTGCCGGAGGAGTAGACCCGGGCCATGTAGTCGCCGAGGGGGCGGTACGCCAGTGCCAGCGCCGCTATCAGCGCGAGGAACTGGAGCACTCCGGCGAGTTCGGGGCTCATATCTGTACTCAGAACCTCTCGGGGTGGATGAGGGCGAGGACGAGATAGCCCAGGAGGGCGACGGCCACGACGAGGCCGACGATGTTCTCGGCGGTCACAGCTTGGTCACCCCCTTGGCGACGAGTGCCACCAGCGCGAAGACCGCGATTGTGGTGACGACGAAGGCCACGTCGGCCATCGTGAGCTCCCTGGTTGAAGGTGTTGATTCGGAACTGACACTCAGAGGAAACCCCCGGTCATGGCCGGTTTCGGTCCCGTTGACGGCTCCCATACGCCGCCGTGTGCGCCCTTGACGCGTCTCTTACGCAAGGGGGGGCGGGCGGCGGTCGTGGAACGGTTCCGGGAGTGTCCGGGAGCTGTCACATTCGGCGCCTGGACCTGGTTCGCGGGGGCCGGCGGGCGCATCGTCGACACATGGGGCAGCCCTCCAGGACCGCCCCGCCGGCCGACCAGGAGGTCGCCATGTGTTTCCACCGCCCCACGTGCCCGAACTCCGAGCACGTCGTCGCCGCACACCCGGAGCAGGGCTGGAGCCTGTGCTGCGACGGCACGATCGTCTTCGACGACACCGGTGAGCTGCGGCCCGACGGGGGCGTCGTGGCCCCGCACCGGTCGTACCCGGTGGAGCGGCTGGCCGTCGCGGCCTGAGGCCCGCCCCGGCTCGGCCTCCGGCACGAGCTCGGCGCCCGGGTTCCGTGGACGCGCCGTTGACGACCACGGCGCGCGGCTCGTCAAGAAGGCGTACGGAGAGGCGTTCGGGTCACATCAAGAGTGCGGACGGCGCGGGATCGGCTGCCTAGCGTCGGCGGTATGGCAGACATCGGTATGGCAGACACCTTCAGCGCGGCGGACGCGTCGAGCGCGCGGGACGAACAATGGGCCGGCGAAGCGCGCAGCGCCGTACGGTACGGGGCGGTGCTGTGCGCGCTGCTGCTCGGGATGGACGCCCTGTCGGGCCAACTCGCCCTGTGGCGCGGCGCGTTGTGGCTGGGCCTCGGCGCGCTGCTCACCGTGGTGCTGCTGCCCGTCCGGGTCACCGCCACGACGGACCGGCTCATCGCGCGCGGGCTGTGGCGCGAGCACACAGTGCGCACGGACCTGCTGGTGTCGGTGCGGTGTGTGGACGGCGTCGCCCAGCGGCTGGTGCTGCGCGACCGGTTGGGCGGCAGGGTCGAGATCGACCCGCGGGTCCTCGTCGCCAATCCCCCGCTGTGGCACCTCCTCGACGACGCCGCCCGCCAGTCGGAGCGGCGCGGCCTCCTGCTGTGCGGCACGACCGCGCTGCGCAGGCTGGGGCGGCGAGTGGACGGGGAGCTGGCGCAATCGGTGTTCCGGGTGTCCGGGCTGCGCTGAGAGCCACCTTTCGCCCCACGCCCTCACGGCCAGACGGCCGCCGCGAGCGCCGCGCCCGTGAAGGCGGCGCCGAGCCCCGCCACGACGCTGCCGACGACGTTGGCCGCGGCGTAGAAGCGCGCCCCGCTCTCGGCCAGGCGCAGGGTCTCGTACGAGAACGTGGAGTACGTCGTCAACGCCCCGCACAGTCCGGTGCCGATGAGCAACTGCACCTGGGAGGAGGCGCCGCCGGCCGCGACGGCGCCGGTCACCAGGCCGAGGATCAGGGAGCCCGTCACATTGACGGCGAACGTGCCCCAGGGGAACACCGTGTCGTGCCTCGACTGGACGGTGCGGTCGGTGAGATAGCGCAGCGGGGCGCCGACCATCGCGCCCACGATCACCAACAGCCAGTTCACGCGTCTCCCCCGTCCGGGTTGCCGGTTGTCACTGATGTCTCCCTCGGACGGCGCGGCGGGTCAGATGCGCCGCGGTCCACACCGATGCGAGCGCCACGCACGCCGTCAGGGCCAGGTAGCCGAGGGCGGTGCGCGGGTGGCCTTCCTCGATCAGGTTCCGGATGTCCACGGCGTACGTGGAGAAGGTCGTGAAGCCGCCGAGGACGCCCGTGCCGAAGAACGGCCGGACGAGGCGGTGGGCCGCCCACATGTCGCTGATGACGACCATGAAGACGCCGATGACGGCGCAGCCGATCGCGTTGACGACGAGCGTCGTCCAGGGGAAGGCACCGGTCGCGGTGGGCCACAGCAGACCCGCGCCGTAGCGGGCGCTCGCGCCGATCGCGCCGCCGAGCGAGACCACGGCGACGACGGGTCCCTGCCCCCGCCATGCGGCCTTGCGCGGGACGGGCACATGCAGGTCCACGTCCGGATCGACGGGTTCGTTCAGCATCGGGGTGCGGGCCTCTCCCACGTACGTCTCCTACTCGCCGGGCACACGTTACGTGTGTGCGTCGTCGCAAGTAGGGACCGTTGGCGGCGACCGTGCCGCGGTTGGAGGACGGCGGGCCCCACCGCCGCGCGGTGATCGTGACCACCGCCGCGGAAATGCTACCTCGCGCCGCGCCGGGCCCACCGCCCGGCACCGGGCCCGCACCGTTTCAAAGATTGACGGGCGCACGACACTACGGCGCCGCCAAAAGCGGGCATCACCGTAGTGGTCCCATACCGCCCCCTACCACTCCTTCCCCTGCCCTGCGCTGTGCGCGCCCTGAAAGGACGGCTCAAGCGTGGCCACTCCCCCTCCCCCTGTCCTGCGACCTGCCCCGAGACGCCGACTCCCCGTACGGAAATGGCTCGCGCTCGTTCCACTCGTCCTGGTCGCCGGGTGGGTGGCCTGGAACTGGCCCGTGTTCGCCTCGGGGCTCGCGCAGCTGCGCGGCGCGGATCCCGGCTGGCTGCTGGCCGCCGCCGTGGTCACGGTGGCGTGCTGGGTGCCGGTGTGTCTGCTGCGGCAGGGCGCGGTGCTCGAACCGCTGCCCGCGGGGCGGCTGTTCGCCTCGCAGGTCGCCGCGGGTTCCGCCAACCACCTGCTGCCCGCGGGGCTCGGCGCGCACGTGGTGACGCTGCGGTTCATGCGCTCGTGCGGGATATCGGCGACCCGCGCCTGCGCCGCGCTCGCGCTGTACTCGCTGGCGCAACCCATCGGCCGGTACGCCCTGTTGATCGCGCTGATGGCGGCCTCACCGGACGCGCTGCCGCTGGGCGGGCTGATGCCGGCCGAGCGGGGTGGCCTCGCGGTGCTCCTGCTCGTCGCGGTGGTCGCCGTCGCGGCGGGGGTGCTGTGGTGGGTGCGGCCGCTGCGCGGGGCCGTCCGGGACTTCCTGGCCACCGCGCTGACCGACGTGCGGGCCCTGCACGCCCGGCCCGCCCGCGCGCTGGCCCTGTGGTGCGGGGCGGTGGGCTTTCCCGCGTTGCAGGCCACCGTCATGGTCGCGGTGGCGCGTTCCTTGCAGGTGCCGGTGCCGTCGCTGGACATCGCCCTCGCGTATCTGGCGGCCTCGGCGGTGGCTGGGGTGGTGCCGACGCCGGGCGGGATCGGGTCCGTCGAGGCGGCCCTGGTGTTCGCGCTCGTGGGCGCGGGGTCACCGGTCGTCGAGGCGACCGGCGCGGTCGTGGGCTTCCGCCTGCTCACGGTCTGGGGGCCGCTGCTGCCCGGCGCGCTGGTGCTGGCCGCACTGGTGCGCCGCAAGGTGATCTGACGGCCGCCCGAGCAAGGGGGCCACTTGGTACATTCGCGACGTGGAACCCCATATGCCGCACACGAGGAGGCGTGGTGCCCATGACGCCGCTCGCCCTGTTCCTGCCCGGCCTCGACGCGGTCCCGCGCTGGCTTCAGATCACGGCGGCCGTGGTGGTCCTCGGCCTCATGGCCACGCGGGTGTGGCTGTTCTTCCGCCGCCGGAAATAGCGTTGCCCCCTGTCGATGGCCCGCATTAAGGTCACCGACGTGACTACCGGGTCGGCCATGGGCCATGCACGAGTGAGGCTCCCGGCCCCGGCGTGAGCCCGGGGCGGGCGAGAGGCCCGCCGTTCTCCTCCGCGTCCTTCCCCGGCGCCCGTGCGCGGCGCCGCATTCCAGCGGATCCCACGTGGCGGATTCGAAGAAGTAGCGGATTCGAAGAAGCGGATCCCGAGACCGGAGACACACACCACTGATGCATGTTCAGCTGAACCACACCGCCGTCTACGCGAGCGACCGGCATCTGTCGGCCGAGTTCATCGCCGCGATCCTCGGCCTGAAGGTGGGCGCCCCGTTCGGGCCTTTCCTTCCCGTCGATCTCGGCAACGGCGTGACGCTCGACTACTACGAGAAGCGGGACGAGCCGATCCAGGCGCAGCACTACGCCTTCCTCGTGCCCGACGAGGAGTTCGACGCCATGATCGACCGTCTGGAGGCGGTCGGGGTGACGTACTACGCCGACCCCGGACACACCGAGCCCGGCCGGGTCAACGACCTGTTCGGTGGCCGCGGGGCCTACTTCGACGATCCGGACGGCCACAACATGGAGATCATGACCCGGCCGTACGCCCGCCCCTGACGCGCAGGGGCGGGCCGGCCGACGCGTGATCAGCCCTGGACGCGGATCAGCTTCTTGTTCGCGAACTCCGCCATGCCGTACTTGCCCAGCTCACGGCCGATGCCCGAGCGCTTGACGCCGCCGAAGGGCAGGTCGGCCTGGGTGCCCGCGAAGCCGTTGATCCACACCATGCCGGTGTCGAGCTGGTCGGCGACCCGCTTGGCGCGCTCGACGTCGCCGCTCCACACCGCGCCGCCGAGACCGTACGGCGAGCTGTTGGCCAGCTCGACGGCCGCGTCCTCGTCGGCCACCGGGTAGACGACGGCGACGGGGCCGAACAGCTCCTCGGTGTAGGCGCGCATCTCGGGCGTGATGCCGGTCAGCACGGTCGGCTGGACGTACGCGCCCGGGCCCTCGCCGCGGCTGCCGCCGGTGTGCAGCGTGGCGCCCTTGTCGACGGCGTCCTTGATCTGTTCGAGCAGCTGGTCGGCGGCCGCCCGCGAGGACAGCGGGCCGAACTTGGTGTCCGGCTCCAACGGGTCGCCGGCCTGCACCGCCCCGACGTTCGCGGTCAGTTCGCGCACGAAGTCCTCGTAGAGGCCCTCCTGGACGAGGAAGCGCTTCGGCGAGTTGCAGGCCTGCCCCGCGTTGCCGAGCCGGCCGCCCGCCGCCTTGCGGGCCGTCTTCGCGACGTCGTCGGTGTCCAGGAGGATGAAGGCGTCGGAGCCGCCCAGCTCAAGGACGCACTTCTTCAGGTTGCGGCCCGCGATCTCGGCGACGGCCGAACCGGCCCGCTCGCTGCCGGTCAGCGAGACACCCTGGTTGCGCGGGTCGCCGATGATGTCGGCGACCTGGTCGTTGGTGGCGAAGACATTGATGTACGCGCCGGTGGGCAGGCCGGCGTCCGCGAAGATCTGCTCCATCGCGAGGGCCGCCTGCGGACAGCTGGGGGCGTGCTTGAGCAGGATGGTGTTGCCGAGCATCAGGTTCGGCGCGGCGAACCGGGCCACCTGGTAGTACGGGTAGTTCCACGGCATGATCCCGAGCAGCGAGCCGAGCGGGGCGGTGCGCACGGTGGCGGTGCCACCGCCACTGACCGAGAGCTCCTCGTCGGCGAGGAAGCCGGGGCCCTGGGTGGCGTAGTACTCGTAGATGCTGGTGACGATGTCGACCTCGCCCATGGCCTGGGCGAGCGGCTTGCCCATCTCCAGGCTGATGATGCGGGCGAGGTCGTCCTTGCGCTCCTGGTAGATCTCGCCGACCCGGCGCAGCACCGCGGAGCGGTCCCCGACGGGCGAGGTGCGCCAACTCTGGTATGCGGCATGGGAGTCGGACAGTGCCGTCTCGATCTGCTTCGCGGTCGCCTCGGGGAATTCCTTGAGGGTCTCGCCGGTCGCGGGGTTCACCGTTTTGTAGGCCGTCATGCTCGCGACCATACCTTTTGCCTCCCGCCGCCCGTCCAGACCCTGCCCACCCCCAGGAAACGTGCTACGAGATATTGACGCTCCTACAGGCCAGCGTGGAGTGTTGTGGCATCCGAGGACTCACCGAGGACAAGGGGACCGCCATGCGCGTCGAGTTCCGGACCGCCCCGACGCACTACCGCCACTGGTCGCTGAAGGTCGACGAGGCCGTCGCCACCCTCACCATGGACGTGGCGGAACAGGGCGGCCTCGCTCCCGGCTACGAACTCAAGCTCAACTCCTACGACCTCGGCGTCGACATCGAGCTCTACGACGCCGTGCAGCGGCTGCGCTTCGAACACCCCGAGGTACGTGCGGTGGTGGTGACGAGCGGCAAGGAGAAGGTGTTCTGCGCGGGGGCGAACATCCGGATGCTGGCCGGATCGAGTCACGCGTGGAAGGTGAACTTCTGCAAGTTCACGAACGAGACGCGCGGCGCCATCGAGGACGCCTCCGCGCACTCCGGCCAGACCTACCTCGCCGCCCTCAACGGCACGGCGTCCGGCGGCGGTTACGAGCTGGCGCTGGCCTGCGAGCGGATCCTGCTCGTCGACGACCGCTCCTCGGCGGTGTCCCTGCCCGAGCTGCCGCTGCTCGGTGTCCTGCCGGGCACCGGCGGACTGACCCGGCTCGTCGACAAGCGGCACGTGCGCCGCGACCGCGCCGACTACTTCGCCACGAAGCCGGAGGGCGTGGGCGGCAGGCGGGCCGCGCAGTGGCACCTGGTCGACGAGGCCGTGCCGCGCAGGGAGTGGGAGCACACCGTCGCCACCCGCGCGGCCGAGGCCGCCGCCCGCTCCGACCGCCCGGCGGGCGACCCCCGGGGCATCCGCCTCACCCCGCTGGAGAAGACCCGGACCGAGGACGACACCGAGGACCGGATCGCGTACCGGTACGTGCACGCGACCCTCGACCGCGCCCGCCGCACCGTGGAGATCACGCTCGAAGGACCGCAGGAGGACGCCCCGGCCGACCTCGCCGCCCTGCACCGGCAGGGCGACGCGAGCTGGCCGCTCGCCCTGGCCCGCGAGCTCGACGACCTCGTCCTCGATCTGCGCACGAACGAACCGGAGTTGGGCACCTGGGTCGTACGAAGCCGGGGCGACGCCACCCGCGTCCTCGACCACGACGCCCTGCTGCTCGCCCACCGCGACGACTGGCTCGCCCGCGAGATCACGCTCTACCTCAAGCGCACGCTGAAGCGCCTGGACCTGAGCAGCCGCAGCCTCATCGCCCTGATCGAGCCCGGCAGTTGCTTCGCCGGGACGCTCCTGGAGACCGTGCTCGCGGCCGACCGGTCCTTCCAACTGGCCGGTGTCTTCGAGGAGATCGCCCCGGACGCCGAACCGGCCGCGCTCGTCGTCGGCCCGATGAACCTCGGCCCGCTCCCCATGAGCAACGGGCTGAGCCGCCTTCAGACCCGGTTCTTCGGCGACGAGGAGTCACTCGCGGCCGTCCGCGCCGCCGAGGGCCGGCCACTCGACGCCGAGGCGGCCGAGCGGCTCGGCCTTGTCACCTTCGCCCCCGACGACATCGACTGGGACGAGGAGGTGCGGATCTCGCTGGAGGAGCGGGCCGGGTTCAGTCCGGACGCCCTCACAGGACTTGAGGCGAATCTGCGGTTCGCGGGCCCCGAGACACTGGAGACCAAGATCTTCGGACGGCTCACCGCCTGGCAGAACTGGATCTTCAACCGGCCCAACGCCTCGGGACCCGAAGGGGCCCTGCGCAGGTACGGCACCGGACAGCGCGCCGAATTCGACCGGAAGCGGGTGTGACGATGGCGCTCACCGCCGACTACACGGACAAGATCCCCAACAATGTAGCTCTGCACGAGGACCGCAGGCTCCAGCGGGCCCTGGAGTCCTGGCAGCCCAACTTCCTCACCTGGTGGGACTCCATGGGCCCCACCCTGCCCACCGAAGACGTGTACCTGCGCACCGCCGTCGACGTCGGGCGCGACGGCTGGGCGCGGTTCGGGCACGTCGCCATGCGCGACTACCGCTGGGGTGTCTTCCTCGCCGAGCCGAAGCCCGACCGCCGCATCGCCTTCGGCGCGCACCGCGGCGAGCCCGCCTGGCAGCAGGTGCCCGGCGAGTACCGGGCCGATCTGCAACGCCTCATCGTCATCCAGGGAGACACCGAACCGGCCAGCGTCGAGCAGCAGCGCAACCTGGGTGCCACCGCGCCCAGCCTCTACGACCTGCGCAATCTCTTCCAGGTGAACGTGGAGGAGGGCAGGCACCTGTGGGCGATGGTGTATCTGCTGCACGCCTACTTCGGCCGGGAGGGGCGCGAGGAGGCCGAGGAGCTGCTGCACCGCAACTCCGGCAGCGACGAATCGCCGCGCATCCTGGGCGCGTTCAACGAGGAGACCCCCGACTGGCTGTCCTTCTTCATGTTCACGTACTTCACCGACCGCGACGGCAAGTACCAGTTGGGCACGCTCAAGGAGTCGGCCTTCGACCCGCTGTCGCGCACAGCCGAGTTCATGCTGAAGGAAGAGGCGCACCACATGTTCGTCGGCACCACCGGCATCGACCGGGTGGTGCTGCGCACGGCCGAGTTGATGCGTGAGCACGACACCGACGACGTGACCGCCCGCGGCGGCATCCCGCTCGACGTGATCCAGAAGTACATCAACTTCCACTACTCGGTCTCCCTCGACCTGTTCGGCTCGGAGACGTCGACGAACGTCGCCAACTACTACACCTCGGGCCTCAAGGGCCGCTGGGGCGAGGAGCGCCGCAAGGACGACCACACCCTGACCGACGACTCCTTCCTGGTCGACGCGCTGGTCGAGGGCGCGATCGGGCAGCGGGAGGTCGCGGCGCTCGTGGGCCTCAACACCGATCTGCGCCGCGAGTACATCCGCGACTGCCACACAGGGCTCGGCCGCTGGAACCGCCTCCTGGAGGAAGCCGGTATCGAGCGCAGGCTGTATCTGCCGCACATCGCGTTCAACCGGCAGGTCGGCGCCTTCGCCGCGGTCGAGACGGCACCCGACGGCACGGTCCTCACCGCCGACGCGTGGGAGGACTCCAAGGGTGCCTGGCTGCCGACCGAGGTGGACAAGACGTACATCCGCTCGCTGATGCGGCCCGTGCACGAGCCCGGCCGGATCGCCTCCTGGATCGCCCCGCCGCGGCAGGGCATCAACGGCAAGCCGTTCGAGTACGAGTACGTGCACCTCGTCTGAAGACGTCCGAAGCCGCCTCAAGCCGCCTCAAGCCGATGACCGGGGAGTCGACGATGAGCGAACCCTTCAACGCGTGCCGCTATCTGCTCGACCGCCGGCTCGACCACGGGGACGGCGCCCGCCTCGCCCTGACAGGACCCTCGGGCGATCTCACCTACGCCGAACTGCACGACCGGGTGTGCCGCACGGCGAACGGCCTGCGTGCGATCGGCCTGCGGCCCGAGCAGCGCGTGATGCTGTTCATGGCCGACTCCCCCGACTTCGTCACCGTCTTCCTGGCCGCGCTGCGGGTCGGTGCGATACCGGTGCCGGTGTCGACGATGCTGCACGCGGGCGATCTCGCCGAGCTGCTGCGTGACGCGCGGGCGGCGTTCCTCGCCGTCAGTTCCTCGTACGCGGCGGTGGCCGACAAGGCGGTGCCGGACGCCCCGGAGCTGCGCGGGCTGCTCGCCGGGGCCGATGTCACGTTCACGGGCACCCTCCCGGTGCACCGGCTGCGGGAGTTGGCCGAGGCGGACCCGGACACCGACGTGTACGCCACCACGGCCGACTCCCCCGGCTTCTGGCTCTACACCTCCGGCACCACGGGCTCGCCCAAGGCCGCGATGCACCGGCACGGCGCCGTCGCCGAGGTCTGCGAGACGTACGCGACCCGGGTCCTCGGCATTCACCCCGGCGACCGGTGTCTGTCGGCGGCCAAGGCGTTCTTCGCGTACGGGCTCGGCAACTCGGTGCTGTTCCCGCTCGCGGTGGGGGCGACGGCCGTGCTCGAACCGGAGCCCTCGCGCCCGGAGTTGCTGGCCGGGCGGGCCCGGGAGTCCGGCGCGACGCTGTTCTTCGCAGGGCCGACGTTCTTCGCCAACATGCTCCGCGCCGACCTGCCCGGCGACACGCTCGCCGGTGTCAGACTCGCGGCCTCCGCGGGCGAGCCGCTGCCCGCCGCGCTTCAGCGCCGCTGGAGCGAGCGGTTCGGCGTCGACATCATCGACGGCATCGGGATGACCGAGACGCTGCACATCTTCCTGTCGAACGCGCCGGGGGCGATCCGCCCGGGCACGACGGGCCGCCCGGTGCCCGGCTACGAACTGCGCGTCCTCGACGAGGAGGACCGCGAGGCACCGGCCGGCACACCGGGCACCCTGCACGTCCGCGGCCGCTCCGTCGCCACCGGCTACTGGTCCCGCTACGACGAGTCCCGCCAGGTGTTCCGTGGCGAGTGGCTGCGCACCGGAGACACCTACGTACGGGACGAGGACGGGTACTTCACATGTCTGGGCCGTACCGGAGACATGCTCAAGGCCGGTGGCATCTGGGTGTCCCCCGCCGAGGTCGAGGCGCGGCTGCTCGAACACCCCGCCGTCGCCCAGGCCGCGGTCGTCGCGGCGACGGACACGGACGGCCTGGAGAAGCCGGTCGCGTACGTCGTCACGTCACCGGGGCAGCACGTCGGCGCAGGCGAGCTCATCGCGTACTGCCGCACCGGGCTGCCCGCTTTCAAGCGGCCCCGGCACGTGCTGTTCACCGAGGCGCTGCCGACGACCGCCACCGGCAAGATCCGCCGCGTGGAGCTACGGGCCCGCGCGGCCGACGATGTGACCGCTTCCCGAGACCTGCACGAGGAGACCTGATGCTGGACGGCCACCCGCTGATCGACGTCCATCTCCACCCGGCGCGCCTGTCCACGCTGAAACCGACGTACGAGGAGTGGACCCAGGGAGTCGCCGACCACGATCTCCTCGCCCGCATCTACGACGACGACACGGTGGACCCCGAGGCGTTCCACCGCCATCTCGTCTCCGAGGGCGTCGACATCGCGCTGCTGCTGTCGGAGTACAGCCCGCGGGCGACGGGCATCCAGCCGATCGAGGACCTGCTGCCGATCACGTCCTACGACCCGTCAAGGGCCAAGCCGATCGCCAACATCAATCCGCATCTGCACTACCCCATCGAGGAGGAGCTCCAGCGGCAGCTCGACCTGGGCGCGGTCGCCTGCAAGCTGCACCCCGTGCACGCGGGGGTCGCCGCCAACGACCGGCGCCTCTACCCCGCGTACGAGCTCTGCCAGTCGGCCGGCATCCCGCTCGTCGTGCACTGCGGCACGAGCACGTTTCCCGGCGCCCTCAACAAGTACGCCGATCCGCTGTTCCTGGACGACGTGCTGCGCGACTTCCGCCGCCTGGACGTGGCGCTCGCGCACGGCGGGCGCGGCTGGTGGTATGACGCGGCGGCCTTCATGGCGCTGTCCAACGAACACGTGTGGATCGAGCTCTCCGGCCTCCCGCCGTCCCGTCTGCGCACGTACTACAGCAAGCACGACTGGTCCCGTCTCACCCGTCGCATGATCTTCGGCACCGACTGGCCGGGCGTCCCGGGCATCGCGAGGAACGCCCGCGCGGTCGCGGCCCTGTGCCCGGACGAGACGACCACGGGCCTGGTCCTGGCGGGGAACGCGGCGCAGGTGTACCGGCTCAAATTGGAGGAGTGACTCACAGGGGAGGAGTGAGCGGCGAGGCGGTCAGCCGGTCCCACTCCTCCTGCGCGGCCCCGTGCCACCGCTCGTGCAGCTCGGTGAAGAGGTTGGCGGCGCGCACGCCGATCCAGTGCGGAGGCAGCAGCTCCAGGGGCAGTTGCGGGTCGAGGGCCGGGAAGCGGCGCCATGCGTCGACGAGGCGGACCTGTGCGAGGAGGGTGTTCGCACCGGGTTCGGCGCGCATGCCGGCGAAGGAGCGGACGAACTCCGCGTACTCCGTGGCCAGGTCGCCGAGCCGCCACGCCTGTTCCACCATGTCCCGTTCGGAGCCGATCCCCGCGAAGGGCCCGCAGAACGAGGACACCTCGGGGCCGAGGCCCAGCTCCTCCACCACCTGCTTGGCCTCCGCCTCGCGTGCGGTGTGCGGGCCCACCCAGAGGCCGGGGGCGGGGCTGCCGAGGCCCACCCAGGTCAGCCGGGTGCGCAGCCGGTGGCGCAGTTCGCGCTTCGTCTCCGGGACGCTGACGAGCAGCACCAGCCAGCGGCCGTCCCAGCTCGCCCGCTCCTGCCCGAAGGAGTAGATGCGCTCCGCGCCCTCGCTCAGCAGCGTCCTGCCGTGTTCGGTCAGTGCCCAGCGCACCCGCCGCCCGGACCGCTCGGCGGTGAGGATGCCGCTCGCGGACAGCCGGTTCAGCGCCTGGCGGGCCGCCTTCTCCTCGACGCCGAGGCCGTCCATCACGCGCAACAGCGCCGAGGTCCAGACGGGGGCGTCCCGTGGCAGCACGTACTCACCGAGCACGGTGAGCAGGAGGGAGCGCGCGCTCCCCGATCCGGTCGGCCTGGTCAATCCGGGCTCCTCCACTGGGCGTTGTGCCAGGGTAGCCGAATCCCGCTACATGCCGACGGCGTAGCGCCACACTTTCGTAGAGCGTCGCGGGGCGCGGAGTCCGGCGTCAGCGCCGCCCCTTGAGCCTCTCCACTCCCGCCACGCCGACGGCGGCGAGGCCGATCTGCATGGCGAGTTCGATCCAGTCGATGCCGTCGGTCTCGGCGACGTCGAAGGCGCCCGCGAGAGCGGTTCCGACGAGTGCCGCGGCGATGCCGACCAGCAACGTCCACAGGATGCCGATGCGTTGGCGGCCCGGTATCGCCAGTCGCCCCAGTACGCCGATCACGATGCCGATGACGATTGCGGTGAAGATGCCGGAGATCTCCATGCCTGTCTGCCTCCCCTTGATCCGACACTTCGACGTTTCGACACAGCTGTCGAATGTCGATTTACGTGTTCCCCGACAGGGGGGACGCAGTCCCGCAGGCGACGGTTGAGCGCTAGGGCCCTTCTGACGGATCAGGCTGGATGCGGGTGGCCGCGAATGTTCGGTGCCGACAAGCGGGGTCTGGTGCGTGCAGCTGCAAGGCGGAGGAGGGCGTCAACGCGGAGCGTTGGCAACCGACGACAACGCAGCAGATGCGCGTGCCAGGGCCCACGACTCCGGCAAGATCCGTCAGAAGGGCCCTAAGCGGCCGCCTGTGGGTGGGTGAGACGGGCCAGCAGGTCGTCGAGGGCGACGAGGCCGGTGAGTCGGCCGGTGTCGTCGCGGACGACGGCGAGCGAGGCCCGGCGGTGGCGGAGTTGCTCGATGGCCTGGCCGACCGTGTCGGATGCCAGCAACTCCGGTACTGGGCGAGCCAGTTCGCCCGCAGTGGTGGCGCGCCCCCGGCTGCGGGCGATCAGCGCGTCGCGGGCGTGCACGGAGCCGACGATCCGGTCCCCCGCGCGGACGAGGAGGCGGCTGCGGTCGCGCGCCGCCGCCGTGGCGAGGATCGTGTCGAGGTCCGCGTCCGCCGGGACGGAGGTGATCCGCGCGGCGGGGGTCTGGAGGCCGCCGACGGGGGTGAGCGGTTCGACCAGCGAGCTGGTGATCAGCTCCGAGTCGTCCTTGCTGATCAGGCCGAGCCGCTCGGACTCCACGACGAGGTGCGTGAGCTGCTCCCGGTTGTGGACCTCGGCGAGTTCGTCGCGCGGGGTGACCCGGCACATCCGTACCAGCGCGTTGCTCACCTTGTTGAGGACCCAGATCAGCGGGCGGACCACCTTGACCACGGCGCGGAACGGCGGAGCCAGCAGCATCGCCGAGCGTTCGGGGTGGGCGATCGCCCAGGACTTGGGCGCCATCTCGCCGACGACCATGTGCAGGAACACGACGACGATCATCGCGAAGGCGAAGGAGACGCCGTAGCTGAGGCCGCTGGGCAGGCCCCAGCTGTGCAGCAGCGGGTCCAGCTCGTGGGAGATGGCGGGCTTGGAGATCGAGCCGAGGCCCAGCGTGCAGATGGTGATGCCGAGTTGGGCGCCCGCGAGCATCAACGACAGCTCACGCATGCCGGCGAGCGCCGCCTTGGCGCCGCGGGCGCCGGACGCGACCGCCTGCTCCATGCGATGCCGTTTGGCCGCGACGAGCGCGAACTCGGCGGCGACGAAGAATCCGCTGCCGATCAGCAGCAGGACCGTGATGAAGAGGGCCATGGGGAAGCTCATGAGCGCGGCTCCTCCTCGGTGTCGGCGGGGGCGGATGCGCGGGACAGGTGGACGAGTTCGGGTACGTGGCGGTCGAGGGTGCGGACGTCGATGACGGCGTGCTCACCGTCGCCCGCCAGGTCGACCGTGACCCGGTCGCCGATCGCCGGGAAGCGGCCGAGGCGGTCCACGATCAGTCCTGCCACGGTGTCGTAGCCCTCCTCCTCGGGCAGCTCGACGCCGGTGGCCTCGGCAACCTCGTCGATGCGGCGGCCGGCGTCGATCACCCAGCCCGTGCCGTCCGGGTCATGGACCGCCAGCTGCGTCTCGCGGTCGGTCTCGTCCGCGATGTCACCGACCAGTTCCTCGGCGATGTCCTCGTACGTGACGACACCGGCCACGCCGCCGTGTTCGTCGAGGACGACCGCGAACTCGTCGTCGGCCTCCCGCATCCGGTCGACGGCGGCGGGGAGCTGGAGCCGGTCCGGCAGCAGCAGGGGGTGGCGGGCCAGGGTCCCGGCCGGGGTGCTCGCGTACGCGGACTGCTGGAGCCGCATCAGTTCGCGCACGCCGAGGACGCCCGTGACGTCGTCGGGGTGGTCGCCCATGACCGGGTAGTTGGAGTGGCCGTGCTTGGCGATCAGCTCGATCGCGTCGGCCGCCGTGGCCTCCTTGCGGACGAAGATCGCGTCGGCGCGCGGCACCATCACCTGGTCCAGGGTCCGCTCGTTGAACTCCAGGGCGTGGTCGAGGAGCGTGGCGGTCTCGCGGGGCAGCTCGCCCTGCTGGTGGGACTCGCCGATGAGATGGCTGAGTTCCTCCAGGGTGGCGCCGTGGTGCAGTTCCTCGACGGGCTCGATGCCGACCTTGCGCAGCAGCTTGTTCGCCGCGCTGTCGAAGAGGTGCACGAGGGGGCCGACGACCTTCAGGTAGCCGACCGTGGACCCTGCGAGCGACTTGGCGAGGCGTTCGGGGACGGCGAGGGCGAGGTTCTTCGGGGCCAGCTCGCCCAGCACCATCTGGACGACCGTGGCCAGGACGAACGCCAGGACGACCGAGATGCCGGTCACCGCGGCGTCCGGGATGCCGATGCCGTCCAGGACCGGGCGCAGCAGGGTCGAGACGGACGGTTCGGCGAGGAAGCCGACGACAAGGCCTGTGACCGTGATGCCGAGCTGGGCACCGGACAGCATGAAGGACAGCCGCTCGAGGACCGTGAGGGCCTTGGCCGCTCTCTTGTCGCCCGCCTCGGCGTCGCGGGCGAGCGCGAGCCGGTCCGCCGCGACATACGCGAATTCCTGGGCCACGAAGTAACCGGTCCCCGCGGTCAGCACGAGGACCGCGAGGAGGCCGAGCACGGCACTCAGCATGTGCCACCACCTCGCCGCGTGCCGTGCTCATCGATCAAGGGGCGGGGTGGTCGGGGACTGTGCCCCGCTGGGTCCGTCGGTCTGGCGGACAACCGGCTGCTCCTTCTCATTTTACTTTCTCTTTGCTTCATTACGACAACGCCCGGCCCGGCGCCGCCGTTCCCGACCACTCTCCGTCGGGCCTGTGGGCGGCGCCACCGCACCCAGGGATGATGGACTGGCCCCCGCACCCAGCCACCAGGAGGAGCCGGTGACGACGTCCCGCCACAGGACCGCACGCCGCGCACAGGGCGAGCTGGAGGCGCAGGTCCTGGCCGCGCTGCGCACGGCCGACACCCCGGTGAGCGCCGGGTGGGTGCGCGACCGGATGGACGGCGACCTCGCGTACACCACCGTGGTGACGATCCTGGCGAGGCTCCAGGCCAAGGACGCGGTCACCCGGCGGCGCGAGGGGCGCTCGTTCGTGTGGACGCCCGTGGCCGACGAGGCCGGGCTCGCCGCGTTCAAGATGCGCAAGGTACTGGACGCCGAGGCGGACCGGGAGGCCGTCCTGGCGAGCTTCGTCACCTCGCTGCCCGAGGGTGACGAGCGGCTGCTGCGGGATCTGCTGCGGCGCGCGGAAGCGGGCATGGACGCGGACTCGGACGCGGACGCGGCGGCCGGCGACGAGGAAGGCACGGGCTGAACCGTGGGCATCTTCGTCTTTCTGCCGCTGGTGCTGCCGCTGACGGCCTGGCCGGTGGCCCGGCTCGCCGCGCACCGGCTGCATCCGCGCACCGCGACCCGGCTCCTGACCTGCGTGGCCGCCGTGATGGCGGTCTGCAGCACGGTGTGCATCGGCCTGTTGATGGTGGTCGGCACCGCGCAGCTGCCGGGCAATCCGCTGCCGGACGGCTGGTCGGACCCTGAGGTGCGGGCCGCCGTGCCGCAGGACGAGATCGCGGGCAAGGCGGCCATTCCGGCGCTGCTCGCCGTCGTCGCCGCCAGCGCCCGAACGCTGTGGCGCCACTTCACGCTGCGCCGCCGCGCCCACTCCGCGCTCGCGGGACTGCCCGCCACCCAGGTCGCGGTGCTGCCCGACCCACAGGCGTACGCCTACGCGCTGCCCGGTGGCGGTCGGGGCCGGATCGTCGTCAGCACGTCGCTGCTCGACCGGCTCGCGCCCGCGGAGCGGCGGGCCCTGTTCGCCCACGAGCGGGCCCATCTGACGGCCCGGCACCACCGCCACCTGCTGGCCGTGCGCCTGGCCGCCCGCGCCAACCCCTTTCTGCGCCCGCTGAGTTCGGCCGTCGCGTACACGGCCGAGCGGTGGGCCGACGAGGAGGCGGCCGCGCTGGTGGGTGACCGCAGGGTGGTCGCCCGCGCGATCGGCAAGGCGGCCCTGTCCGCGGGCGGGGCACGCGAGCCCCTCTTCGCGGCGTTCGCCGCTCCCGGCCCGCTGCCCCGCCGCGTCGCCGCACTGCTCGCGCCGCCGCCCGGCGCACCGGGCCGGGCCACCGCGTTCACGTCCGTGGGGCTCGCCACGTGGACGGCGGGGTTCGGCGCGGCGGCGTCCGCCATGTCGTCCGCCAACTCCGCGCTCACCCTGGCGGCCACGCTCCACGCGGCCACACCCCTCTGACATCGGGAACAGGACCTAGAGGTCGAACTCGGTCGGCGCCAGGCCGAGCATCTGGCACGCCTCGCGCACGACGCCCCGCTCGGCCTGGTCGAAGTCGCCGTCCGCACCGCCGATGACGATGCCGATCTGGATCACGGCGCGCCCCTCGGCCTCCTTCTTCTTCGCCTTGGCGACCTCCTGCAACACGCTGACCTTGCCGAAGTCGAAGTCGGCCGTCAGCTTGTCGAGGTTCGCGTCGAAGCGCTTCTGGAGGTCCGCGGCGTCGAAGTTCTGCAGCACCTCATTGCTCATGATGAGCTGCGCGACGCGGCGGCGCTCCGAGGCGTCGATGGTGCCGTCGGCCGCGGCCACCAGCGCGCACATCGCCATGGAGGCGTCCCGGAAGGCCCCGGACTTCAGGTCGTTCTTCTTCGCCACCAGCTGCGTCTGCATCGTCGACGCGGAATCCTTGATGCGGTCCCACAGGGCCACGGGTGCTCCTCACATTGCGATTTCCTACGGTGCCGTACTTCTACAGCACTGTAGAAACTAGCGAAGCACCGGGAAAGTTCCGCCCCACCCCTATACTTCTACACGCCTGTAGAACCTCTCCTACGCCCACAAGGGAGTTCACGCCTCGATGGTGTTCAAACGACTGCTCGGCTCGCTCGGCGTGGGCGGGCCCACCGTCGACACGGTCCTGCCCGACTGGACCACCGCCCCCGGTGGCACGGTCTCCGGCCGGGTCCACCTCAAAGGCGGCAGCGGCGACTTCGAGATCGAGCACATCACCCTGGAGCTCGTCGCCCAGGTCGAGGCGGAGCACGACGAGGGTGAGAGCCACGGCACCGTGGCGTTCGACCGGATCGTGGTCGGCGGCGGCTTCCGGCTCGTCGCGGGCGCCGAGCACAGCGTGCCGTTCACGGTGACGCTGCCGTGGGAGACACCGATCACCGAGCTGTACGGGCAGCAGCTCGGCATCGCCCTCGGCGTACGCACCGAAATCTCGGTCGCCGGCGCCAAGGACAAGGGAGACCTCGACCAGCTCGCCGTCGGACCGCTCCCCGTGCAGGAGGCGATCCTCGAAGCGTTCGGGCAGCTCGGCTTCGGCTTCACGTCCGCGGACCTGGAGTACGGGTACATCGGCGGCACCGGCCAGCAGCTCCCCTTCTACCAGGAGATCGAGCTGGCGCCTTCCCCGCAGTACGCGCACGCCGTCAAGGAGATCGAGCTGACCTTCCTCGCCACCCCCAGCGGCACGGAGGTGGTCCTGGAGGCCGACAAGCGCGGCGGCCCCTTCTCCGGCGGCCCCGACACGCTCACCCGCTTCACCGTGGCGCACGACGAGGTCGGACGCCTGGACTGGAACGCGGTCGTCGACGGCTGGGTACGGCAGTTGGTCGAGCACCACGCGGCCTATGACACCCACGCCTCGTACGGGCACGGTGGCGGTCACGGTGGCGGTCACCACTCCGGTCCCGGCATGGGCACGGCCGTGGCGGTCGGCGCCGCCGGGCTCGCGGTCGGTGTGGTCGGCGGCGTGGTCGCCGCCGAAGTCGTCGACGAGGTCGGGGACTTCTTCGAGGACGAGGACGAAGGCGACGACGAGGGCGGCGAGGACTGACCATGTTCGGACTCAGCGAGATCGCTATCGTCCTGATCGTGATCGCCGTCGTGATCGGCGTGAAGAAGCTGCCGGAACTGACCCGCAGCGCGGGCAAGTCGGCCCGCATCCTCAAGGCCGAGGCGAGGGCCGCGAAGGAGCAGGACGATCCGGCGGGCGACCGGCCCCGGACGCCCCCGCAGGTCATCCAGGGCGAGACGGTGACTCCGCCCCCGCGAGAGCAGGGGCAGGAGCCACCGAAGGCGTAGGGCCTGCCGTTTGGATCAGGCCGCCTCAGGCGTCGGCTGAAGCTTCTCGAAGAAGAACTCGTGCTTCAGGTACGACGTGTCGTACTCGTGGCCCGGATACGGCGGGAGCAGCTGCGCGGCCTGGAAGAGGCGCCAGCCGTCGAGGAGGGCTTCGAGGCCCGTCTCGTACGGCGGGTCGTCGCTGTCGCCGGTGGTGTGGTCGGTGGTCCCGGTGCCGTCGTAGCGGGCCCAGCCGACCACCTTGGCGTCGAGCGCCGAGTTGGCGAGGTAGAGGACGAGTACCTGCTGTCTCATGCGTGGCTCCCGATGGTGGGACGGTTGGAGACCCTGGTCACCCAGTGGTCGAGGTCGAAGGTGTCGTCGCCGGTCAGCGCGCGCCACAGCCGGATCCGGTTGTGGATCTCCAGGCGTCCGGTGGCGGGCTCGTACCAGGGGAAGACGTGCCGGAGTTCGTCGCCGACGGCCGGGTCGTCGAGGTCCGTGGTGTCCCACAGGCGCACCTGCGGCACGGTCGGATTGAACCGGATCTTGAACATGTAGCGCCGGATGTCACTGTCGTTGCGGCGCCCGCCGTGCCAGATGCCGTGGTGCATCAGCAGGACGGTGCCGGCGGGGCAGGTCAGCCGGTTCTGGCCGCGCAGGTTCTGGTAGCGGCCGGTGTCGGTCTCGTTGGTGTGTCGCAGATGACTGCCGGGCACGCTCAGCGTGCCGCCCATGTCGAGCGTCACGTCCTGCGGGTAGTACATGAGTTGGACGTCGAAGGCGTCCGGCCGCACATCGATGATCGCGTCTCCGTGCAGCGGCTGGGCGGTGCCGTCCCTGGCCTCGCGCACATGCACGGCGTGGTGGTCGACGGTCGGATCCGGGCCGACCAGGCTCTCCAATGCCCCCGCCACGGCGGGGAGTTCAAGGAGTCGGCGGGCGAAGGAGCCGTCCGGGTAGGCCTTCGGGACGGGGGTGCCGTACGGCGCGGCGGGAATTCCGGCCTCGAAGACATCGATGGCTTGTTGGTTCAGCTCCGGTGGGACGACCGCGTCGAGGCGGAGCGAACCGTGGGCGACGAAGCGCGCCATCTGTACGGAGCTCAGCAGCTGCTCACTGGTTGGCATGAGGCAAACGTAGGCAGCCGATGCCCGTTCGTCGTGGGCTGTATCGGGCCTCTACTGGTAATTTCCCGGCATGACCGAGAGCGTCGCGTTGCAGTTGGACCAGCCGCCCCACGTGGTCAGCGCGGGCGTCGGCATCCACGGCGGGCAGGCGCTGAGCGAGTCCTTCCGGCTGCCCGACCTGTGGCAGCTGCACCTCTACAGCTACGCGGGCGAGCTGACGGTGGACGGCCACCGGCACCCGATCCGGCCGGGACACCTCAGCCTGATCCGGCCGGACACCGAGGCCCACTTCCGGTACGCGTCGCGGCGCAGCGAGCACCTGTACGCGCACTTCCGGCTGCCGGGCCGCGACCCGCAGGGCCTGCGCCGGGTGCCGGTCATGCAGGACGCCGGCGCGCAGGCGGCGCTGCTCGGCACGCTGCTCGGGAGCGCCGTGGCGGCCATGCCGACGGCGCGGGCCCGGGCCTCCGCCGAGGTGTGGACGGTGCTGTGGCACACCACCCAACTGGGCCCGCCCGAACGGACAGGACGCCCCCACCCGGCGCTGGCGGCGGCAACGGAGTACATCGAGAGGTCCCTCGCGACGACGCTGACGGTGCCGGGGATCGCCGCCGCGGCGGGCGTCTCCCCCGGCCATCTGACCCGGTTGTTCCGCGCCGACACGGGAGACACCGTGGTGGCCTGGATCCGCAGGCGCCGGATGGAGCGCGCCCGGCACCTGCTGCAGTCCTCCACGCTCGCGATCACCGCGGTCGCCGCCACGGTGGGCATCCCGGACCTCCAGGCGTTCAACAAGACGTGCCGCAGGGAGCTGGGCGCGGCACCGCGGGAGGTGCGGGGGCGGCGCCGAGGGGAGTGAGCGGCGGTTCAGCCCGCGGAACCGGGGAGCCACGGGCTCGGGTCCCAGCCGAAGGACTCCGCCCACGCGTCGAGCGCCGCGCCGAGCGAGGCGGTGCGCTCGGGTTCACGCGCGCGCAGGTCGGTCGTCTCGGCGGGGTCGGCGTCCAGGTCGATCAGCATCTCGTCGAGGACGAACGGGCCGCCGAGCGCCTCGCGCGGGGAGCGGACGAGCTTCCACCGGCCCCGGCGGACGGCGAGTTGGGGTCCGTACTCCCAGAACAGATCGCGTTCTCCGGCGCCGGAGCCCCCTGCCCACCCCGGGACCACGCCGTCGATGTCCTCCGGTACGGGGACGCCGACCGCGCCGAGCAGCGCGGGCAGCAGGTCCATCATCAGTCCGGGCTCGGTGATCTCCTGGCCGGAGTCGGCGACGGCGGGCCAGCGCACGATGGTGGGTTCGCGGATGCCGCCCTCGAAGAGCGAGCCCTTCGCCCCGCGGAAGCCTCCGGTGGAGCCGCCCTGGTAGTCGATCTCCTCGCCGTTCAGCCAGTTGCGGGTCTCGGTGGACGGGCCGTTGTCGGAGGAGAAGAACACGATGGTGTTCTCCCGCTGCCCTGCCGCGTCGATCGCGGCGAGGATGCGGCCCACGCCGTCGTCGAGGGCGGAGACCATCGCGGCCATGATGCGGCGTTCCGGGTCGAGTTCGGGGAAGCGGTCGACGTATTGGCGCGGCGCGTGCATCGGGTAGTGCGGGGCGTTGAACGGGACGTAGCAGAAGTACGGGGCGTCCCCCTGCGAGGCCGTCTCGGTGATGAAGTCCGCGGCGCGCTCGGCGATGACTTCGGTGAGGTAGCGGCCGTTGTCGTAGATCTCCTCGCCGTCCTGCCACAGGTCGTGGACCGGGTTGCCTTCGCCCCAGTAGAAGATGTGCGAGTAGTAGTCGACGCATCCGGCGAGGAATCCGGTGTGGGTGTCGAAGCCGCGGTCCAGCGGGCCGTAGCCGGTCGCGGTGCCCAGGTGCCACTTGCCGAAGATGCCGGTGCGATAGCCCGCGTCGCGCAATTGGGAGGCCAGCGTGGGCTGTTCGGGCAGTCCTACGGTGCCGCGCCTGCCGCCGAGGATCTCCTGGACCCCGGCGCGGACCGGGTACTTGCCGGTGAGCAGGGAGGCGCGGGAGGGCGAGCAGACCGGCGAGTTGGAGTACCAGTGCGTCAACCGGGCGCCGTCAGCGGCCAGTTGGTCGAGGTGCGGGGTACGGATGTCCTCGGACCCGAAGCAGCCTACGTCGCCGAAGCCGAGGTCGTCGGCGTAGATGACGACGACACTCAAGCCCCGCCGGCGATTGAGGCGCGGGGTCCGGGGCAGCGCCCCGCGTCCGTCGGCACGGTTCCCGCTCATGACGTCGCATCCTCCGGAACGACCGTGTTCACGGCCTGGTAGACGGCCCGCGGCCCACCCGCGGGGGCCCGGTGCAGCTCGGTGATGCCACGCGCGGCCAGCGCTGCCGCGTCGGTGACGGAGGAGAGGACGAGCGCGGGGTGGGTGCCGGTGCTCGCCAGGCGCATCCACGCGTCGAAGACCGCGCCGCCGGGTCCGAGCGCGCCGCGTGCCACGGGTGTGTCCTCGTCGTCGACGTCGATCACGACCGCTGCCGTGCGCTCCGGTACGGCCGGGGGCGTGGCCCGCAGCTCGGCCGCGAGCTCCGCGAAGCGGCGGCCGGTCGGCTTGGCGCGGCGCTGGGAGTCGATCAGGCCGAGGGTGTATTCGAGTTCGGGGAAGTCGCCGAAGCGGCGCGGCACGTCGTGCGAGCACCACCAGGTCACACCCCACAGGTTCGCGGTCGCCACGGCGGAGCGGACCGTGGCCTCCAGGAAGCCGGGGGCCTCCTCCGCCGTCATGCAGTTGAGGGGCGCGCCCACTTCCTGAAGCCAGATCGGGCGGTCCGGGTCCGTGGCGAAGGCCCGGGACAGCTCGATCAGGTACTCGGCGTGGTGGTCGGTCTCGAAGGAGCGGCTGCCGTAGCGCTGTGCGGTGCCGTTGAACACCCAGGAGTGGATCGAGGTGAGGGCGCCGGAGCGGCCGGCGTGGGCCGGGGTGAAGGGGTGGCCGTCGAGGTACCAGACGGCGTCGTAGGCGCTGTGCAGGTGTTCCTTGCCGGGGGCGGCGGTCTCGGCGGCGTCGAGCAGTGTGTCGAGCCATGAGGTGATCTGCCGGGGGTCGGCGCGCATGGGGCTGGGGTGCGGGTCGCCGGAGAACTGGTTGAGTTCGTTGCCGAGGGTCAGGCCGAGGAAGTTGGGCCGGTCGGCGAGCCCTTCGGCCAGGCTCCGCACGAGCAGCGCCTGCCCGGCGACGGCGTCCGGGTCGGTGAACATGTTGCGGCGGTGCCAGGTGTCGAGCCAGGCCGGCACGAAGTCGAAGCTGGAGAGGTGGCCCTGGAGCGCGTCGACGGAGGCGTCGAGGCCGAACTCGGCTGCCGCGTCGACCACGCGGCGGACGTCCTCGACGGCCTGCGGGCGCACCCAGGTGCGGTTGGGCTGGAGCTGCGGCCACAGCGGCATGAGGCGCACATGGTCGAGGCCGAGTTCGGCAAGGCCCTCGAAGTCGCTGCGCACCTCGTCGAGGTCGAGCTGCATCCAGGAGAACATCCACGTCTGGGACGGGGTGTAGTTGGCGCCGAAGCGCAGGCCGCGGCGCGCGTGGTGGCTCATCGTGCGGGGTTCCTTCGGGTCAAGTGGGGGGTGGTGCCGGTCAGAGGCGGCCGAGTGCGGCGGCCCGTTCGGCGGGGCTGGGCCGCTCGTAGGGGGTGTCGCCGAGTTCCGCCTGGACGCGGGCCAGCTCCCGCGTCAACTCCTCGCGGATCGCCCGGTGTTGGGGATCGTGGTACACGGATCGGAGCTCGTGCGGGTCGGCCTCCAGGTCGAACAGCTCCCACTCCGGCGGGTACGTGACGTTGTTGGTGTTGGGCAGGCCGAGGCCGTCCGCGTAGTAGTAGATGAGCTTGTGGCGGTCGGTGCGGATGCCGTAGTGCGCCCACACGTGGTGCATGTGGTCGTCGTGTTCGTAGAAGCGGTAGTAGAAGGTCTCGCGGCGCTCCGCCTCCGGGTCGCCGGTCATCAGGGGCAGCAGGCTCATGCCCTGCATGCGCGGGTGGGCGGGCACTCCGGCCGCGTCGAGGACCGTCTGCGCGAGGTCGACGTTGGCGACGAGGGCGTCGGTGCTCCGGCCGGCGGGCACCTTGCGCGGGTAGCTCATCACGAGCGGGATGCGCAGGGAGCCCTCGTACATGAACCGCTTGTCGAACCAGCCGTGTTCACCGAGGTAGAAGCCGTGGTCGGCGGTGTAGATCGTGAGTGTGTCGTCCTGTTCGCCGCGCGCGGTGACGTGGTCGGACAGGCGGCCCACGTTCTCGTCGATGGCGGTGACACAGCGCAGGTAGTCCGCCAGGTAGCGCTGGTACTTCCAGCGGGCCATGGCCTCGTAGTCGAGGCCTTCCGGCGGGTCCTCCTTGAGGTCGACGTCGGCGAGGTCGTCGGCGATGCGCATCGTCGCGCGGTGGGCGGGGGTGGCCCGGCCGCGGTAGTCGTCGTCGAAGGTCTCCGGCAGCGGGATCGGCTCGGTGAACAGGTGCTTGTGCCGCTCGTGCGGGATCCATGGGCGGTGCGGGGCCTTGTGCCAGACGAGGGCGCACCACGGTTCGTCGGCGGGCTGTTCGTCGAGCCAGGCCGTCACCCGGTCGGTGAGGATGTCGGTGACGTAGCCCTCGTGCTGGACCTTGCCGTCCTCCGTGAGGAACACCGGGTCGTGGTAGGTGCCCTGGTCGTCGAGGACCTCCCAGTGGTCGAAGCCCTGCGGGTCGTGGCCCTCGCCGTGGCCGAGGTGCCACTTGCCGAACATGGCGGTGCGGTAGCCGGCCGCCTTCAGCTCGGAGACGAAGGTGGGCTGGCTCGCGTCGATGGGGGTGGCGAGCGTGGTGACACCGTTGACGTGGCTGTAGGTGCCGGTGAGGACGGCGGCGCGGGCCGGGGTGCACAGCGAGTTGTTGACCAGGGCCCGGTCGAAGCGCATGCCCGCGAAGGCGATCTTGTCGATGTTCGGGGTGGTGTTCATCCGGGAGCCGTAGGCGCTGATGGCCGGGGCGGCGTGGTCGTCGGTGAGGACGAGGAGGATGTTGGGCCTGCGGGTCATGACGTGGTGGCTCCTGTCCCGATCGCTGGTACGTGCCTCATCCCTTGACCGCTCCCTCGCCGACGCCCCGGAAGAAGTACCGCTGGAGCGCGAAGAAGAAGACCACCAGCGGGAGGATCGCGATGACGGTGCCGGCGGCGATGATGCGGGGGTCCTTCACGAACGTGCCCTGGAGGTAGTTCAGGCCGACGGTGAGCGTGTACTGGCTCTGGTCGGAGAGCACGATCAGCGGCCACAGGAAGTTGTCCCAGGAGCCGACGAACGCGAAGATCGCGACGACGGCGATGGTGCCGCGCACCGAGGGGACGGCGATGCGCCGGAAGCGCTGCCAGGCGTTCGCCCCGTCGATGATCCCGGCCTCCTCCAGTTCGTTCGGGATGCCGGACATCGCGTTGCGCATGAGGAGGACGTTGAGGGCGCTGACCGCGGACGGCAGGATCACGCCGAGCAGCGAGTTGTTGATGCCCATGGACAGGGCGAGCATGTACTTCGCGATGAGCACGACCTCGCCGGGCACCAGCATCGCGGTCAGGAAGACGGCGAAGGCGAGCTTCTTGCCCCGGAAGTCCATCTTGGCCAGGGCGTAGCCCGCGCAGGTGGCGCCGATGACGTTGGTGCACACCACGGCCACCGCGACGAGCAGCGAGTTCATCGCGTAGTGCCAGATCGGGACGATGTCGGCGACCTTGGAGTACGCGCTCAGGGTGGGCTTCTCGGGCAGCAGTTGCGGGGGCGAGGAGTAGATGTCCACGCCGTTGCCCTTGAGGGAGGTGGACACCTGCCAGAGCAGCGGGCCGACGCACAGGATGGCCACCGCCGTCAGGCCCGCGTAGCGCGCGGCGTTCAGCGACAGGCGGCGCCTGTGCGCGCGGCGGTGGGCGGGGCTCGGCGCGAGGGGATCGTGGGGAGCGTGGGTGGCGGTCACTTCTCGTTCTCCCGGGTCTGCATCCTGAGGACGGCGATCATCAGGCCGATGGTGATGACGAAGACGACGAGGGAGAGCGCGGAGGCGTAGCCGACCTCGGCGTCGAGTCCCGTGCCGACCCGCTGGATCAGCATGATGACCGTCATCGCGGAGCCGCCCGGTCCCGCGGTGTTGCCCGACAGGACGTAGATCTCGGTGAACACCCGGAAGGCCGCGACCGAGGACAGCGCGCCGACCAGCACCATCGTGTTGCGGACACCGGGGATGGTGACCGAGACGAAGCGGCGCCACCATCCGGCGCCGTCCATCGCGGCGGCGTCGTAGAGGTCCCTGCTGACGTTGGTCAGGGCGGCCAGGTAGATGACCATGTACCAGCCGAGGCCGGTCCAGATCGTCACGAACATGGCGCTGCCCATCAGCAGCCACCGCTCGGTCAGGAACGGCACGGGCTCGGTGATGACACCGAGCGCCTTGAGCGTCTGGTTGACCAGGCCCTGGCTGTCGAGCATCCAGGACCACATGATGCCGACGGCGACGGTCGAGGACACCACGGGGATGTAGTACGCGGTCCGGAAGAGGCCGGCGCCCGGCAATCTGGTGTGCACCAGCATGGCGAGCAGCAGCGGCAGGAACACCATGCAGGGCACGACGATCACCATGTACAGCGCGGAGTTCTGCAGCGCCGTCCAGAACCGGTCGTCGTGGATCATGCGGCTGAAGTTGTCGAGCCCGATGAACGCGCCGCCCTTGAGGCGGGTGGCGTCGGTGAAGGCGAGCACGATCGTGTTGAGGAACGGGAAGACCGTGAAGACTCCCTCGCTGATCAGCGCGACGGCGAGGAACAGCCAGGGGGTGAGCCTGCCGTGCCGGGCGGCGTGCCCGCCCCGCGCCGCCCGCCCCTGGTCCGCCGTGCGCTCCTGCGGCGCGCGGCGGACCAGGCGGCGAGCGGCGCCCACCGGCTTCGTGGGAGTCGTCACTTGCCGTCCTGTGCCTGCTTGTTGGCGAAGGCGACGGCGTCGTCAAGGGCCTTCTTGACCGACTTCTTGCCGCTCACGGCCAGGGCGATCTGCTCGCGCAGGTCGGTCTTCTGGGCCTCCGATGTGCCGGGCCAGGTGTACTCGACGGCCTTGTCGAGCTGGTCGGCGGAGAGGACGCGCACCTTGGCGGCGTCGCTGCCGTCGTCGGCGTGGAAGTACTCGGCCTTGGCGCCGTCACTGCCCGAGGGGAAGACATCCGCCTCCTTGGCGAAGGCCAGCTGGTTCTCGGCGTCGGTGACGAAGCGGGCGAAAGCGAGGGCCGTCGCGGAGTTCTTGGTGTGCGCGGAGACGCCCACGGACTGGATGTACATGCCCGGCGCGTTGTTGGTGATCTGCGGCTGGATGGCGAGGTTCTTGTAGACGCTCGGCGCGTTCTTCTTGAGCTCCTTCACGGTGTACGAGCTGCCGGGCAGGTACGCGAGCCGTCCGGACTGGAAGTTCTTGCCCTCGTTGACGTAGTCCTGGCTGAGGGCCTCCGGGATGATCGCGCCCGCCTTGTACAGCTCGACGTACTTCTTGACGAACGCGACGCCCTCGGGGCTGTTGAAGACGTACTTGGTCTGGGCGTCGTTCATGACCTTGATGCCGTACTTGGCCATCACGTCGGTGCCGGGCAGCTGGCCGATCATGGCGTACTGCTTCTTCGACTTCTTGGCCATCTCCATGGCCTGGTCGAAGAGTTCGTCGTACGTCGTGGGGAGCTTCTTGGTGTTCATCCCGGCCTTCTTGAACAGGCCGGTGTTGTAGAGCGTCGGGCCGGTGTTGAGGTACCAGGGGTAGGCGTAGTGGCCGCCCGCGTCCTTCCAGTCGTTGCTCTTCCACGCTCCGGCCAGGTAGTCCTTGCCGGCGCCGGGGTCCGCCTCGTCGAGGTCGAGGAGCAGCTTGGCCTTGGCGAGCGGGGCGGCGGTGCTGCGGTCGAGGTTGATGACGTCCGGGAGGGTGTCACCGGCGGCGTCGGCCGAGAGCTTGTCGGCGTACCCCTCGGCGGGCTGGTCGATCCACTTGACCTTCGTGCCGGGGTGCTTCTTCTCGAAGGTGTCGACGACGTCCTCGAAGTAGCCTTTGAAGCCGGCCTTCAGGTTCCAGGTCTGGAAGCTGATGGAACCGGTGATCTTCCCCTTGGCCGCGTCCTGGGCCTTGCCGCCGTCGTCACCGCCGCCGCCACCCACGCCGCAGCCGGTGAGCACCAGGGACGCCGTGACACTTGTGGCCAGGGCCAGTCGCCGGACGTATCTCATCGTCATCTCTCCATCTTCCGGAAAAGCTCTGCTGATGGGACGTGCAGTTGAGTTGATGGGGGCGTGCCGTGAAGTCGGCCCGGATCAGCGCCAGTTCGGCCTGCGGTGGACCCGAAGGGAAAACTAAGGCGCTTTAGCAGCAGGGTCAACAGGCGGTGAACCGCGGATCGTGGCCCTGTCAGTGCGCCCTTGTGGCCTCCGGCCATGGCAACGGAACTGGACCATGACCCGCGCCCGCTCTTCACACGGGCACTCGACCAAGCCGGGAAGCAGGTCGCGGCGGTGCGGCCCGGCGAGCTGGGCAAGCGCGTTCGCCCGGGCCCGCGGCGAGGTCGAGCGGGTGTGGGGAGACGACGAGCGGCTCGACCGGACGGCCGAGCTGCCGTGGGCCACGTTGCCCGGCCGGGACGCTCTCGAGGCCTACACCCATGAGTTCACGGCCATCAACACCCGGCCGGCCGCCTACCTGGGGCGCCGCCCATAGCCGGCAGAGGGCCCGCGCTACGCGAAGGGCACCGTCGCGGTAGCCGAATCGGCCACCGTGGCCCGCCCGTTGGGTGCCACGGGGACCAGTTGGAGCACCGCCGACCGCTCGTCGCCGAGGCGGGGCACGTGGTCGACGTAGTAGCAGTCCGCCGTGACGCGGCCCAGCCAGATCATGTCGTCCGTGCTGTGTGCGGTGCGTCGGCGGAACAGGTCGTAGTACCAGACGTGAGGGTCGAAGTCCCACGTCAGGCGGGCCTCCGCGCTGCGTGCTCCGGCGCGGACACGGTGCTGCTCGACCTTCAGGTGACGGGGCGCGGCCGGGCGGAAGCGCTGGTGGCCGAGGCTGGAGACGGTCAGTTCACCGAGGGCGATCCGGCAGGGTTCGGCCCGCCGGGCACGCACCGCCACCGATATCGCCTCGATGGTGCGCCCTGCGTACGTGGTCAGTCCGAACACGGCCTGCTGCCATGAGGTGTTGTGCCGCTGGGTGGTGCGCCAGCCCTCCTGCAGGCGGCCGTTGGTGTCCCAGCCGCCGGAGCGCGCGCCGCCCTGTCCGGACCCGTACCCCCACTCCGGTGCCCAGTCGTCGTCGACCTCCAGTTCGTCGACCGACAGCCACTCGGTGTGCGCGGGACGGTCGGCGAAGACCAGGCCGACCTGGAGCCCGCTGGGGCGGGCGTGTGAGGTGAAGGTGAGGCTGAGCCACGCGGGTTCGGCGCGGGGAACGGCCAGTTCGGTGCGGAAGAGGCGGACCTCGGTGGGGTCGTCCGGATCCGGCGTGCCGGAGATCATCAGGGAGCTGCCGCCGTTGAAGCCGCCCGTGAGGTCGTAGTCCACGGTCAGCGGCCCCTTGGCGGGCCGGCCGTCCCCCAGGTGGCGGGTCCAGAACTGCCAGGTCGGCAGCTGGTCCTGGCTGCCCAGGTTGTACCAGGGTCGTTCGGACGCGGTGCGTCCGTCGATGCAGAAGACGTCGGCGGCGCCGGTGTTGAACCGGGTCAGGAACGGCAGTTTCGTGATCGACGAACGGGCGGACACATAGTCGGCCATGCCGCGCTCGCCCGTGTTCGCCTCGTCGTCGGATCTGGCGGGGTTCTCGGCGTTGCCGGACCAGAACTTGCGCTCGCCCGCGTAGACGGCGTCGCGGACGACCCCGAAGTCCTCGGGCAGGGTGCCGCCGTTCTCCTCCTTGAGCGCGGCGAGCGAGCGCTTCGTCGTCTCGTTGGTCAGGCTGAACAGGGCGACGCTGCCCAGGGCGGGCCCTTCGCCGTGCGGGGGCACCACGTCGTAGATGTCGGACCGGGACGTCTCCACCCCGAGTGCCGTGCGGTAGCCCTCCAGCTCGATGCCGAAATAGACCTGCCGGAACCGGTCGAGCTGCTCGTTGTCGATCGTCTCGCGCGTGGTGTCGAGGTAGTCCTTCCAGCTGTAGTCGAGGAACCAGCTGTCCGCGGCGCCCTTGGTGGTGAGGTAGTCGGCGTACTCCGGCTCGATGGTCTGCCAGTTCGCCGGGGTCGGCGCGTACACCTGCAGATACAGCTCCCGGTCCTGCTGGGCCGCGCGGGCGCGCATCTGCCGGAACATCTCCAGGACGAGCGGCTTGTCCTCGGCGGCGACCTCGCCGCCCTCCATGTCGAACATGTAGCCGTCGAAGCCGAAGTAGACGGCCATGTCGGCGAGCCTGTCGCCCACGGGGAAGCGGCCCTTTGCGTCCCGTCGCAGCATGTGGGCGCGGTCGAAGTTCGCCCCGTCCGAGTTGAACATGAAGGCGATGCAGCGGCCGCCGTTACGGTGCACGGCGTCGGTCAGGGCCGCGTTCGGGACGGCGCTGAACACCTGCCAGTACGAGACGATGTCGCGGTACTGCTGGAACCGCGACACATGTACGTCGCGGCGGCCGGTGCCGTACCGGTAGGTGTGGGCGAGCGTGGTGGCGGGGGGTTCGAGGATCGGCCCGTAGAACTCGGAGAAGTCCGCGACCTGGACGCGCGGGTCGATCTCCGGCTGCGCCTGCTGTCCGCGCTCGGCGCCGACGCGGTCGGCGACCGGGACGAACGAGCGGTGGTACTTCAGGTCGGCGTTGCGGTAGTCGAACGCCAGGAACTCGTCGAGGTCGGTGCGCCCGTCGATGTAGAAGCGCCAGTCGTCGGGCCAGTCGCGGAAGCGGGGCGCGATGCTCGGCTCGGCGGCGTCCGCCGCCGCGGCCTGGGCCGAGGCGGCCCGGGCGACCTGCGGCAGCAGCGGTGTGGCGCCGAAGGCCGCCGCGACCGTCGCCAGGCGCAGGACCGCGCGGCGGTTGAGGTGGAAGGGGCTTCCGGGCTCTACGTGTTCGGTCAAGACGGGGACACTCCTTGGGAAGGGCCGCGTACCTCTCGGCGACATCGATCACGACGGTGGAGCGGGGCGCGTCAGGTGGCGGGTGCCGCCGCCTCAAGGCGTTCACGGGTGGGGCGCAGGATGGCCACCACTGGCCGTCCGGTGACCAGGCGGCCGTCCTCGACGAAGCGCTCCTCCCGTCCGGTCAGCGCCTGGATCAGGTGTCCGCGCCAGGTGTGCAGCAGGTCCCGCGCCGCCGGGTCGTCCACCAGGTTGTGCTGTTCGTGCGGGTCGGCGGCGAGGTCGAAGAGCTGCTCGTGGCCGTCGCCCGACATCCACAGGTACTTGGTGCGCCCGTCGGTCACCCACTGCAAGGACTGCCCGAGCAGCACGTGCTCGCCGTGCAGCAACGGCCGCCAGGTGTCCGGCTGTTCGCCGCGCAGCAGCGGTACGAGGCTGCGTCCGTCGCACGTGTCGGGGACCGGGAGCCCGGCCAGGTCGAGGAGGGTCGGCATGATGTCGCGCAGTTCGACCACCTCGTCGGCGACGTTCCCGGCCGCGTACCCGTCGGGCAGTCCGCCGAAGAGCAGGGGGACGCGGGCCGAGCCCTCGTAGCCGAAGCCCTTGCGGAACAGGTGGTGTTCGCCGAGCATCTCGCCGTGGTCCGAGGTGAAGGCGATGACCGTGTCGTCGCGCAGGCCGAAGTCCTCCAGGGCCATGCGGATCCGGTGGATCTGGAGGTCGATGTGCGCCATGTGCCCGTAGTAGCCGGCCCGCGCACGGTGCAGGGTCCGGACGTCCATGCGGCCCGCGAAGGCCTCGTGGTCGCCGTCCTTTCGATGACCGGCGAAGTCGTCCGTCCAGTCCCCCACCACCGGTTCGTACGGCGGGAGTTGGAGGAATTCGTCGAAGGCCCAGGCAGGCGGGTCGTACGGCGGGTGCGGCCGGTGGAAGGACAGGTAGAGGAAGAACGGCCGTGAGGGGTCGCGGCGGTAGAGCCACTCGGTGGTCTGCGTGGCGACCCAGTTCGTCGGGTGCAGGTGTTCGGGCCTGTCCCAGGGGCGGGCGACGACCGAGTTGCAGCCCGCCCCGTGGTCGGCGTACTCGGCGTCGGGGCCGACGCCCGGCTGGCGGCGCAGCCACGGCACGTAGTCGTCGAAGAAGGCGAAGTTGCGGCGTTCCTCGCGGCGGGCGTAGTGCAGGAACCCGTCGTGCAGGACGACGTCGTCGAACCCGGCGCGGGCCCGCTCGGGCCACACGTGCATCTTGCCGATGGCCTGCGTCTGGTATCCGCCGCGCCGCAGCTCACCCGCCAGGGTGACCGGGTGGGCGGTCTCGAACGGCACCCCCTCGACGTATCCGACGCGGCCGTGGCGCTCCTGGGACTGGCCGGTGAACAGGGCGGCGCGGGCCGGGATGCAGGTGGGAGTGGCGGAGTAGGCGGACGTGAAGTGTGTTCCGGAGGCGGCGAGTTGGTCGAGGTGCGGAGTGCGTACGTGGGGGTGTCCTGCGACGGAGAGGCAGTCGCCGCGCCACTGGTCGACGCAGATGAGGACGATGTTCGGTGCGGACACGGGCGTCGCCTTTCTCAGGGGACTCTCTGCTCACGGCCTGCTCACGGTCTGCTCAGGGCCTGTTCAGGAAGCCGGCTCGGTCGGCTCGGTCGGCGGCGTGCGCTCGCAGCGGGAACTGGTGCGCTCGATGAGTTCGGGGACGCTCTCCATGGTGTCGCCGGTCGCCTCGTCGGTGCCGTCGAGGATGGCGATGAGCCGGGTGGCGACGTCGGAGCCGAACGCGAACGCGTCGCGACTCAGGGCGGTCAGCGGCGGCTCCATGGCGCTGGCGATGGGGGTGTCCTCCCACACGACGACGCACACGTCGGCGGGTGTCGCCAGGCCGAGCCGGCGGATCTCGCCGACTCCGGCGACGGCGAGGATCTCGTTGTCGTAGACGAGCGCGGTGGGCCGGTCGTCGGACGACAGGAGCAGCCGGGTCGCCTTCGCGGCCGACGACGAGGAGAAGTCGGTCGACATCACCATGTGCCCGGACATCCCGAGCTCGCGCGCCCCGGTGTGGAAGGCGTCGACGCGGCGGGCGATGTGCAGCATCTCGCCGGCCCCGCATACGTAAGCGATGGAGTCGTGCCCGGTGTCGTGCAGGTGCGTGACGATCCGGCGCATCGGCTCCCGGTCGTCGATCGCGACGGCGGGCAGCCTGCGGCGCGGGTCGGGGCCACCGGCGATCAGGGCCGGAAGCCCGAGGTCGGCGAGCGCGTCGGGCCGCGGGTCGTCGACGCGCAGGTCGACGAGGACGACGGCGTCGACGCGCCCCGCCACCTGCCACGTCCGGTACGTCTCGATCTCCGCCTCGACGGAGTCGACGACCTGCAACAACAGTGCCTGCCGCCGCTCACTGAGCACGCTCTGCAGACCCGTCATGAACCGCAGGAAGAACGACTCGGAGCCGACGTCCCGCGCGCTGCGGGCGATGACCAGGCCGACGGTCCCGGACTTGCCGCCGGTGAGCACCTTGGCCGCGTGGTGCGGGACCCAGCCGTGTTCGTCGGCCACGGCGAGGATGCGCCGTCGCGTCTCGTCCGACACACCGGGCTTGCCGTTGAGCGCGAACGAGGCAGCCGTCTCGGACACCCCGGCGAGCCGGGCGATGTCGCGCAGGGTCAGGCGGCGCGGGCGTGCGGGCATGGAGCTCCGTTCGGGGTGACGAGGGTGCGGCCCGGTGCGCTGCGCTCTCAACGGGCCGCCCGTGCAAGGACCTTGGGCCGGATCCTGTGCGCGCCGCGACTTTAGCGCTTTAGTTCGGCGCTCGGGAAGACCGCGGTCACGACCTCCCGCCGAACTCCCAGTTGTGCACCTCGATGTCGGCGTACCGGTCCGGGGGCAGGACGGCGCGGGCCGCGTCCGCGTCCGGCGCCCGGAGCAGCGCCGCCGTACCCAGCCAGAGGGCGCCGTCGTCCGACAACAGCGGTCCGTAGGCGATCAGTTCGTCCCTGCTGAAAAGTGCGCCGTCCGGGCCGTCGGGCACCTCGGCGTCGGCGGCAGGCTCCGCGCCGAGGCCGAGCACGAGATACCGGTCGCCGCCGGTCCGGCCGCCGGGGAACTCCCACATTGTGCGGCCCAGCACGTTGCGCCAGCGCCGCAGCAGCACGTCCCGGTAGGCACCGGCCTGGTAGCCCGGCTCATCGAAGGCGAACGCGCGGGCCGCGGCGGCGTCGGGCAGGTCGACGATGTGCACGCTTCCGGTGAGCGTCTCGCCGTCGTCGGCGAACGTCGGGCCGCGGGCGATCATCTCCTTCGCGTACCGGTCCATGTAGGACCAGTGCTCCTGCACCAGTTCGTAACGTAGCGTCAGGGAGCCATTGCGGTCCCGGTGGTAGCAGAGAAATTCCATGCCCCCAGGATCTCTCCCCCGACCGTGGCGGCGCCAAGAGGGGGCGCACGAGGGGCTCACGGCAGGGCGTCGGGCGGGGCGGCCCGCCGGACGGTGCCGCCGTACGCCTGCCGACCGCGCTTTCAGGACGGCGCGCACCCGGGACAATCTGGACGCCGGTCGTGTCGTTCGCCATCGTCGATCGTGTGGGTTGACGACACCGAAGCGGGGACATCCATGATCACAGCAAAAGCAGGGGGCAGGAGGCACCGCTCCATACCGGTGACGTATGTCGCGGCAGGCGTGCAGACCGCGGGAGTGCTGCTGGTGGCCTGCCGCGTCCATGTCGCCCTGCGCCGGCTCGAAGCCATGACCGCGCAGGAGCAGCGGCGCAAGGCGCTCACCGATTACCGGCGGGACCACCAACAGCTCATCGCCCGGGCCACGGCGGACCCCACCCTGCTGCCCGTGCTCGACGCGTACGACGAAGAAGAACTGCCGGACGACGTCAAGCGAAGGCACCTGTACGCGAACGAGCTGTACCAGCACGCCCTGCACGGGTACCACGTCGGGATCCTGAACCTCACCGAGCTCCACGGACACCTGCGTTACATCTTCCAGAGCCGCTCCATGCGCGCCTACTGGGCAGCGACCCGGCATCACCGGGCGAGCCTTCCGGAGGGCTCCGACGAGGCCCGTCTCGGCCGGGTGGTCGACGCTCTCGTCGCGGATCTCGACGCCAACGACGCGGACCGCGAAGGCGAGTCCTGGTGGGTCGTCGGACGACCGCCCGAGGACGTCTAGAGCCCTTCCTGCACCGGTTCCCAGCCACTGTGACCAGCGGCGTCAACACGCTGAACCATCGACCCCTTGCGCCCACTGCCGTTGCGCTAGGTTGGTGCGCCGTGACCAATTCCCTTCACGGTGACGACCGTTCCGACCTGCAGATCGTGCGCCGTATCGGCGTGCCCCCCGTCGAGCGCGGAAGCGTCGGTGGCCAGGCGTGCCCCGATATCTTCGAGCTGGAGGACGGCAGCTTCGCGGTCATCGGGACGGACAGGACCGACCTGCTCGGTGACCGACTGCCCGCCGACGCCGCGTGCGCCGACCACGAAAAGATCGTCGTCATCACCCGCGAAACTCTGCTGCGTGCCCGGTCCGACATCCTCGCGCTCAAGGGCTGAGAGCAGACCGCCCGTACCCTCCCGGCCTTCGGTCGGCCGAGCGACTGTTCCGGCAGCTCGCGAGGCCAACCGGAGGCCGCCTTCTTTGCGCGATCCGAAACACACAGGGAAACGGCCGCTACACACATGGAAACGGCCGTTTCTGGAAAACCTTGCGCCTGAGTTCTCTCGGCACCATCCGTACGCGCCCGCAGGCGGCCGCACCGCGCCGCTCCAGGTCCACCGGGGAAAGCGAGAAGGCACGTGCTCAGACGAGACCGCCGCACGACGCGGCGCCTGCTGGCCGCCGGCGCGGCAGCCACCGCGCTCGCCACCATGGCCGCGTGTTCCGGTTCCGACAACGCCTCATCGAAGGGCGCGGGCGGGCCTCTGGTGTTCGGGATCACCGCGGACGCGACCCAGCTCCTGCCCTGGACGGCCACCGCCGTTCAGTCCCAGCACGTGCTCGGCCAGGTCTACAGCTCGCTCCTCGACCAGGACGACAAACTCAACCCGGTCGCGGGGCTCGCCGAACTGCCGCACGTCTCCAAGGACGGCCGCACGTACACCTTCACGCTGAAGTCCGGCGTCACCTTCACCGACGGGTCCGCGCTCGATTCCGACGACGTCAAGTACAGCCTGGATCGCATCCTCGATCCCGACACCAAGGCCGTGGCGCGCAGTTCGCTCGCCGCCGTCCGGAAGGTGACCGCCCCCGACAAGACGCATGTCGTCCTCACTCTGAAGGCGCAGGACGCCTCGCTTCTCACCGCGCTCACCAGCGTCAACACCGTCGTCCTGCCGTCCGACAAGCCGTTGGCGAGCCTCAAGCGGAAGCCCGTCGGCTCCGGGCCCTACGCGTATCGGAACCGCACGCCCAACCAGTCCCTCACCCTGGTGCGCAACGCCGACTACTTCCGGGGCAGGCCGGGCCTGCGCTCCCTGGAGTTCCGCGTCATCCAGGACAAGAACTCCCTGGCGTCGGCGCTGCGTTCGGGCTCCGTCGACATGGCGATCTTCGACGACTCCGTCACCGCCAAGACCGCGAAGTCCGGGTCCGTCTCGATCCACACCGTCGACCAACTCGACTATCACGCACTTCAGTTGCGCGCCGACTCCCGTACGTTCCGCGGTCTCGACACGCGGCTCGCCGTGCAGTGCGCCATCGACCGCGAGCAGGTGGTCAAGACCGCGGCGCTCGGGCAGGGCAAGGTCGTGGGCCCGTTCACCTCGCCCGCCTTCGCCTCCGATCCCGACGCCCGCCCCTGCCCGAAGCGCGACATCAAGGCCGCCAAGAAGCACCTCGCGGACGCGGGCAGGCCCAAGGGCTTCGCGTTCACCGCGCTCGTCCCGCAGGGCCTGTACTCCACCGCCACCGACGAGGCGCAGAACCTTCAGGCCCAACTCGGCGACGTGGGCATCAAGATGAAGATCGAGACACTGGACTCCAGTGCCTACGTGGACCGTTGGCTGGCCGGGAAGTTCGACGCCGCGATCGCCCTCAACGGCGCGGTGGCCGACCCCGCCCCCGCGTACGCCCGCTACTTCACCAGCGACGGCAACTTCAACAAGGTCGCCGGCTACCACTCCGCCGCCCTGGACAAGCTGTTCGCCGAAGGCATCGCAACCAGCGACACCGGGGCCCGCAAGGAGATCTACGCCAAGATCTCGCGGAACCTGGAAGACAACGCCGCGTGGATCTGGCTCTACAGCGGGCGCAGTTACATCGCCACGAACACCCGGGTGCACGGGTTCCGGCCGGTGATCGACGCGAGTCTGCAGAGCCTGTGGGAGACGAAGCTCGGATGACGGCAACCGTGCAGCTGTCGCCGTGGGGGCGGCTCGGCCGCCTCGTCACGCACCCGGTCGTGCGCCGCGTCGCCGAGGCCGTGCTCACCCTGGTCGGCGTGTCCGTGCTGACGTTCGTGGTGCTGCGGGTGCTGCCCGGCGACCAGATCACCGCCGCGTACGGCACCGACGCGGGCGACCTCACCGGCGCCCAGCGCGCCCAACTCCGGGCGTACTACGGCCTGGACCAGCCGCTGACCGGGCAGTACCTCTCCTGGCTCGGCGGGATCCTCACCGGCAACCTCGGGTTCTCCTCGAACGCGGGCCAGAGCGTCGCGCACCTGACCGCGCACGCGCTGCCGGTCACTCTTGAACTCGCCGTCCTGGCCATCGTGTTGGCGCTCGCCCTCGGTGTCCTCGGCGGCCTGCTCGCCGCGTCCAGGCCCGGCGCGCTGCGGGACGGCGTGACGCAGACGGCGTCCCTGCTCGCGCTGTCCGCGCCCGTCTTCCTCACCGGCACCGTCCTCGCGCGCGTGCTCGCCGACTCCTTCGGCTGGAACCCCAACGGACAGGCGTACGCGCCGCTGACCGGGAACCTGCCCCTCAACCTCCAGCAGATGGTGCTGCCCGCGCTGGTGCTCGGCGTGAGCATCGCCTCGCCGATCGCGCAGACCACGCGGACGGCGGTCCTCGACATCCGCGGGGAGGACTTCATCAACACGGCGCGCGCCAAAGGGGTTCCCGAACGCGCGCTCCAGGTGCGGCACGTGCTGCGCAACGCGCTGATTCCCGTCGTCACCATGAGCGGCCTGCAGTTCGGGTTCCTGCTGGGCGGGGCCGTCGTCGTCGAGCAGGTCTTCTCGCTGCCGGGGATCGGGCGGCAGGTGCTGCTCGGCATGGGGCAGAAGGAGTACGCGGTGGTGCAGAGCACGGTCCTGGTGATCGCGGTGCTGTTCGTGCTGGTCAACCTGGCGACGGATCTCGTCTACCGGCTGGTCGACCCCAGGGTGTGGTCGCGATGAGCGTGCTGCCCAGCCAGCGGCCCCGTCCGCTCGCTTCCGCCGCGCCACCGGCCCGCCGTCACCCCCTGCTGCGGGGACTCGTACGCAACCGGAGCGGTCTCATCGGCGCCGTGCTCACGCTCGTCGTCGTGGTCACCTCCGCCGCGGGCCTGCTCGGCACGCTGCCGTACGACCCGGCCACGCAGGATGTCTCCGCCGCGCTGACCGCGCCGAGCGGTCAACACTGGCTGGGAACCGACCAGTTCGGCCGGGATGTCTTCTCGCGTGTCGCCGCGGGGCTGGGCAGTTCGCTGCTCGTGGCCGCCGGGGCGGTCGCCGTGTCCGGTGCCGTGGGGGTCGTCCTCGGGGTCGTCGCCGGCTACTTCGGCGGGGTGCTCGACCGGGTCATCGGGGTGCTGACCAATGTGCTCTTCGCGTTTCCTTCGCTGCTGCTCGCGCTCGCCCTGGCCGCGACGCTCTCCCGCAGCCGGGCCACGGTCGCCCTCGCCATCGCGGTGGTGTACGCGCCGATCTTCGTACGGGTCGCGCGCGGTCCCGTACTGACGCTGCGCGGCGCGGACTACGTCATCGCCGCCACCGCCGTCGGACAGCGGCGCCTGGCCACCCTCTTCACCCACGTACTGCCCAACATGCGCGGCATCGTGCTGGTCCAGATCACGCTCAGCCTCTCCTGGGCGGTCCTGACGGAGGCCTCGCTCAGCTTCCTCGGCTTCGGCACGCCGCCGCCCGCCGCGTCGCTCGGCGTCATGGTGTTCGACGCGCGCACCCTGTCCAGCGTCGCGCCGTGGCTGCTCGCCGGGCCGGGCGTCGCGCTCATCGTGTTCGTGTTCGGGCTCAACCTGCTCGGCGCGGGGCTGCGGGATGCGCTCGATCCACGCGCGGGAGACCGCCGATGACATCCGGCACCGCCGTCACCCAGGAAGGACAAGGACAAGGATTGTGATGCGCGTACTCGGCATGATCTCGGGGACCTCGCACGACGGCATCGACGTCGCCGTCGTCGACTTCACGCAGGACGGCACGACGCTGCGCGGCCACCTCGCCCATCACGGCTCGACCCCGTACGCGCCGCGGCTGCGCGCCGATCTCGTGGCCGCGCTGCCGCCGCGCCGGATCACAGCGGCGGACGTCTGCGCCCTGGACACCCGCATCGGGCAGGCCTTCGCCGACGCGGCCCGTGCCGCGCTCGACCAGGCGCCCGCCGACGCGGTGTGCAGCCACGGCCAGACCCTGTACCACTGGGTGGAGGGCAACACGGCCCGTGGCACGCTCCAGATCGGCGGACCGGCCTGGATCGCGCAGGGCACGGGCCTGCCCGTGGTCAGCGATCTGCGCAGCGCCGACGTCGCCGCGGGCGGCCAGGGCGCCCCGCTCGTCCCCCTGCTCGACCGGATGCTGCTCGCACCCGACGTGGAAAAGGGCCTGCGCGTCGGCGCGCTCAACCTCGGCGGCATCGCCAACCTCACCGTCGCCGCCCCGGGCTGCGAACCGGCCGCGTGGGACATCGGCCCGGCCAACGCCCTCATCGACGCCGTCGTGGCCGACTCCCCCGACACGGCCGACGTGTTCGACCGCGACGGCCGCCTCGCCGCGTCCGGGACGGTGGACGACGAGCTGCTCGCCGGACTGCTCACCGAGCCCTACTACGCGCTCGCGCCGCCCAAGAGCTGCGGCAAGGAACTCTTCGACGCGCTGTACGTCTCCGGGTACGTGGAGAAGGCGGCGCGGCGGTCCGGCCGCCGCCCCGCGCTGGACGACGTGGTCGCCACCCTGACCGCGCTCACCGCGGAGACCGTCGCACGGACCGTGCGCGAGGCACGTCTCGATGTGTTGTACGTGTCCGGGGGCGGCCTGCGCAATCCCGCGCTGATGGCCGCGATCACGGGCCGGCTCGACGGCCTCCCGGTGCGGTCGAGCGATGCGCTCGGGGTGCCGTCCGACGCGAAGGAGGCGCTGGCCTTCGCCCTCATCGGCTGGCACAGCCTGCACGGGCTGCCGGGCAATGTGGTGGCGTGCACGGGGGCTTCGCGCGAGCGGGTCCTCGGACAACTCACCCTTGGTGAGCGGGGATTGATGACTCCCGGTGCGCCGCCGCCGCGGCCCGAGCGGCTGGTGGTCACCGGCGGGGTGGCATGAGCGTCGACCTGGCCCCGGCGGCCGCCGAGGTCCTGGGGACGGGTGGCCCTGGCCGGCGTCCTGCCGGGGTGTGTCTGGGCGTGGCCACCCCCGCCACGGGCACCGTACTGGCGGCGGCGGGCTGGGCGCGGCGCCCCGACGGCTCGGTGCCGGGCGAGCCGATGACCACCGGGACGGTCTTCGACCTGGCGTCGGTGACGAAGGTGGCGGCCACGACGGCCGTGGCCATGCGGCTCGTCGCGGCGGGACGCCTTGACCTCGACGCACCGGTGGGGCGGCACTTGGCCGGGTTCCGCACCAGTGGAGACGTTCGCGTCCGTGTCACCGCCGCCCACCTGCTCGCCCACCGCTCAGGGCTGCCCCCGTGGTGGCCGCTGTACTGCCGGACCACGGACCGCGAGAGCGCACTCGACCTGGCCGAGCGGCTCCCGCTGGAGACACCACCCGGCTCCCGACGCACGTACTCCGACGTGGGTTTCATGCTGCTCGGCCGCCTCGTCGAGCGGGTCACGGGCATGGGCCTGGCCACGGCGTTCCGGCAGTGGGTCGCCGAGCCGCTCGCCCTGACCCGCACCGGCTTCGGGCCCGTCCCACCGGCCACCGCCGCCGTTTGCAGTGACGGCGACCGGATCGAGGCGCACATGGTGGAGACCGGCCGGCCCTACCCCGTGCCCTTCACGACGGCCGACTTCACCGGCTGGCGGACCACGCCCGTCCGTGGCGCGGCGGCCGACTGCAACACCGCGCACGCCTTGGCGGGTGTCAGCGGGCACGCGGGCCTGTTCGCCCCGCTGGACGAGCTGCTCCGGCTGGCCTCGGCCCTCGTGCACGACGAGTCCTTCGTCCCGGCGGCCGTACGCTCCCGGTTCCTCGCGGTGGCGGACCCGCGCGACCCCGAACAGGGCCTGGGTTTCCGGCGGTTCACGCTGGACACTCCCGACGGGCCGGTGCCGATGGTCGGCCACGACGGGTTCACCGGGACGCACGTCGCGGTGGCCACCGACCGCCCGCTCGCCCTGGCCCTCGCCGCCACCCGCCTGCACGGCACGCGCACGGACCGGGCGGGTCTGCTGCCCGTGGACCACCTGGCCGCCGCCGCACACCACGGAACGGTACGAGCCCTCACACCCCTGGAGTCGCCATGACCGCCCCCGTCCCGGCCGAGGCCGATCCGCGCGACGGCGTCGCCGCGCGCGGCGGTGCCACGCTGCGCATCCGCGGTCTCTCGGTGGCCTACCGGACCTCCGGCCGTGATGTCACCGCCGTGGACCGGGTCGACCTCGATCTCGCGGCGGGCGAGACGGTGGCGGTGGTCGGGGCTTCGGGTTCGGGCAAGTCGACGCTGGCCGCGAGCGTCAACCGGCTCCTCGCCGACAACGGGCGGATCACGCGCGGCTCGGTCCACCTCGACGACCTGGAGCTCACCACCGCTCCGGTCAAGGTCCTGCGCCAGGTGCGCGGCGCGCGGATCGGGATGGTGCCGCAGGACCCCATGACGAACCTCGACCCGGTCGCCACGATCGGCTCGCAGATCACGGAGGCGCTGCGGGTGCACGGCCTCGCGCGGGGCGAGCGGGCCCGCGCCGAGGCGGTGACGCTGCTGGAACGCGCGGGCATCACGGACGCGGCGTCCCGCTTCTCCCAGTATCCGCACGAGTTCTCCGGCGGCATGCGCCAACGCGTCCTGATCGCCATGGCGTTGGCCTGCCGCCCGGACGTCCTGATCGCCGACGAGCCCACCTCGGCGCTCGACGTCACGGTGCAGCGCCTCGTCCTGGACCAAATGGCCGCACTTACCCGGGACTTGGGGACGTCGGTGCTGCTCATCACCCACGACCTGGCGCTGGCCGCCGAGCGGGCCGACCGGGTGGTGGTGATGCACGAGGGCCGCGTCGTGGAGACCGGCCCCGCGCACTCGATCGTCGCTGATGCCCAACACCCCTACACACGCCGCCTGTTGGCAGCGGCCCCGGGTATCGCCCGCGCCAAGGTGACACCGCTCCCCCACCCGGCCCCCACCACGCTGCCCCTCCTCGAACTGCGGGGCGTCACCAAGGAGTACCGGCTGCGCGGCCGCCGCGAGCCGCTGCGCGCCGTGGACGACCTCAGCCTCACCGTCCATCCCGGCCGCACGGTCTCCCTGGTCGGCGAATCCGGCTCCGGCAAGTCCACGACGGCCCGCATCGCCCTGCGCCTGGAGGACTCCGACGCGGGCACGACGCACTTCGAGGACGCGGACGTCACCAGGACGCACGGCCGTCGCCTCCTCCCGTTCCGCCGCGCCGTCCAGCCGGTGTTCCAGAACCCGTACGCCTCCCTCGACCCGCGCCACACCGTCGCCCGGATCGTCGCCGAGCCCCTGCGCGTGCACGGCATCGGCGCCGGCCGCGCCGACCACCGCGCACGGGCCGCCGACCTGCTCGACCAGGTGGCGCTGCCCTCGGCCTGCTTGGACCGTTACCCCCACGAACTCTCCGGCGGCCAGCGGCAGCGGGTGGCCATCGCCCGGGCCCTCGCGCTCGGGCCACGGCTGATCGTCATGGACGAGGCGGTGTCCGCGCTCGACGTCCTGGTCCAGGACCAGATCCTCGACCTCATGGTGGAACTCCAGCGCGACCTGGACCTCGGCTACCTGTTCATCAGCCACGACCTGGACGTGGTCCGCCTCGTCTCCCACCACGTCCTGGTGATGCGCGCGGGCCGCGTGGTCGAACAGGGCACACCCGCCGCGATCTTCGACGCCCCCCAGCACCCGTACACCCGCCAGCTCATCGCGGCGATCCCGGGCAAGAGAGCCCTCTGACCGGGCCCTCGCCCGCCTCGCTCTTCGCCCCGCCCGTTCCCGCACCCCGCCGCGCCCCGAGAATGGCCCCGTGGGCGGAGATCACATCACTCCGCACTATTGACCGGTCAATTGGCGAATGGTTGGATCAAATCAATGGGCATCCCCAAGTACCAACTGATCCGGGCCGAGATCGAGGCCCGGATCACCTCGGGCGAATGGCAGCCCGGCACCCGCGTACCGACGGAGGCCGAGCTGCGCGAGGAGTACGGGGTGAGCCGCGCCACCGCGCAGCGCACCCTGCACGAACTCGCCCAGGCAGGCCTGGTGGTCCGCTACCGGCGGCGCGGAACGTTCGTCGCCGAAGGGGCCCGCCAGGAGAATCTGCTGCGCTTCACCGACGTGCGGCAGACCGGGCCCGAGGTACCGGGTCCGCACATCGTCCAGTCCGCCAAGGTCGTTCCGGCGGGTGACGCCGGCGTCACCCTGCCCGGAGTGTCCGACACCGAACCCGTCAACGAGCTGCGGCGCGTCAAGTACAGCGAGGACGGCGAACCACTGGCCGTCGAACTGTCCGCCGTGCCCTTCTCCCTCGCCCCGCACCTGCTGAGCGAGGACCTGGAACAGCTGACCATCCTGCACTACTTCCACCGCACCGGTATCCCCGTCAGCACCTCACGCATGTACGTCGAGGCCCAGGTCCTGGACGACACGACCGCGGCCCTGCTGGAGACCCCGCCCGGCGAGGCCGTCCTGCGGCTGCGACGCCTTACCCGGCTCACCGACGGCGGGCTCGCGGAGGCCATGTGGCACATCATGCGCCCGGGCCGCACCGAGTTCTTCGTCGAGCAGTCGGTCCTGGAGGTGCCACAAGCGCCGGAGGTACCGGGCGGCTCCTGACCCTTCTCGTACTCGCTGGAAGGAACCCCCATGCCCACTTCCCCGCTACGCGTCGCCGTCGTCGGCACCGGTGTCATCGGCGCCATGACGGCCTGGCACCTCGCCGCCCGAGGTGCCGAGGTGCTCGCCCTCGACGCGTACGCCCCCGGCCACGACCGCGGCGCCTCGGCCGGCGAGTCCCGGATCTTCCGCACCGCGTACAAGGAAGGCGCGTCCTACGTTCCACTGCTGCGCCGCTCGTACGAACTGTGGCGCCGCCTGGAAAGCGAGGCCGACCGCGAGCTGCTCACCCTCTGCGGCGGGCTCACGCTCGGCCCGCCCGACCATCCCGATCTGCGCGCCGTGCGGGGCAGCGCGGCCGAACACGGCCTGGACGTCGAGGTGTTGGACGCCAAGGACGCCGCTCGGCGCTTCCCGCAGCACCGGCTCGACGCGGACGAGATCGCCGTCCTCGACCCGGGCGCCGGAGTGCTCCGCCCCGAACCCGCCGTGCAGTCCGCGCTCGCCCGGGCACAGGAGCTGGGCGCCCAACTGCTGCCGTACCACCGGGTGGACGGGCTCGATGAGCGTCCCGGCGGCGGCTGGCACGTCCGTACCCAGCAGGGCACGTACGACGTCGATCACGTGGTGCTGAGCCCCGGCCCCTGGTCCGGCTCGTTCGCCCGGCTCGCGGGGCTTCCGCTTCAGGGGCGGCGCATCACGGCCGCGTGGTTCGCCGCCAAGGACGTCGCCGCCCACCGGCCCGACCGGCTGCCCATCGCCATCCGGCGCCACCACGAAGCCGGATTCTCCTGCTTCCCCGTACTCGACGGAACCGCCGTCAAGATCGTCCCGCACCACCTGCCGTGGCACGACACGGACGCCCCCGAGGACCTGCCCCGCAGCGCGGACACCGGGTTCGCGCGGGCCGCGTCCGCTGCCGTGGCCCGGCTGCTGCCCGGCCTCGTCCCGCACCCCGTACGGATCGGTGTGTACGCGGAGGCGTTCAGCGCCGACGACCACGCGCTGGTCGGCCCGCTGCCCGGCGCGCGCGACGCCACACTCCTCGCCGGGTTCTCCGGGCACGGCTTCAAACTCGCCCCGGTCTTCGGGGAGATCGCCGCCTCCCTGGTCACGGACGGGAAGTCGCCGTACGACATCTCGTTCCTCGATCCGGCGCGCTTCACGGGCTGACACACCACTCCCCCCACCCGCACGGCACCGCACACCCTCCTGGCTTCCCCCTGCCCTCCCAAGGAGCGTGACCCCTTGCCGCACCACTCCACCGCTCAAATAGCCGCGATCGTCGTCGCGGGTCTGGTCATCATCGCCGCCGGGGCACTGCTCTCGGTGTACTTCGGCCGCCGCGCGAAGAGTTCCGCCGACTGGCTCTCCGCGCCCGAGTCGCTGCCCCTCATCGTCGTCGTCATCACCCAGTTCGCGACGGCGGCGGGCGGTGGCGTACTGATCGCCCACGTCGGCATCGCGTACGCCTCCGGCTGGTCGGTCTTCGCGTACGAACTCTGCGTCGTGCTGGGCTTCTTCGGGCTCGCCCTGACCGCGCGCTGGCTGCGCGACCAGGGCTTCGGCACCGTCCCGGATGTCGTCACCCGCCTGTTCGGGCACAGCCGTGTCGTCGTGGCGCTCGCCGGGGTGTGCGCCCTGGTCGTCCCGTTCGGCTGGCTGGCCACTCAATTCGTGGCGTTCTCCCAGCTGTTCGGGCAGCTGACCGGGCTCTCGCCGAGTCTGCTGATCGCGGTCATCGCCGCGGGTTCGCTGCTGTTCGTGCTGCCCGGCGGGCTGACGTCGGTGGCCTGGACGGACTTCGTCTTCGGTATCTTCAAGATCGTGATGTCGCTCGTGGTCGCCGCCTACGCCGTCCATCTCGCGGGCGGCTGGAGCGGCATCACGACACATGTGCCCGAGCGGCTGTGGCAGCCGTCCGGCCTGTTCGCCGCCGGAGGCGACCAGGTGTGGCTGTGGGTGGCCGCGATCCTGCCCGGCACCCTCACCAACCAGCTCTACTACCAGCGCATCTTCGCCACCAAGAACGTCTCGGACGCCCGCCGCGGCATCATCCTCAGCGGGCTCACCATCCTGGTCGGCGGTGTCTACGCGGCCGCCATCGGCCTCTCCGTCCGCGCCCAGCACCCCGGCCTGACCAACCCCGAGGAGGCGGCGGGCTGGCTGATCACGCAGCTGCCGCCGCTTCTCCTGGTCACCTACGGCGCGTTCCTGGTCGCCACCATCGTCTCGACCTCGGGCAGCGCGCTGCAGTCGGTCGTCACCAGCCTGGTGCGCGACCTGTACAGCAGCGTCGTGGGCGGGCGGCGCACCGACCGCCGCATGGTGACACTCTCGCGGCTCTGTACGGTCGTGGTCACCGCGATCGCCGCCGTGCTCGCCATCTCGTTCCCGACCGCGCTCACCTGGCTGGTCGCCACCTACGCGTACTCGGCCGCCGCGCTCGCCGCACCGCTCTTCCTCGGCTACGCGCTGCGCCGCCGGTTCCGACTGACACCTGCCGCGGCCCTCGCCGCGATGACCGCCGGCCTCGCGGGCTGCGGCGCGGCCCAACTCGCCGACACCGTCGTGCCGTACGCGGTGTACGGCATCGCCGCCTCCACCGTCGTCCTGCTCGGCTGCGCCCTCGCCTCGGGCCGCCCGACGGCCCCCGTGCCCGCCCAGTCCTCCCCCGTCCCCGCACCGGAAGGAAGCACCTCCGCATGACCGCACCCACCCCCCGCATCGCCGTCATCGGCGCCGGAGTCCTCGGCACCGCGACCGCCCGCGCCCTCGCCCTGCGCGGCGCCGCGGTCACCCTCTACGAGAGCACCGGATTCGCCGCCGGAACGACCGGCACCACGTTCGCCTGGATCAACTCCCATGCCAAGACCCCGATTTCGTACCACGAGCTGAACATGGCGGGTGTCGACGAGCACCACGCGCTGCGCGAGGCGGGCGGCCCGGCGCCCGACTGGTTCTTCCCGTCCGGGAACCTGGAGTGGGCGGCCGACGACGTGGGCGACGCACGTCTCGCGGAGGCCCTTGAACTCCTGGAGGGCCGTAACTACCCGTGGCGGTGGCTGAAGCCGGACCGGGCCCGCGAGCTCGTGCCCGACCTGCGGATCCCCGACGAGGTGCGGCGCATCGCGTACTTCCCCGAGGAGGGCTACGTGCTGCCGCATCCGCTCGTCGCCCGCCTGTGGGGCGAGGCCCGGGACCACGGCGCGGAGCTGCGCTGCCCGGCCGAGGTGACCGGCATCGACGAGCGTGCTTCGGACGTGCGGATCGAACTGGCCGACGGCACCAGCGAGGCCTTCGACCTGGTCGTCAGCGCGACCGGGCGGTGGAGCGAGCGGACCGCGGCGCTGACCGGGGTGTCACTGCCCATGGCGGACCCGAACGCGCCCGGCTCCGCCACGGTCGGCCTCCTCGGCTACACCTCGCCGACGGCGACGCGCCTCGACGCGGTGCTCACCACGCCGCGCCTCAACGTCCGCCCGGACGGCGGCGGCCGCCTCGTCGTCCAGGGCCTCGACCTGGACCCGGACGCCGACCCGGCCGCCCCGCCGCCAGTGGACGGTCCGCACGCCGCTCAACTCCTGGACCGGCTGGCCGACTTGCTGCACGGCACGCGCGGCGCCCGCCTCGAATCGTTCCGGGTGGGACAGCGCGCCCTCCCCGCGGACGGCCTCACCGTCGCGGGCCGGCTGCGCCCGGGCGGCAGGGTCTACGCGCTGGCGACGCACAGCGGCATCACGCTCGGCCCGCTGCTCGGGCGTCTCGCGGCGCACGAGCTGCTGACCGGCGAACGGGACCCGCTGCTCGCCGACTTCGCCCCGGACCGCCTCACGGGCGCGGACCCCGGGTCCTTCGGAGAGCTGGAGCGTCCGCGCTTCGCCGGCCAGCAGTGACCTGGGCTACTCCGTGAGCGAAGGCCCCATGTACTGCTCCGCGAAGGACCGTACGTACGCGGGGTCGTCGCGCAGCCGCTGCCACCGGGCCCGGCGCAGCCGTTCGCGGTAGGCGGCGTGCGGGGTGCCGGGCTCGTCGGCGTGCAGGAGTTCCAGCATGGTGTGGCTGAACTCCTGCACCTGCCACACGTCGGCGAGGCGGCGCCGGGAGTACGCGGCCAGCACCTCGTCCAGGGGCTCCTCGCCCGCGAAGTGGCCCGGAAGGGATGCGGCGAGGTCGGCGGCGTCGGCCACCGCGAGGTTCATGCCCTTGCCCCCGGAGGGCGGCACGATGTGCGCGGCGTCGCCGAGCAGCACGACCCGTCCGTGGTGCATGGGTTCCACGACCTTGGTGTGCATGTCGACGACGGCCCGGTCCAGGACCGGTCCTTCGTTGAGCGTCCAGTCCGGCAGGTCGAGCCGTATGTGCAACTCCTTCCAGATCCGTTCGTCCGGCCACTGCGCGACGGTGTCACCGGCGGGTATCTGGAGGTACATGCGTGTCACGTCGCGGGAGCGCAGCATGTGTCCCGCGAAGCCGTCGGGGTGCTGCGCGTACACGGTGTGTCCTGCGGACGGCGGTGCCTCGACGAGCACGCCCAGGAGGCGTGCTTCGTGCGGGACGTCGTACCGGGTGAAGGCCGAGTCCGGCAGCGCCGCGCGCGTCGGCCCGTGCCATCCGTCGGCCCCGGCGACGACGTCCGCGCGGAGCACGGTGCCGTCGGCGCACACGACGCGCGGCGCCTCGTCCGCCACGACGTCGGTGACCGGGGTGCCGAGCAGCAGGGTGCCACCATCGCCGACGTAGGCGTCCAACAGGTCGGCCACGACGTCCTGTTGGGGATACACGTAGCTGGGCGCGTCGCCGCACCACGCCTCGTAGTCCACGGTGACCCGCTCGCCCTCGGCGTGTATCTCGCAGCGTGTGTGCGCGAGGCCCTCGGCGCGCAGCCGGTCGGACAGTCCGTGCCGGTCGAGCAGCTGGACGGTACGGCGTTCCAGGAAACCGGCCCGCGAGCGCGCCAGCAACTGCTCCCGCGTGAACTTGTCGACCACCACACAGTCGATCCCACGCCGCCGCAACAACACACCGAGCGTCAGCCCGGCGGGACCCGCTCCGACCACGACCACACTCGTGTCGACCGTACGCACCAGATCTCACTCCCTCTGCGGGCCGGGAGGGGGAGGCCGGCCCCGTCGGCGCACGTTACGGGAGTGATCGACACGGGTGTGCGGCAGGCCCCCTGGTCATCCGCTCCCCGCCGCCCCGCACCCGCACGTGCGGCCCAGATGAATGCGGTGCGGCAGCCCTCGCGGAGCCTCGCGGACGGTCCGCTGTTCGTCCAATCGGTGCTCGGGCTCCTCGGCGGGATCGGCGCGGGCCGCCACCAGCTCCCGCTGGCGACCATCGGCGCCGCCCAGGGCTCCCACGTACGCGTGGGCCTGGAGGACTCGCTGTGGATCGGTCCGGGCGAACTGGCCAGGACCAACGCCGAGCAGGTGTCCCGGATCCGCACCGTCCTGGAGGCCCTCAACCTGGAGGTCGCCACGCCCGACGAGGCCCGCGAGATCCTCAATCTGAAGGGGCGGGACAAGGTCGGCTTCTGAGCACACCCTTGCTCAGCTGCGCGAGGGTGTCGGGGATCACAGAGCGGCGCGGGCGGCCTGCGGAATGTGTGCGGGAGCAGGGCGGTTGGCACGGGCGCGATCACACCTCGCACCCTGCCGACCAGTACCCATGCACTTCTTTAGGAGCACCCGTGGCCGACCCCACGTCCCGCGCCGCCGAGATACTCTCCCGCCCCGTCGCGCTGAACGGCCTGACCGTCCCGAACCGCATCGCGATGGCGCCGATGACACGCATGTTCTCGCCGGACGGCATTCCCGGTGAGGACGTGCGCTCGTACTACGCGCGGCGGGCCGCGGCGGGCGTCGGCCTGATCATCACCGAGGGCACCTACGTGGGCCACGACTCGGCCGGCGACAGCGACCGGGTGCCGCGCTTCCACGGCGAGGAGCAGCTGGCCGGGTGGGCGCGGGTCGCCGAGGACGTGCACGCGGCGGGTGGCACGATCGTTCCGCAGCTGTGGCACATCGGCATGGTGCGCAAGGCGGGACAGCCGCCCTTCGCCGACGCCCCGCCCGTCGGCCCCTCCGGCATCCGCGTGGACGGCACCGAGGGCGAGGGCCGGGCGATGACGCAGGCCGACCTGGACGATGTCGTCGAAGCCTTCGCGCAGGCCGCCGCGGACGCGGAGCGGATCGGTCTCGACGGCGTCGAGGTGCACGGCGCGCACGGCTATCTGCTGGACCAGTTCCTGTGGGCGGGCACCAACCGTCGTGGCGACGCCTACGGCGGCGACGCCGTGGCCCGTACGAAGTTCGCGGCCGAGGTCGTGGCCGCGATCCGTGAGCGCGTCTCCGCCGAGTTCCCGATCATCTTCCGCTACTCGCAGTGGAAGCAGGAGGCGTACGACGCGCGGCTCGCCGAGACCCCGGAGGAGCTCGACGCGATCCTCGCCCCGCTGGCGGCGGCCGGTGTCGACGTCTTCCACGCCTCCACCCGCCGCTACTGGCGTCCGGAGTTCGACGGCTCGGACCTGAACCTGGCGGGCTGGACGAAGAAGCTCACCGGGAAGCCGACCATCACCGTCGGCTCCGTCGGTCTCGACGGCGACTTCATCCGCGGCTTCGCGGGCGAGGGCTCCCCCGTCAAGGGCATCGACGACCTTCTCGACAGCCTGGAGCGCGACGAGTTCGACATGGTCGCGGTCGGCCGCGCCCTGCTCCAGGACCCGCAGTGGGCGGCGAAGGTCCTCGCGGGCCGCTTCGACGACCTGAAGCCGTACGACGCTTCGGCGCTCAAGACGCTGAGCTAGCCCGAAGCCCGAAGCCCGACGAAGGGGCGTTCGCCCTCCCGCCACGCGGCCGGAGGGCGGACGCCCCTTCGTCATGCACGGAATGCACGGAATGCGCAGACGGCGAGCCCGCGCAAAGGTGAGCAACTTCTTGCAACTGCCTGGCCGGAAGTGCATGGTATCGATCATCGTCGCGCTGCATCGGCCGACGTCTGCGAACAGGGAGGGTACGACGGTGAGTCCGAGCAGGGCGGTGTGCGACTGCATCGATCCGCTGGCGGGGGTACGTGCCACCGGCGATCCCGAACACGACGTGTTCCTCACGGGAACCGTCTTCATGGACCTTGTCTTCACCGGGCTCGACGGCGCCCCGCGCATCGGCACCGAGAACTGGGCTCGCGGCATGGGTTCGAGCCCCGGCGGCATCGCCAACATGGCCACCGCGCTCGCCCGCCTGGGCCTGCGCACCACGCTGGCGGCCACGTTCGGCACCGATCTGTACGGCGACTACTGCTGGGAGTCGCTCGCCGACGTCGAGCGCGTCGACCTCACCCACTCGCAGCGGCTGCCCGGCTGGCACTCGCCGCTGACGGTCTCCATGGCGTACGACGGCGAGCGCACCATGGTGACGCACGAGCACCCGGCGCCCCCGCTGGAGCACACCGTGCCGCGCGCCCGCGCCGGAGTCGCCTCGCTCGAACCCGACCGCGAGGACGCCTGGTTGCGGCAGGCGCACGACCAGGGCGCCCGGATCTTCGCCGACGTCGGCTGGGACGAGTCGGGCCGCTGGGACACCGCGACGCTGACCGGACTCCCGTACGCCCATGCCTTCCTGCCCAACGCCACCGAGGCGCTGCACTACACGCGCACCGACACCCCGCAGGACGCGGTGGCCAGGCTGGCCGACCTCGTGCCCATCGCCGTGGTCACCAAGGGCCCCGAGGGCGCCGTCGCCGTCGACTCGCTCACCGGGGAGCACGCCGACGTCCCGGGCCTGCGGGTGGAGGCGCTCGATCCGACCGGCGCCGGGGACGTGTTCATGGCCGGGTTCGTGACCGGCACCCTCGCCGGGTGGCCGCTCGCCGACCGCCTCGCCTTCGCCAACCTCACGGCCGCCCTGTCCGTGCAGCACTTCGGCGGTTCGCTGTCCGCGCCGGGCTGGGTGGAAGTGGCCGCCTGGTGGGGCGAGTTGACCGCGCGGGCCAAGGCCGGCGACGCCGCCGCCGCGGACCTGGCGCGCCGCTACGGCTTCCTGCACGACCTCGTCCCCGCCCGCCTGCACGAGGTGGCCCGCCGCCGCGCCACACCGACCCTCGGCTTCCGCGCCGCGTAGGAGACACCACCATGAGCCCAAGATTCACGCGGAGGTCGATGCTCGCGGCCGCCCTCGCCGTCGGCGCCGCGAGCTGCACACCCGGCACCGACGGTTCGGGCGCCGCGGCCGGCGACACCGCACCGGGCGGCGGCAACGGCATCCCCGACCCCGCGAAGGCCGGGAACGTGACGCTGCGCGTATGGGACCAGGAGGTCCGCGGCGGCACCAACGCCGAGATCGAGCAGCTCAACGAGGAGTTCCAGCAGAAGTACCCGAACGTCACGATCAAGCGGGTCTCGCGGAGCTTCGACGACCTCAAGACGACGCTCAAGCTAGCCCTGTCCGGCAACAACCCGCCCGACGTCGTCCAGGCCAACCAGGGCTACCCGGACATGGTGGCGTTCGTCGAGGCGGGCCTACTCACACCGCTCGACAACTACGCGGGCGTCTACGAGTGGAACACCCGCTATCCGACGACGCTCCTCAACCTCAACCGGGTCTCCGTGGCGGAGCCGGGCGCGTCCCGCCGCTTCGGCACCGGCCGTCTGTACGGGATCTCGCAGACCGGCGAGTTCGTGGGCCTCTACTACAACAAGAAGGTCCTGAAGCAGGCAGGCGTCCAACCCCCGCGCACCTGGGCGGAGTTCACCGACACTCTCGCGAAGCTCAAGAAGTCCGGGGAGCTCCCGATCCAGTTCGGCAACCTCGACAAGTGGCCCGCGATCCACACCTTCGGCATGCTCCAGGACCAGCAGGGCGCCGAGCAGGCCCGCGACACCGTCCTCGGCCGCGGCGACGGCTTCGCCGGCTCCCGTACGACGAAGGCGGCCACCACGCTGACCGACTGGCTGGACCGCGGCTACCTCCCCAAGGACGCCAACGGGCTCGGCTACGACGACGCCAACAAGAAGTTCATGGCCGGGCAGGGCGCGTACACGATCACCGGCACCTGGATGCAGGCCGACCTGAAGAAGCGACTCGGCGACGACCTCGGCGTCATGCCCCCGCCACCGCCCACCGAGGGCGGCAAGCCGGTCACCACCGGCGGCCAAGGCCTGGCGTGGTCGGTCACCTCGCGCTCCGCGCACCCCGAGGTCGCGGCCGCGTACCTGGACTTCATCACCAGCGAGCACGCGGCGGACGTGATGACTCGGAACGGCGTCCTGCCCGCGGTCCCCGGAAAGGCGGCCGACGCCCTCGACCCGAAGTCCCCCGACGGCCAAATGATCGACGGCTGGCGGCAGTTGACGTCCGCGGACGGCCTGGTCCCGTACCTGGACTACGCGACACCCACGTTCTACGACACGACCTCCGCGGCCCTCCAGGACCTCATCGCGGGCAAGACCCCGCCGCGGAACTTCGCCCGCACACTCCAGTCCGACTACGCCCCGTTCATCAAGAAGCAGCAGGGCAACGGCAGTTCGGGAGCGTCGGGCTCGTGACCAAGAGTGTGCACCCATCGCGCCGGGCCCCCGGCGAACCCCGCTCCATCGGCTACCTCTACGTCCTGCCCGCGCTTGCGGTCTACGGCCTGTTCCTCCTCTACCCCTTCGGCCAGGCAGTGGGCCTGTCCTTCCTCCACTGGGACGGACTGACCCGGGCCACGTCGGCGGGCCTGGACAACTACACAGCTCTCTTCACGGACCCCACCCTGCGCGCCCCCTTCGGCCACGCGCTCGTGCTGCTGGTCTTCTACGCGGCGCTGCCGGTGACCATCGGCCTGCTGCTCGCGGCGACGATGTCCCGCATCCGGGTCCGCGGCCTGACCTTCTTCCGTACGGTGCTGTTCCTGCCGCAGGTCCTGGCCATGGTCGTCGTCGGTGTGGCCTGGCGCTCGATCCTGGCGCCTGACGGCCTGCTCAACGACGTGCTGCGGGGCGTGGGCCTGGACAGCCTGGCCCGCCCGTGGCTGGGCGACGACACGTGGGCGCTGCCCGCGGTGGGCGTCGTCGGCACCTGGGTCATGACGGGCCTGTGCATGGTCCTCTTCCTTGCCGGAGCCCAGCGCATCCCGCGCGAACTGTACGAGGCGGCGCGGCTCGACGGCGCGGGCGCGGTGCGGGAGTTCTTCGCGGTGACGCTGCCCGGCCTGCGGGGCGAGATCTCGGTCGCCCTGACCCTCACGATCATCGCGGGTCTGCGCAACTTCGACCTGATCTACATCACCACGGGCGGCGGCCCCGGCAACGCGACGTCCGTTCCGGCCTACGAGGTCTACCACCGTGCGTTCGAACTGAACGAGGTCGGCTCGGCGGCCGCGATCGGCGTGGCGCTCACCGTCCTCATCTTCGCCCTGACCGTCACGGTCTCCCGTCTCGTCGAAGGGCGCCGCGCATGACCTCCCGCATCGAACGCACGGCCACGTACGCGATCCTGGCGCTCTTCGCGGTCCTGGCACTGACCCCGGTGATCGGCATCCTCTCCACCGCCTTCTCCTCGCCGGACGCGGTGGGCGGCGGCTTCACGCTCCCGGACACCCTGCACTGGTCCAACTTCCAACAGGCGTGGCAGCGCGTCCACTTCGGCACGTACCTCGGCAACTCGGTCCTGGTGACGGTCGTCGTGGTGACGGCCTCGACGATCCTGTCCATCCTGGCCGCCTACGCCTTCGGCACGATGCGCTTCCGCGGCTCGACGGCGCTCTTCTACCTGTTCGTCCTGGGCCTCACGCTCCCCCAGGAGGCGCTGGTCGTCCCGCTCTACTTCGACCTGCGGCACTTCCACCTCACGGACACCTACTGGGCGCTGATCCTCCCGCAGACCGCGCAGTCCCTGGCCTTCGGCGTGTTCTGGATGCGCACGTACTTCATGAACAGCAACCGCTCGGTCATCGAGGCGGCACGCGTCGACGGCGCGGGTTCATGGACCACGCTGTGGCGCATCCTCGTCCCGATGGGCCGCCCGGCCATCACCACGCTCATCGTGATCACGTTCATGTGGACGTGGAACGAGTTCCTGATGGCCCTGGTCATGATCAGCGACGAGTCGCTCCGCACAGTCCCCCTCGGCCTGGCCTTCTTCCAGGGCCAACAGAGCGCGGACACGACGCTGCTGGCGGCGGCGTCGGTGCTGATCGCGTTGCCGGTGGTGGTCGTGTATGTGGCCTTGCAGCGGAAGTTCATCGAGGGGATGTTGAGTGGGGCGGTGAAGGAGTAGGGGCGCCGTGTCGCGCACGCTCGACCTCGAAGCGATACTGCGGATCATCGACGAGCTGGCCGAGTCCGACGCGGACCCGGGTGTCGTTCTGGACCGCACGGCCGACGCCCTCGGACGCGCCGTCGGTTTCCGTACCGTGCAGGGCGAGGTCTGGACGGCGACTCCCAGCGGTCGTCCGGCCGGCGATGCGGAGCAGGTCGCTCCTGGTCGGGTGGCGACGCACACCCTCCCCGGCACCGGACAAGGATGTGCCGGTCCGGACGCCCGCGTGACCCAGGCGTACTTCCGTGACTTCATCGGGGCGCTGGGGCGGCACGTGAACGGGTGACTGCGCCAGGTCACCTCATCGCGCGGTCGAACTCCCCCTGGTCCAGAGCCCGTTGCGGCAGCGGCGTCGGCCGCTCCCGGTCGTGGCGCAGGCCGTCCAGGATGAGGGTGAGGTAGCGCTTCCACAGGTCCGGGGTGACGGCCCGGCCCTGCTCGGCGGCGGCCATCAGCATGACGTGGATGAGCGGGACGTCGGTCGGTTCGATGTCGTCGCGCAGCAGGCCGGCCTGTTGCGCGCGGGTGAGCACGGCGGCCACCGCGGGGGTGAGCCGCTCCCGCATGGAGACCGCTCGTCGCCTGTCGGGCGCGCTGTCCAGCAGGACGTCGCGCAGTCCGCGGTTGTCGGCGAAGTACTGACCGGTGACGAGGAGGAGTTGTTCGAGGCCCGTCCAGGGATCCTCGCACCGCGCCGCCTCCTCGGCCACCACGGCCAACCGCTCCACCTGGTCCTCGAAGACCGCCTCGATGAGTTCCTCGCGGTCGGCGAAGCGCCGGTAGACGGTGCCGACGCCGACGCCCGCGTGCCGGGCGATGTCGTCCAGCGTGACGTCCACGCCGCGCTCGGCGAACACCTCACGGGCTGCGGCGATGATGCGCTGCCTGTTGCGCTCGGCGTCGGCCCGCAGGGGCCGGGCGGGGGCGCTTCCGGAGGGGGTGGCGGGGGTGGCTCGGCGACTCATGTCTCCACTGTAGCGAGCCACCCGGAGACACCCCCTCCGGTTGCTGTCACGTGGCGAAGAAGCCGTTCCGGGTGTGCAGCGAGACGTCCTCGTTGTTGGGCAGCGGGGTCCCCTCGTGCTCCGGGCGCAGCACGACCGTCCCGCTCTCCCCCGGCAACAGCGTGAGCAGCGCCGTGTCCGCGCGCATGCCGGGGGCCTCGACGATCAGGTCACCGACCGCGACTCCCGTGGTGAGGTGCACGAGCACGCGGTCCTCCTTGTGCTCGACGGTGTGCTTGACGTCAGGGGCGGGCCAGCGGACGCCGTCGTCGCGTACGAAGACGTGGACCGCGCGGTCGGCCCCCGCGGTGTCCGCGACCACCAGTTCCTCGCGGCGCCGGCCCGCCTGGGTGATCGTTGGGCCGACGGGGAGGGTGCGGACCGACCGCGCGGGCACGGTGAACTCCCTTTCCGTACAGGCCACTTCTCCGTCGGCGACATGAACGCGACGCAGGACGAGTTCGCCCGTCCACGGCTCGTCCGTGTCGTTGACGAGGACGGCGCTGAGCCCCGCTTCCCTCGGCTGGAGCGTGACGAGGCGGTCGGCGAAGGCACCGCGCACCGCGTACCAGGCGGGTTTGGGGCGGCCGCCGTGGTCGATCAGGGACCAGGACAGGGCGGGCCAGACGTCGTTGAGCTGCCAGATCAGTGCCCCGGCCGTGCGTGGCCACCAGGAGCGGAAGTGCTCCACCGCGGTGCGCAGGGCGTGTGCCTGGTTGAGGCTGGTGGCCAGGTGCCAGCGGTCGGTGTCCGTGGCGATGGCGGCCGGGTCGGGGAAGCGGGCCTTCAGGCGGTCGACGAGGTGGCGTTCGCCGCCGGGTTGTTTCTGGTGTGCCAGGAGGGCCGGGTCGTCGGGGCGGTCGGGCAATGTGCCGAGCGCCTCGGTCAGCGTGGCCCGGGTGGCGGGCGCCTGCCAGCCGAACTCGGCGGCGAAGCGCGGGATCTGGTCGCGGTAGTGGGCGTAGTCGAGGAGGTTCCAGGTGTCCCAGAGGTGGCTCGGGCCGTCGCCGGGGACCTGCGGGTGGACGCCGGGCTCGCTCGCCGCGGGGCTGTTCACGACGTACACGGCGCCGGGTGCGTGGGCCTCCACGGCGGCCGGGAGCAGCTCGCGGTAGTAGCCCTCGCCCCAGGTGCGGTCCCGGATCTGCGTGCGCCAGCCCCAGTCCTCATGGCCGAGCAGGTTCTCGTTGGCGCCGTTCCAGACGACGACGCTCGGGTGGGCCGCGAGGCGGCGGACGACGTCGTCGGCCTCGGCCACCACTTCCGAGCGCAGCGGCTCCTCCTCGGGGTAGGCGGCGCAGGCGAACATGAAGTCCTGCCAGATCAGGACGCCGCGCGCGTCGCACGCCGCGTAGAAGGCCTCGTCCTCGTAGATGCCGCCGCCCCAGACCCGCAGGGTGTTCATGTTGGCGGCGCAGGCCTGGTCGACGCGGGTCTCGTAGCGGGCGGGGGTGATGCGGGAGACGAAGAGGTCGTCGGGGATCCAGTTGGCGCCCTTGCAGAACACCGGGCGGCCGTTGACCCGCAGGGTGAACGCACGGCCGTGCTCGTCGGGTGTCGTGTCGATGGCGATGTGCCGGAAGCCGACGCGGTGGTGTGTCTCCTGGAGGACCTTGCCGCCCTCGTCGAGCAGCCGCACGGTCGCGTCGTACTGCGTGGGTGCGCCGTAGCCGCGCGGCCACCACGGCTCGGGCTCCGGTACGTCAACAGTCAGCTGTCGGCGCCCCGTTGAGTCGATCGTGAAGCGCTCGGTGTGTCCCGCGACGGCGACCTCCGCCTCGCACGGGCCGCCCTCCACGGCGAGCCCGACGACGAGCGTTCCGCGCCGCAGGTCCTCGTCCAGGGTCGTGGTGACATCGACGTCCGCGCGGGCCGTGTCCCACACCTCAAGGCGTACGTTCCGCCAGATCCCGGCGGTGACGAGCGTGGGACCCCAGTCCCAGCCGCCCTCGCAGGCCATCGTGCGCAGTTCGTTGTAGGGGTACGACCAGTCGTACGGCAGCGGATCGTCGCCGGCCGCCGCCAGCATCGCCCGCGCGGACGAGGCGAAGCGCACGGTGACCTCATTCGTCCCGGGCCGTACGGCGTCGGTCACGTCGAAGCGGTAACGGCGGTGCATGTTGCGGGTGTTGCCGACCTCCGTGCCGTTGACGAGGACCGTCGCGATCGTCTGGAGTCCATCGAAGGCGAGGTGCACGCGCGAGCCGTCGGGCCGGGCGGCCACGTCGAAGTGTCTGCTGTACTCCCAGTCGGCGAGCCCGACCCACTGCGCCTGCGCCTCGTTCGTGCCGAGGTACGGGTCGGGGATGACCCCGGCCCGCATCAGATCGGTGTGTGCGCATCCCGGCACGACCGCCGGTACCTCGATGTCACCGGCGTCTCCGGTGGCATCGGTGCCACGCAGCGTCCAGCCCTCGCCCGTCAGTTCCACGATCCCGTGCCCTCTCATTCGTCCGGCCGATCCGTCGGCGCCCGATATCCCTCGGGAACCCGCGGTAGCTCCCGCACGCCCGTCTCGAAGACCTCGACGGACTCCAACACCGCGCCATCGCCCACCACTTCGACGGTCAGCTCGGATGCCGTCACCGGCTCGGTGAGGTGGATGCGTCCGGCGCCCACCGTGAGCCCTTCGGCGAGGACGCGGTCGCCTGCCCGCACCACATGGCGTACGACGCGCTGCCCGTAGGTGAGGTCCTCACGCAGCCGGATGTGGTCGAAGGCGACCGGGCCCCCGAGGGAGGCCGTCCAGGTGTCCCCGCGGGTCAGTTCGGCGGTGGCGGCCGGCGTCCCGAAGCGGCGCGTGACCTCGGCGCCGAACTCCGCCACCCGCGCGGCATCGGCGTCCGGGATCCGTCCGCGTGTGTCGGGCGGCAGGTTGAGCAGGAGGTTCGCGCCGAGGCCCACGGAGCGGTAGTGGATGGCGAGCAGGTGCTCCAGGGACTTGGGCTCGTCGTCCGGGTGCCAGAACCAGCCGCGCCGGATCGACACGTCGCACTCGGGCGGCAGGTAGAGGGCCTCGGCGAACTCGGCGGTGACGACCGTGTAGTTGCTCATCTGGGTGTGGTCGACGACGTACTCGACGGGGTCGGCCGCGAGCCCGTCCTCGTTGCCCACCCAGCGGATCGTCGGGTCGCCCATGTTGAACACCATGGCGTCGGGCTGGTGCTTGCGGGCGACGGCCATGATGGCGGTCCAGTCGTACTCATAGCCGTCCGAGCCGGCGCCGTCGAACCACAGCTCCATCAGCGGTCCGTACGAGGTGCACAGCTCGCGGATCTGCTCGGTGTAGAGCTCGGTGTACGCGGCCGGGTCGGCGTACTCGGGCGCGTGGCGGTCCCACGGGGAGAGGTACACCCCGAAGCCGAGCCCGGCCGCCCGGCAGGCCGCCGCCAGTTCGCCGACGACATCGCCCTTCCCGTCCTTCCACGGCGAGGAGGCGACGGAGTAGTCGGTGGTCTTCGTCGGCCACAGGCAGAAGCCGTCGTGGTGTTTCGCGGTGATGATCGCGTAGCGGGCCCCGCCCGCGCGGGCGGCTTCGACCCACTGCTCGGCGTCGAGGTCGGTGGGGTCGAAGGACGACGCCGGGAGGGTGCCGTCGCTCCACTCCTGGCCGTGGAAGGTGTTGATGCCGAAGTGGAAGAAGGCGCCGGTGTTGATGCGCTGCCAGGCGAGTTGGTGCGGTGTCGGTGCGAGGGGGGCGTCGGATCGCAACGCGGGTCCTTTCGGGGTCGTACGGGTCGGGCTCAGGCGTCCTGCTCGTCCTGCGCCCAGCAGTGCACCCAGTGGTTCTCGTCGACCTGGGTCCTGGCCGGGAAGGCCGTCGCGCAGACCGGTTTGGCCAGGGGGCAGCGGGTGCGGAAGCGGCAGCCGGAGGGCGGGTCGACGAGGCTCGGGGGTTCGCCGAGGGTCTCCTCGTCGTCGGAGACGTCCGGCTCGTCGAGGAAGCCGCCGCGGTCGGGGTCGGGGGCCGATTCCAACAGGAGCCTGGTGTAGGGGTGTTGGGGGTTGGCCACGATCTCGTCGCCGGGTCCCGACTCGACGAGCTGACCCGCGTACAGGACCTTGATCTCGTCGGCGAAGTAGCGGGCGCTGGCGATGTCGTGGGTGATGTAGAGGATCGCCAGGCCCTCGTCGTCGCGGAGCCTGCCGAGCAGGTTGAGGATGTCCAGGCGGATGGAGACGTCCAGCATGGAGATCGGCTCGTCGCCGAGGAGCACCTTGGGGCGGGCGGCGAGCGCGCGGGCGATGGCGATGCGCTGGCGCTGGCCGCCGGAGAGCTCGTAGGGGAACTTGTCGATGAACTGGTCGGCCGGTGTGAGGTTGACGCGTTCGAGGAGCTGGAGGATCTGGCGCTCGGTGTCCTCGGCGCCGGACGCGAGGCCGTGCAGTTTGAGGGGGCGGCTGAGGATGTAGCGGATCTTGTGGACCGGGCTGAGCGAGGAGAACGGGTCCTGGAAGATCATTTGGACCTGGCGGTAGTACGCCCGCTTCGCCTTCGCGGTCCTGGCCTTCTTGACGACGTTACCGTCGAGCCGGATCTCGCCCTCGGTGGGCGGGTAGGCCAGGGCGAGCATCCGGGCGAGCGTCGACTTTCCGCTGCCGGACTCGCCGACGAGCGCGGTGATGCGGCCCTTGTGCAGGGCGAGCGAGGTCGGCTCGACGGCCTTGACCTCCTTGCCGTGGCCGCCGGGCCCGTGCATCGGGAAGCGCTTGACGACCTCGCGGGCCTCCAGGACCGGGAGCGTCTCAGGTGCGGGCATGACGGTCCTCGGCTTCCGGGGTCGTGGCGGGGTTCCGGTGGAGATGGCAGGCGACGTCTCCGGCCTCGCCGCCGAGCCGCAGCAGGAGCGGCTCCTCGCGGTCGCAGGCGTCGAGCCGCTGTGCGCAGCGCGGGTGGAAGGAGCATCCGGGCGGCGGGGTGCGAAGGCCGGGTGGCGAGCCGGGGATGCCGGTGATCTCGCGGCGTTCGCCGTGCAGCGGCGGGAAGGCGCCGCGCAGTGCGGTGGTGTACGGGTGTCGGGGGTCCTCGTAGAGGCGGCGCGGCGGCCCCGTCTCCACGATCTTGCCCGCGTACATCACGGCGATCCGGTCGGCGATCTCGATGAGCAGCGACAGGTCGTGGGTGATGAACACCACCGAGAAGCCCAACTCGCGCTTCAGGCGTGCCACTTGGCGCAGGATCTGGCGCTGCATGACGACGTCGACGGCGGTCGTCGGCTCGTCCATGACGACGAGGTCGGGTTGGCAGGCGAGCGCGAGGGCGATGGTGGCGCGCTGACGCATGCCGCCGGACAGCTCGTGCGCGTAAGAGCGCAGCCGGTCGGCGGGGATGCCGACCATGCCGAGCAGCTCCCCCGCCCGCTCCCATGCCGCCTTCTTCGACAGGCCGCGGTGCTTGCGCAGCACGTCGGCGAACTGGGTGCCGAGGCGGAGCACGGGGTTGAGGGCGTTCATCGCGCTCTGGAAGACGATGGCCATCTTCTCCCAGCGCAGCGCGGCCAGTTGACGCTCGGTCAGGCGCAGGATGTCGGTGTTGTCGGCGCCGTCGTGGCCGTGCAGGATCACCGAGCCCGCGGTGGTCACGGCCGGCGGCCGCTCCAGGCGGGTCATGGCGGTGACCAGGGTGGACTTTCCGCAGCCGCTCTCGCCGACGATGCCGAGGGTCTCGCCGCGGCGCAGTGTGAGGTCGACGCCGCGGACGGCGTGCACCGGGTTCTCCTGGTCGAAGTAGTCGACGTGCAGATCGCGGACGGTGAGCAGCGGCGTACCAGGGGTCGCGCTCATGAGGTGGCCTCCTTCACGGGCGTGGCCTGGGCGGGGGCGGTGGCGCCTGCCGCGTGCAGACGGGCGGCGCGGGCACGTTCCCGTACCTGCTTGGAGGGCTTGCGCAGGCGGGGGTTGGACACCTCGTCGATGCCGAAGTTGATGAGCCCGGCGGCGACCCCGACCAGGGCGATGCACGCGCCCGGCGGAATGAACCACCACCAGGCGCCGCGGGTGAGCGCGGCCCCGTTCTGCGCCCAGTACAGCATCGAGCCCCAGCTGGTGATGTTGATGTTGCCGAGGCCCATGAAGGACAGCCCGGCGTCCGCGAACATCGAGCCGACGACCGCGCCGAGGAAGCTCACGGAGATCAACGGCGCGAGGGACGGGATGAGTTCGCGGGTGATGACACCCCAGCGGCTCTCGCCGGTCATCTCGGCGGCGGCCACGAAGTCCCGGTGGCGCAGGGACAGCGTCTGTGCCCGCTTCTGCCGCGCGGCCCACGGCCACGCGGTGAGGCCGATGACGAGGGCCACGGTGAGCCAGCCGCCGCGCCCCTGCACATAGCTCGCCACGATGATGAGGAGCGGCATGCCGGGGATGACCAGGAAGATGTTGGTGGCGACGGTGAGGATCGAGTCGGCGCGCCCGCCGAGATAGCCGCCGGCCACCCCGACCAGGACCGAGAACACCGTGGTGACGACGCCCGCGACGAGCCCGACGAGCAGCGAGACGCGGCTGCCGACGACGAGCTGCGCGAAGACGTCCTCGCCGTTGGCCGTGGTGCCCAGCAGGTGTGCCCCGGAGGGCGGCTCCATGGCCGCGCTGGTGTCGACGTCGCCCGGCGAGAGCCCCATCAGGTTCTCCACGACGAACGGCCCGAACACCGCGAACAGCGCGAAGAACACGATGATCGTGATCCCGACGCGGACCTTGAGGTTCCCGGGCAGCTTCGGCAGCCGCCGCCGGGCGCGTACCGACCTGGTCATGAGCGGGTCTCCCTCGCACGCGGGTCGATCAGTCCGTACACCGAGTCCGCGATGAAGTTCGCGGCGAGCACGGTGAGCGAGACGATCAGGAACAGGGCCTGCATCAGCGGGTAGTCGACGCTGGAGACGGCCTGGTAGAGCAGGTAGCCGACGCCGGGGTACGAGAAGACGATCTCCACGAGGATCTGCCCGCTGACGGCGGAGCCGATGGTGAGGGCGAAGCCGGCGACGCTCGGCAGGACCGCGTTGCGGGCGGCGTACTGGAACATCACGCGGGCCTTGGACAGGCCCTTGGCGCGCGCCAGGAGCACGTAGTCCTCGGAGACGGTCGTCACCATCATGTTGCGCATGCCGACGAGCCAGCCGCCGAACGAGGCGACGACCATCGTGATGGCGGGCAGGATGCCGTGCGTCACCACGCTCATCAGGAACGGGCCGTTGAAGGCGACCGCCAGGTCACCGTCGTACGCGCCGCTGATCGGCAGCCAGTTGAGCTGCACTCCGAACGCCATGACCAGCAGCAGCGCGACCCAGAAGAAGGGCAGCGCGCCGAGGAACATCGAGGCGGGCGTGATGAAGGAGTCGAAGCGCGAGCCGACGCGGGAGCCCGCGAGGACGCCCATCGAGGTGCCGATGACGAACGCGAGTACGGCGGTCAGCCCGACCAGGCCGATCGTCCAGGGAAGGCCGGAGCGGATCACTTCCCACACGGGCGTCGGGTAGTAGGCGACGGACGCCCCGAAGTCGAAGTGGGCGATCTGGCCGAGGTAGGTGACGTACTGGTCCCACAGTGGTGCGCCGGGCGCGCCGAACAGCCGGTAGATGCTGGTCACTTGGTCGGCGGACAGGTTCTGCTTCTGCTGCATCTGGGAGATGAGCGCGGAGGCGGGGTCGCCCGGCATCAGGCGCGGGATGAGGAAGTTGAGGGTGACGGCGACGACGGCGGCACCGATGTAGAAGCCGAGGCGCCGCAGGAAGTAGCGGGCGGCGCCGAGCCGGCCGGCCGCGGTGCGCCGGGCGGGTGGTGGTGCCTCTGCCGCGGCGGGGGTGAGCACGGGGGCGGTGGCCATGGCGGTCAGCCCTTCGCCGGGCGCAGGTTGAGCAGGATGCTCATGGCGTCGACGCCGCCGCCCCACGGGGCGGGCTGGGCGTAGGGGTTCTTCGCGGTCGGCCAGCCGGTCCAGTTCTTGCTGCTGTACTCGGAGGAGACGCCGATCGTGATCAGCGGCGCGGCGGGCACCTCGTCGACCATGATCTTCTGGAACCGGGCCGAGTACTTCTTCACGGTCGCGGCGTCGTTGGCGCTCGCCATGTCCTTGAGCAGCGCGTCGGCCTTCTTGCTCTTGTAGTGGCCGTAGTTGGTCCAGATGCCGCCGTTCTCGCTGTAGAGCATGTCCTTGAAGAAGTTGTACGGCGTCGAGTAGTAGACCCCGCCGCCGATCGTGACGTCGAAGTCACCGGACTTGCGCTTGGCGTCGATCTGCGCCGCCGCGATCGGCTTCACGTTGACGTCGATGCCCGCCTTCTTCAGCTGCGAGGCGAGGACCTTGTCGAACTGGATGGCGTCGCCCCACTCCTGCACCTCCATGATGGAGAAGCTGAGCTGCTTGCCGCTGCCGTCGACGAGCTTGCCGTTCTTCTTCGTGTAGCCGGCCTTCTTGAACTCGGCGAGTGCCTTGGAGAGTTCGGCCTCGGGCTGCTCGGCGTCCTTGTACTTGTCGTCGATCCACTTGCCCTGGGTCTTCGAGTCGAGGCCCGTGAGGTTGAGGGTGTTGAACATCCCCGGGTTGGTCACGTTCAGGAGCTGGCCGCGGTCGACGGCCAGCGACAGCGCCTTACGGACGTGGACGTCGGTGAACGGCTTCTTGGTGTGGTTGAAGAACATGAACTGCCCGCCGTAGGTGGGGTACCAGGCGTGGTGGTTCTTCGGGTCCCTGTCGATGTACTGCTTCTTGACGTCGGGCACGACGCCGCCGCTCCAGTCGAGCTCCCCGCTGAGCAGCTTGGGCACCTCGGACGCCTGCGTGATGATGGGCGCCTTCACGGTCTTGACCGGGACGTTCTTCTGCTTCCAGTAGTCGTCACGGGCCTCGAAGGTGAGCTGCTGCGGGCTGTACTGCTTGAGCGTGTACGGTCCCGAGCCGACCGGGTTCGGGTTGGTGTCCTTCGCGCCGTCCTTCTTCTTCCAGATCTTCGCGGGCACCGGGGTGGTCCCGCCGATGCTGTCGATCTTGGAGTAGGCAGGTGAGTCGAAGGTGATCCGGACGGTGTGCTCGTCCGGCGCGGAGGCCTTGGAGAAGTCGAAGGCCCAGGTCGGGGGCAGCTTGTGCTTCTTGACGTAGTTCAGGGTGAACACCACGTCGTCGGCGGTGAGCTTGGAGCCGTCGCTCCAGTTGGCCCGCTCGTCGAGATGGATGGTGATCTTCTTGCCGCCGTCGGCCCACTCGTACTTCTTCCCCAGCCAGGGCGTGAACTTGCCGCCCTCAAGGATGTTGAAGTCGAAGAGTGCCTCGTACTGGAACCCGAAGGTGCCCTGCGTCGGCTTGAGGGCGAACGGGTTGAAGTTGCGGTTGATGGTGGTGCCCGCGAAACCGAGGTTCGTGGTGAGCGCGCCGCCACTGGCGGAGCCGCCCGCCGGGCTGGGCGCCGCCGAACAGCCGGACAGGGCGAGCGAGAGCACCGCTGCGCCGACGGCGGCGACGCGGGCGCCGGTACGCGCGGTGGTGGGTCGGGACGTGGAGGTCACGCGGGGCTTCGGGTTCATCTGTGGCTCTCCGGAGGGGTGTTGGGGGCGGGGGACATCGCGTGAGGG
>NZ_JAOZYC010000103.1:0-323 GCF_035798155.1 Streptomyces endophyticus | reverse complement strand
GTCCGCCAGCTCTCCGCTATCGGTTCTACATGCGTAGCCATCTCTATTGAGTTAACTCCTCGCGACCCGACTGGCAGGGTGCTTGGAGCGAGCTGCATAAGTTTTAGCCGTTACGTCTGCAGCGAACTTGGCGGCGATCCTGTTCTATATGACTGACCAAATCTTCGGGTTTACAGGCATCCCCTAGGGTCAGCTAGCGCCCTTAGGCGGCTAGAGCGTAGTTGTCGTCGTTGGCAACTATAAGTTTGCAACAGTGGATTTACGAGTTCTGTTACCAACTCGGCATGCCCCTCAAGTTTTGTTACCGGCGTCGAATCCTGATC
>NZ_JAOZYC010000102.1:0-358 GCF_035798155.1 Streptomyces endophyticus | reverse complement strand
CGTCCACTGTGCAGTTCTCAAACAACGACCAACCACCCGTCACAACCCACCGAAGCGGATCTTTACCGGGGCCGGCATTGAGGTCGGGACGAAACCCGTACCCTCAGATACCCAACAGCGTGCCCGGCCCGACCTGTTCACCCACACGTTCCACGCCGAAGCAGTACTAGTGAAGCCAACCGATCGTGCCGAATAATCAACGTTCCACCCATGAGCAACCACCGTCGAACGTGTGCCGACGTAATGGCCTCTGACCTCGCCCCGAAGGACTCGGTAAGAAGTGCTCCTTAGAAAGGAGGTGATCCAGCCGCACCTTCCGGTACGGCTACCTTGTTACGACTTCGTCCCAATCGCCAGT
>NZ_JAOZYC010000101.1:0-363 GCF_035798155.1 Streptomyces endophyticus | reverse complement strand
GTGCCGTGGCCGGATCTGCCCGAGCGGTACGGGCCTTGGCAGACCGTCTATGAGCGCCATCGCCGCTGGTCGGCCGATGGAACCTGGCAACGGATCCTGACCGAGCTGCAGATCGAGGCCGACGCCAGCGACCCGGACGGCGCCCTGGCCCGCACCGCGGCGAAGGAGGCCGAATGGGCGGTGAACATCGACTCAACTTCCTGCCGGGCTCACCAGCATGCGGCAGGGGCCCGGCACCGGCCGCCGGGTGACTTCCCGCAAAAGGGGGCGGCGCGCGTGTGGAGGCCGATGGACGCGAGGCGCTGGGACGTTCCCGGGGCGGACTGACCAGCAAGGTCCACTTCCTGGCCGATGACCGGGCCC
>NZ_JAOZYC010000100.1:0-371 GCF_035798155.1 Streptomyces endophyticus | reverse complement strand
AAGAACTTCACGCCTGTTGGCACGGCGATGAGGAACGTCATGAAGGAGAAGAACGGTAGCAACACACCGCCGGTGACGTACATGTGGTGCGCCCACACCGTGATCGACAGACCGGCGATCGCGATCGTGGCGCCGACCAGGCCGGAGTAGCCGAAGATCGGCTTGCGCGAGAAGACCGGGATCACTTCGGAGACGATGCCGAAGAACGGCAGGGCGATGATGTACACCTCCGGGTGGCCGAAGAACCAGAAGAGGTGCTGCCACAGCAGCGCGCCGCCGTTGGTCGCGTCGAAGACATGGGCACCGAACTTGCGGTCCGCCTCCAGGGCGAACAGCGCGGCGGCCAGGACCGGGAACGCCAGCAGGACCAG
>NZ_JAOZYC010000099.1:0-123652 GCF_035798155.1 Streptomyces endophyticus | reverse complement strand
CCGCGGGGCTCTGCCCCGGACCCCGCGCCTCAATCGCCGGCGGGGCTGATAGTGCCGGAACCGTAGGAAGAGGAACCCCATGAGTGAGCTCGACCGCACCATCCGGGTCCTCGTCGTCGAAGACGACCCCGTTGCTGCCGACGCGCACGCGCTGTACGTCGGCCGGGTCCCCGGTTTCACGGCCGTGGGGAAGGTGCACTCGGCGGCGCAGGCCAGGCGGTTCCTGGACCGCAACCCCGTGGACCTGCTCCTGCTCGACCTGCACCTGCCGGACGGCCACGGGCTTTCGCTCGCCCGCTCGCTGCGCGCGGCCGGGCATCAGGCGGACGTCGTCGCGGTCACGTCCGCGCGCGATCTCGCGGTGGTCCGGGAGGGGGTGTCGCTCGGGGTCGTGCAGTACGTGCTGAAGCCGTTCACGTTCGCGACCCTGCGGGACCGCCTGGTGCGCTACGCCGAGTACCGCGCGACGTCCGGCGAGGCGTCCGGGCAGGACGAGGTCGACCGGGCGATAGCGACCCTGCGCTCTCCGGCGCCCGCCGCGCTGCCCAAGGGGCTGAGCGCGCCCACCCTCGAGCGGGTCACGCACACGCTGCGGGAGGCGCCCGAGGGCCTGACGGCGGCGGCCGCCGCGGAGACGGTGGGCATCTCGCGGATCACGGCCCGCCGGTATCTGGAGCACCTGGTCGACTCCGGGCGGGCCGTGCGCAGCCCGCAGTACGGACAGGTGGGCCGCCCGGAGCTCGTCTACACCTGGAAGTAGGCGCAGTCGCTATTTCCGCACGCCGAACCGCGTCAGTGTGTCCTCGCCCGCAGGGCCCGTGCCCGACTTGTCCACGACGTACGCCGTGCCGCGCGCGATCTCGACGTGGTTGGGGTTGGCCCCCGTGCTCACCGTTTTGACGACGGAGCCCTTGCGCGGGTCGACGACGCTGGCGGTCGCGTCGGTGCGGTTCACGGCGACGACCTTGCCGGACCGGTCGTCGTTCGCCACGGACAGGGGGCCCGCGCCCGTCGGCACCGACTTGGTGATCAGGCCCTTGTGCAGGTCGACGACGGAGACGGTGCCCGCGGTGTTGTCGGCGGTGTAGGCGGTGCGGCCGTTCTTCGAGAGGGCCACGGAGAGGGGTCCTTCGCCGGTCGGGATGAGGCGCGGCTTCGTGGATTTCCGCGTGACCTCGATCAGTTGGTCGTTGGTGAGGTCGGCGGCGTAGACCGTGCCGGTGCGCTCGTCGACGGCGAGGCCGGTCGGGCCCGCGCCCTCGACGGTGACGCGCTTCTTCTCGGCGAACGTACGGCTGTCGAAGCCCACGACGCTGCCGTCTCCGAAGCCGCTCGCCCACACGGTGTCGTGCCTCTCGTCCACCACGACCTCGCGGGCGTGGGCGACGTTCGGCAGCGTGGCGAGGTGGGAGCCGTCGCGCTGGCTGTAGACGGCGACCGAGTTGTCGCGGGTGTTGGTGACCCACACGGTGTTGTGCTCGTCGTCGACCGCGATGCCGTAGACCGCCTCGACGGCGCCGGTGGCCGCGTCGGTGACCGGCGGCGTGTACGTCGCCTCGACCTTGAGCGTGACCGGGTCGAGCCTGGTGAGCGCGGAGTTGGTCACCGGAGGGCGGCCCACCGCCGACGTGGTCCAAAGGGCGTGGTTCCGCTCCGAGTACGCCGACTGGTAGAGGCCTTTGGTGACCGGGGCGGAGGCGGAAGCGGTGGCGCCCGGGTCGGCGCTCGCGGCGCCCGCGGGGGCGAGCGTGGCGCCCGCGACGAGGGCCACGGCGACGGCGGCGGAACGGCGGATCCTGGGGGTGATTCGAGGCATGCTGCGTCAATCTCCTTCACGGATGGGGGCGTTGCGGCGCCACCCAAAGATTAACTTAGCTTAGCCTTACCTAACTTTCCACACCCATTGACCCTGATCGGCAGCGCCCATACGTTCCTGGGCAGCCCCGCGGGCAACGGAGCCCGCGATGCTCCGTAGGAGGTCGTGCCCGTGCGCCCCACCGCCCCGATCCTCACCGCCACCGCTCTGCTGGCCGCCGCGACGCTCACCGCCTGCGGCGGCGGCTCCGGAAGCGACTCGGACACCATCAAGGTTTCCTTCAAGCAGTCCATGGACAACAAGGTCAAGGTCATGGACGACTACCTGGCCGCGATGAAGAAGAAGTTCGAGAAGGCGCACCCCGGCAAGAAGGTGGAGTTCGTCCCGATCAAGGCGCCGGACGCGGAGTACTACACGAAGCTCCAGCAGATGCTCCGCTCCCCGAGGACGGCTCCGGACCTCGTCTACGAGGACACCTTCCTCATCAACTCCGACATCGCCAGCGGATATCTGAAGCCCCTCGACCCCTATCTGGAGAAGTGGTCGGACTGGGACCAGTTCATCGGCACGGCGAAGACCGCGGCGAAGGCGCGGGACGGGAAGACGTACGGCGTCCCGGACGGCACCGACACCCGCGGCCTCTGGTACGACAAGGCGATCCTGAAGAAGGCCGGCATCACGCTGCCCTGGCAGCCGAAGAACTGGGACGAGGTCCTGGACGCCGCCCGCACCATCAAACAGAAGGTCCCCGGCGTCACCCCGCTGAACGTCTACACCGGAAAGCCGGCCGGCGAGGCATCGACGATGCAGGGCTTCCAGATGCTCCTGTACGGGACCGGCACGGGGGCCGCGGACCCGCTCTACGACAAGGCCACGGGCAAGTGGGTCACGGGCTCGAAGGCGTTCAAGGACAGCCTGAATTTCGTGCGGACGGTCTTCAAGGAGAAGCTCGGCCCCGACGTCTCCGACGCCCTCGACCCGAACTTCCCCACCCAGGTGCGCGGTGAGCTGCTGCCCGAGGGCAAGCTCGGCATCAACCTCGACGGCTCCTGGCTGCCGCAGGACTGGATCAAGGGCAGCGGGCACGAGTGGCCCGAGTGGTCGAAGAAGCTCGGCCTCGCCCACATGCCGACGCAGACCGGTCAGGCACCCGGCAAGGTCTCCATGTCCGGCGGCTGGACCTGGGCGGTCCCGGCCAAGGCGGCCAATCCCGACCTCGCCTTCGACTTCATCAAGACGATGCAGACCAAGGAGAACGCGAAGCGCTGGTACATCGCCAACTCCGGCATCGCGGTCCGCAAGGACGTCGCCGCCGACCCCGCGTACGTGAAGGCGCAGCCCGGCATCAAGTTCTTCACGGACCTGGTGGCGAGCACCCACTACCGCCCCGCCTACCCCGCGTACCCGAAGGTCTCCACGGCGATCCAGGAGGCGATGGAGTCGGTGACGACCGGTGACGCCTCGGTCGACAAGGCGGCGTCGACGTACGACGAGCAGGTGAGGACGGCGGCGGACGGGAAGGTCGTCAAGAAGCCGTAGCCGGAAGGGAGTTGAGGCAGAGGCGAGCGCCACAGTGACCCATACCGATACCCGTACCAGCACCAGCACCCGTCGCAGAACCGTCCTCCGGCTCGTACCGGTCGCCCCGGCGACCGTCCTCATGGCCCTCTTCCTCGCGGGCCCGATCGCGTACTGCGCCTATATCGCCTTCACCGATCTGCAGCTGACCGGGCAGGCGGAGTCGTCCTTCGTCGGCTTCGACAACTTCACGGCGGCGTTCAAGGACGACGCTTTCCTGAACGCCGTGTGGCTGACGCTCGTCTTCACGTTCCTGTCGTCGATCGTCGGCCAGAACACGCTGGGGCTCGCGCTCGCGGCGCTGATGCAGCGCGCGTCGAAGCCGGTCAGGACGGTCACCGGGGCGGTCGTGGTGACGGCGTGGGTGCTGCCGGAGGTCGTCGCAGGGTTTCTGCTGTACGCGTTCTTCCGCCGCGAGGGCACCCTCAACGCGATCCTCGACTGGCTCCAACTGCCCGGCCAGAACTGGCTGTTCACGCTGCCGATCCTGGCCGTGTCGTTCGCGAACGTGTGGCGCGGCACCGCCTTCTCGATGCTCGTGTACTCGGCGGCCCTCGCCGAGATCCCGACGGAGGTCACCGAGTCCGCCGAGGTGGACGGCGCGAACGCCTGGCAGCGCCTGTGGCACATCACGCTGCCGATGATCCGCCGCTCCATCGGCACGAACCTGATGCTGAACACCCTGCAGACCCTGTCGGTCTTCGGCCTGATCTGGGTGATGACCCGCGGCGGGCCCGGCAATCACAGCCAGACCCTGCCCCTGTTCATGTACGAGCAGGCCTTCCAGAAGAGCATGATCGGCTACGGCACCGCGGTCGCGCTGCTGCTGCTCGTGGTCGGCTCCCTGTTCTCGCTGGTGTACATGCGGCTGCTGCGCACGGAGGACTGAGTGAAGACCCGTATCCGTAGACGACTTTCGGCGGACGCGGCACTGTTCGTCGTCGCGCTCGCCTTCTCGCTGCCGCTCGCCTGGGTCGTCCTGTCGTCGGTCGACGCCGAGGCGAATCTGCGGGTGAAGTGGCCGTCGGAGCTGACGTTCGGCAATTTCGACGACGTCCTCAAACCCGACGTCACCTTCACACCGCTGCTGAACTCGCTGCTCCTGTGCGGCGGCGCGACGGTCCTCACGGTCGGCTGCGCCGCGCTCGCCGCGTATCCGCTCTCGCGGTACCGCTCGCGGCTGAACACCCCGTTCCTCACGACGACCCTGTTCGCGACCTGTCTGCCGATCACCGCGGTGATGGTCCCGGTGTACGCGCTGTTCGTGCAGGTGAACCTGATCGACACGATGTCGGGCACGATCTACTTCTTCGCCGCGTCCCAACTCCCGTTCGCCGTATGGCTGATGAAGAACTTCATGGACGGTGTGCCGAAGGAGCTGGAGGAGGCGGCCTGGACGGACGGCGCGAACACCTTCCAGGGGCTCGTCCGGATCGTGCTGCCGCTGATGGGGCCCGGGGTCGCCGTCGTCACCGTGTACTCGTTCGCGATGATGTGGGGGAACTTCTTCGTCCCGTTCATGCTGCTGCTCTCCCCCGACCAGATGCCGGCCTCGGTCAGCATCAACGACTTCTTCGGCAACCGGGGCACCGTCGTGTACGGGCAGCTCGCCGCGTTCTCCATCATCTACTCGACGCCCGTGGTGCTGCTGTACGTCCTGGTCTCGCGGCGCTTCGGCGGCGGTTTCGCGCTGAGCGGTGCTGTAAAGGGATGAGCGCGGACTGTAGCCAAACGCCCCGTGACCCCCTACTTTGTGCCCGTGCAGCACCACGCGACGTCCAACCAGCCGACACCACCGTTCAATGCCCCCGCCGCCCGGCGCCTGCGCGAAGCGCTCGGGATGGCGCCGGGGCACGTCGCGTACGGCATGCGTGCCTCGTACGGGCTCGGGCACATCACTCCGGACGTCATCGTCGCCTGGGAGCGGGGCGACGCGGCCCCCTCCGCGGGCGAACTCACGGCGCTCGCCGGTGCGTTGTGGTGCTCGCTGAGCGAACTCATCGGCGTGCCGCGGACGCTGCGCGAGCACCGGCTCGCGCTGGGGCTCGCCCCGGAGGACGTGGCCCGCTCCGTGGGCCTGGAGATCCACTCGTATCTGCGGATGGAGGAGACGGGCGACTGGCAGGGCAACGACCGGCAGTCGACGGCGCTCGCCGAGGCGCTGCGGCTCACCCCGCGCGCGCTCGCGACGGTGACCGGACGGGACGCGCACCTCGCGGAGCTGCTGCGGGACGCGGCGCGGACGCGCTGGCAGGGGTCCGTGCGGCCGATCGCCCGGCTGGTGCCGGTGCAGCGCCGCGAGCTGGAGGACGTACTGCACGAGATGCACCTGGAGTACCAGGCGCTGATGGCCGCCACGCTGAGCTGGGGCGGTGGCACGTCCCCGGGGGCCGGGGACGCGGGGCGGCAGTTCCTGGAGCGGATCCTGGACGAGTTCTGGTCCAGGATCCGTCATCCGTAAGGGTCTAGAAGACCGACTCCGCCTCGTCCATCCGGTCCTTCGGGACCGTCTTCAGCTCGGTGACCGCCTCGGCGAGCGGCACCATCGCGATGTCGGTGCCGTACAGCGCCGTCATCTTGCCGAACTCGCCGCGGTGCACGGCCTCCACGGCGTGCCAGCCGAACCGGGTGGCGAGCACGCGGTCGTACGCGGTGGGGGTGCCGCCGCGCTGCACGTGCCCCAGGATGACCGGGCGGGCCTCCTTGCCGAGGCGGCTCTCCAGCTCGTAGGAGAGCGCGGTGCCGATGCCCTGGAAGCGCTCGTGGCCGAACTGGTCGATGGCGCCCGTGCCGTAGTCCATGGTGCCCTCGGCGGGGTGCGCGCCCTCGGCGACGCAGACGACGGCGAACTTCTTGCCGTTCGCGAACCGCTGCTCGACCATCTTGACCAGGTCGGCCGGGTCGAAGGGCCGCTCGGGCAGGCAGATGCCGTGGGCGCCGCCCGCCATGCCGGACTCCAGGGCGATCCAGCCCGCGTGCCGGCCCATGACCTCGACGACCATGACGCGCTGGTGGGACTCTGCGGTCGTCTTGAGCCGGTCGATCGCCTCGGTGGCGACGCCGACGGCCGTGTCGAAGCCGAAGGTGCGGTCGGTGGAGGAGATGTCGTTGTCGATCGTCTTGGGTACGCCGACGACCGGCAGGCCCGCGTCGGACAGCATGCGGGCCGCCGTCAGCGTGCCCTCGCCGCCGATCGGGATGAGGGCGTCGAAACCGATCTCCTCGGCGAGCTGCTTGGCGTTCTCGCAGGCCGCTCGGAATCGGTCGCGCTCCAGTCGGGAGGAGCCGAGAATGGTGCCGCCACGGGCGAGGATGCCGCTGACCGCGTTCAGATCGAGCGGGCGGTAGCGCCCGTCGAGCAGCCCCGCGTAGCCATCCTCGAAACCGAGCACCTCGTCGCCGTAGTGCGTGACGGCTCGGTGCACGACCGACCGGATCACTGCGTTCAGGCCAGGGCAGTCGCCGCCTGCGGTGAGAACTCCGATGCGCATCGTGCTGTGTCTCCTGCTCGCTACTGGTACGTCGGTGAGCGATGCCGATTGTTCCACGCTCTGGGAGGCGACGCGCTCGCGCGCGGCTGTGCAGGGAGCTTCGGCAGGGGTTCCATGGGCACTTGGACCCAGAGGAAAAGGCCTTCTGTCCGGCGGGCGACCTAGCCACCGACGGAGGTATTGTCAAGGGGGCACGGCTTCCATTGCGCGCCTTTTTTTGACCCGAAAGAGACCGAATCGACCCGTAAAAGTCGGGTTCGAGCGAGAAGAACCATGAGGGAAACGGAGAGCACGCGTGACGCGCAGCGTGTACGTGACCGGGATCGATCGCGGCGACGGCCGCCAGGTCGTGGAACTGGGGGTCATGGAGCTCCTGACCCGTCAGGTCGACCGGGTGGGAGTCTTCCGGCCACTCGTCCACGACGGCCCCGACCGGCTCTTCGACCTGCTGCGGGCGCGCTACCGCCTGTCACAGGACCCGGCGACGGTGTACGGACTCGACTACCACGAGGCCTCCGCGATCCAGGCCGAGCAGGGCACGGACGAGCTGGTCTCGCGCCTGGTCGACCGGTTCCACCAGGTGGCCCGCGAATTCGACGTCGTGCTCGTGCTCGGCACCGACTTCGCCGACACCCAGCTCCCGGACGAGCTGGCCCTCAACGCCCGCCTCGCCAACGAGTTCGGCGCCTCCGTGATCCCCGTCGTCGGCGGCAAGAAGCAGACGGAGGAATCGGTCCGCGCCGAGGCCCGCAACGCCTACCGCGCCTATGACGGCCTGGGCTGCGACGTCCTCGCGATGGTCGTCAACCGCGTGGCGCCGGGCGACCGGGACGACGTGCACGAGCGGCTCACGGGGCGGCTGCCGGTGCCCTGCTACGTACTGCCCGACGAGCCCGCGCTCGCCGCGCCGACCGTCGCCCAGATCACCCATGCGCTGGGCGGCAAGGTGCTGCTCGGCGACGACTCGGGGCTCGCCCGGGACGCCCTCGACTTCGTCTTCGGCGGCGCCATGCTGCCGAACTTCCTCAACGCCCTGACCCCCGGCTGCATGGTCGTCACCCCCGGCGACCGCGCGGACCTGGTCGTCGGCGCGCTCGCCGCGCACAGCGCCGGGACCCCGTCGATCGCGGGCGTGATCCTGACCCTGAACGAGCGGCCCGGCGAGGCGATCCTCAAGCTCTCCGGGCGCCTCGCGCCCGGCACCCCGGTGATCGCGGTGGCCGGTGGCTCCTTCCCCACGGCGGCCGAACTCTTCGCCATGGAAGGCAAGTTGAACGCCGCGACGCCGCGCAAGGCGGAGACCGCCCTCGGCGTCTTCGAGAAGTACGTCGACACGGCGGGCCTGCTGAAGACCATCCAGGCGCCGTCCTCCGACCGCCTGACGCCGATGATGTTCGAGCACAAGCTCCTGGAGCAGGCCCGCTCGGACAAGCGCCGCGTCGTGCTGCCCGAGGGCACCGAGGAGCGCGTGCTGCGCGCCGCCGACGTGCTCCTGCGCCGCGGCGTCTGCGATCTGACGCTGCTCGGCCCGGTCGAGCAGATCCGCAAGAAGGCCGCCGACCTCGGCGTCGACCTCGCCGACAGCGACATCATCGACCCGCAGACCTCGGCGCTGCGGGAACGGTTCGCCGACGCGTACGCGGCGCTGCGCGCCCACAAGGGCATCACGCCGGAGCTGGCCCACGACGTGGTCGCCGACGTGAACTACTTCGGCACGCTGATGGTCCAGGAGGGCCTCGCCGACGGCATGGTGTCGGGGTCCGTGCACTCCACGGCCGCCACCATCCGGCCCGCCTTCGAGATCATCAAGACGAAGCCGGACGCCGCGATCGTCTCCTCGGTCTTCTTCATGTGCCTGGCCGACAAGGTCCTCGTCTACGGCGACTGCGCCGTGAACCCGGACCCGAACGCCCAGCAGCTCGCCGACATCGCCACCCAGTCCGCAGGCACCGCCGAGCAGTTCGGCGTCGAGCCGCGGATCGCGATGCTGTCGTACTCCACCGGCACCTCGGGCTCCGGCGCCGACGTCGACAAGGTCCGCGAGGCCACGGAGATCGTCAAGGGGGCCCGCCCCGACCTGAAGATCGAGGGGCCGATCCAGTACGACGCCGCCGTCGAGCCCACCGTCGCGGCGACCAAGCTCCCGGATTCCGAGGTCGCGGGCCAGGCCAGCGTGCTGATCTTCCCCGACCTCAACACCGGCAACAACACGTACAAGGCCGTCCAGCGCTCGGCCGGCGCGATCGCCGTGGGACCGGTCCTGCAGGGCCTGCGCAAGCCGGTCAACGACCTGTCCCGCGGCGCGCTCGTGCAGGACATCGTCAACACGGTCGTCATCACGGCGATCCAGGCCCAGACGTCCAGCAACTGATCCCCACCATCGAAAGCAGTACCCGTGACCGCGACTCGCATCCTCGTCCTCAACTCCGGCTCCTCGTCGGTGAAGTACCAGCTCCTCGACATGGCGGACAGCACCCGCCTCGCCGTCGGCCTGGTCGAGCGGATCGGTGAGGAGACCTCCCGCCTGAAGCACACGCCGCTCGCCACGGGCGGCGCGGCCCGTGAGCAGAACCGGCCGATCGCCGACCACGAAGAGGCGCTCAAGGCGGTCGCCGCGGAGCTGACCGAGGACGGGCTCGGCCTGGACTCCCCCGAGCTGGCCGCGATCGGCCACCGCGTGGTGCACGGCGGCAAGCTGTTCACGCAGCCGACCGTCATCGACGACGCGGTGCTCAAGGAGGTGGAGCGGCTCATCCCGGTGGCACCGCTGCACAACCCGGCGAACCTGACCGGCATCCGCACCGCGCAGACGCTGCGCCCCGACCTGCCGCAGGTCGCCGTCTTCGACACGGCGTTCCACACGACGATGCCGGAGTCGGCCGCGCGCTACGCGATCGACGTGAAGACCGCCGACGAGCACCGCATCCGGCGCTACGGCTTCCACGGCACCTCGCACGCGTACGTCTCCCGCAAGACGGCCGAGCTGCTCGGCAAGCGGCCCGAGGACGTCAACGTCATCGTGCTGCACCTGGGCAACGGCGCCTCGGCCTCCGCGGTCCGCGGCGGGCAGTGCGTGGAGACCTCGATGGGCCTCACCCCGCTCGAAGGGCTTGTGATGGGTACGCGTTCGGGAGATGTCGACCCGGCCGTCATCTTCCATCTGATGCGCGTGGGCAAGATGTCGGCGGACGAGATCGACGATCTGCTCAACAAGAAGTCCGGCCTGATCGGGCTCTGCGGGGACAACGACATGCGGGAGATCCGTCGCCGCATCGACGAGGGCGACGAGGAGGCGCGGCTCGCCTTCGACATCTACGTCCACCGCCTGAAGAAGTACATCGGCTCCTACTACGCGGTGCTCGGCCGGGTGGACGCGGTCGCGTTCACGGCCGGGGTCGGCGAGAACGCGGCGCCGGTGCGCGAGGCTGCGGTCGCGGGCCTGGAGGAGCTGGGTCTCGCGGTCGACGGCGAGCTCAATTCCGTACGTTCCGACGAACCCCGGCTCATCTCCCCCGAATACGCCCGCGTGGCCGTGGCCGTGGTGCCGACCGACGAGGAGCTGGAGATCGCGCAGCAGACCTACGCCCTGGTCCAGAACCGCAACGACTGAGCGCCCGCCCGCCCATTTGTAGATTCCACCAGACGGAATATTCCGTAGCGAAACAAACCGATAGGATCGCCCCCATGCGCCGTTCCAAAATCGTCTGCACGCTGGGCCCCGCCGTCGACTCCGAAGAGCAGCTCGTCTCGCTGATCGAGGCCGGCATGAATGTGGCCCGATTCAACTTCAGCCACGGCACCCACGCCGAGCACCAGGGTCGCTACGACCGTGTTCGCGCCGCCGCCAAGAAGACGGGCCGCGCCGTGGGTGTGCTCGCCGACCTCCAGGGCCCGAAGATCCGCCTGGAGACCTTCGCCGAGGGCCCCGTCGAGCTGGTTCGTGGTGACGAGTTCACCATCACCACCGAGGACGTACCCGGTGACAAGTCGATCTGCGGCACGACCTACAAGGGTCTGCCCGGCGACGTCTCCAAGGGCGACCAGGTCCTGATCAACGACGGCAACGTCGAGCTGCGCGTCGTCGAGGTCGACGGACCGCGCGTCAAGACGATCGTCGTCGAGGGCGGTGTCATCTCCGACCACAAGGGCATCAACCTGCCCGGCGCGGCGGTGAACGTCCCGGCCCTGTCCGAGAAGGACATCGAGGACCTGCGCTTCGCCCTGAAGATGGGCTGCGACATGGTCGCCCTGTCCTTCGTGCGCGACGCCAACGACGTCAAGGACGTCCACAAGATCATGGACGAGGAGGGCCGCCGGGTCCCCGTCGGCGCCAAGGTCGAGAAGCCGCAGGCCGTCGACAACATGGAAGGCGTCGTCGCCGCCTTCGACTGGATCATGGTCGCCCGTGGTGACCTCGCCGTCGAGTACCCGCTCGAGAAGGTCCCGATGGTGCAGAAGCGCCTCGTGGAGATGTGCCGCCGCAACGCCAAGCCGGTGATCGTCGCGACCCAGATGATGGAGTCGATGATCACCAACTCGCGCCCCACGCGCGCCGAGGCCTCCGACGTCGCGAACGCGATCCTGGACGGCGCGGACGCGGTCATGCTGTCCGCCGAGTCGAGCGTGGGCGCGTACCCGATCGAGACCGTCAAGACGATGTCGAAGATCGTCACGGCGGCCGAGGAGGAGCTGCTCTCCAAGGGCCTGCAGCCGCTCGTGCCCGGCAAGAAGCCGCGTACACAGGGTGGTTCGGTGGCCCGTGCCGCGTGCGAGATCGCGGACTTCCTGGACGGCAAGGCGCTGGTCGCCTTCACCAAGTCCGGTGACACGGCCCGCCGGCTCTCCCGCTACCGCGCGGCCCAGCCGATCCTGGCGTTCACCACGGACGACGAGACCCGCAACCAGCTCGCGCTGAGCTGGGGCGTCGAGTCGCACGTCGTGCCGCACGTGGACAACACCGACGGCATGGTCGACCTGGTCGACGCCGAGCTCGTGAAGCTCAACCGCTTCAACGACGGCGACACCGTGGTCATCACCGCCGGTTCGCCCCCCGGCGTCCCCGGCACCACCAACATGGTCCGGGTGCACCACCTGGGCGGCGGCGAGCGCGACTGACGCGCGGGTCCTCGCCCGGGCGCACGAGCCCCAGCGCATGACAAAGGGCGCCCCCTTGAGGGGGGCGCCCTTTGTCGTGTGCGGCTCCCGAACGGGCCTTGGGGCCTACGGTCAGCTGTCCTCGATCGTGGTGTGCAGACCGGGCACGTGCAGGGTCCCGCCGAACTGCGAGGCCTGCGTGACCTTGACGTTCGTGAAGAACAGGGTCGGCAGGTTGAGCGGCGGCGGGTTCTTGGCGTTGAACGTCAGCGGAACGAGCCCGAACAGATTGCCCGAGATCTCCTCCGTGTACATCGTCGTCTGCCCATCGCGGATGGTGGACGTGGAGCCCTTGTCCGACCGGATGTGGAAGAACTTCCCGTTCGGGCCCGGGGCGATCTGGTGCAGATCACCGATGTCCGTGCCCTTGGAGATGACGTACTTCATGACGCGCTTGGTCGACCCGTCGGCCATGCGCACATCCACCAGGCCCTTGTAGTCCGCCCCCTTGAGCAGGAGCGAACTGGCCTGCAGCTTCCAGGACTTGTCCGGGAGCTGGGCCGGGGTGTCCTCGTCGGCACCCGACGCGTCCGTGGCCGCCGGACAGTTCTCCGGCACATTGCCGGAGCCCTGCGGGTTGCCCACGTTCTTGGTCGCGTCCTTGGCCGCGTCCCCCACCTTGTCGGTCGTGTCCTTGACCTTGTCGGTGGTGTCCTTGACCGTGTCGCCGAGCTTGTCGGTGGTGTCCTTGACCGACCCGGTCGTGTCCTTGACCGTGTCGTCCACCTTGTCGGTGGTGCCACCGAGCAGACCGCCCGAGGATTCCGACGCCGACGGCGAAGGAGTCGCGCTCTCGGACTCCTTGTCGCCGGACGTGAGCTTCTTCAGGGCGTCGCCGACGCCCAGCGGGTCCAGCGGGTTCTTGGTCTCCGACGCCGAGGGCGACGGCGTGGCCGAATCCTCGGTGGACTTGTCGTCGGAGTCCTTGGACTCGGAGGCGGACGGTGAAGGAGTCGGGGTCGCCTTCTCCTTCTTCTCCTCGGAGCCGTCCTTGGAGGCGGAGGCGGACGGCGTCGGGGTCGGCTTCGCCGACTCCTTGGCCTTGTCCTTGGCCTCGTCGGACCCCTTGTCGTCCTTGTTCGAATCGACGGCGTCGGCGCACGCCTTGTAGTCGTCGACCGAGAACTTCGTCGGGTTGTCCTTGGCCGACGCGAGCGTCGGCGTCAGGCCGAGCCCCATCAGCACTGCCGTGGGCATGGCCGCGAGAGCCACCGCCTTGCCCGCCGGCATGTGCATCTTGGTGAAGAGATGCTTCTTTGGTGCCGCATGCCGCCGCGCCGCATGCCGCGGCCCGGTTCTCGCACGAGGCTCCGCGGAGCCCTCGTGGTGCACCTCGTCAGCCGGCACGGTGCCTCCCGTTCGTCCCATTGTTCGGGCTCGTCCCTGACGCGTCGTCGTTTACGCCCGCGACCTGATAGGTGGCTCCCGCAACCGGCGGTACGACCGGTGCCGCGTCCGGAGAGGACGTGGCGCGGTCACCGCCCTTCCCTGCTGACTCGTCCTGCCGCTCAGCCGGCGCCCAGGCGATACCGAGGCCACCGCCGACGAGGGAGAGCAGGAAACCGATGACGAAGCCGCCGAAGTTCGAAACCACGAGGGAGACCAGGGCGAGAAGAATCGCCGCGACACCCGCGAACACACGGGAATGCGGCTGGAACCACATCGTCAGGCCGAGCACGACCAGCAAGACGCCGATGATGAGCGAACCGGCACCGGCCGTGGTCGCCATCTTGATCGTCATATTGCCGATCGCGAGGTTCGCGTACGGGAAGTACATGATCGGGAGGCCGCCGAGGATTGACAGCAGACCGCCCCAGAACGGGCGCTGACCGCGCCACCCTCGGAACGATAGGCGCATCTGACCAAGCTTGGGGCCCAGTCCTGCGTGCGCTTCGGCGCTCATGTCGTACAGCTCCTCGGGAAAGGCGTTGATCTGTGGTGATGGTGGCTGTCCGGAAACGGGCACGGGGACGACCCCATGTCACTGCGAGTGCCCCCGCGCCCGGCCGTTCAGCACATCAAGTGCACAAGACCCCGGCCCCTTACGGGCCCTGTGGGCCTAGTAGCACTCGTGCTTGCCCTTCTGGACCTTCATCTTGAGGCCGGAGAGCTTGAAGGTGCCGGCCGTCGTGGCCCACGCGCGCTGCTGGACGTTCTCGAAGTGCACCGAGTCTGCCTGCTGGGCGAACGCATTGGGGTCGGCCTTGTCGCCCTGGTGGATACCGGGGCCCTTCTTGGCGTCACCCGCCGCCACACCGATGTCGATGTTCTTGAAGGTCGCATCGGCCTTCAAGTCATCGGCGTCGATGTAGAGGCTCTTGGCCTCGACCGGGGCGCTCTTCTGCGCACCGGCCGACAGCTTCATCGACACATCGCCGAAGACCGGGACGGGGACAACCACCGACTGGCAGAGGTTGTTGATCGTCGCGGTCTTCATGCCGACCACGGCCACCGGGTGGTTACCCGTCTTGCCGGAGTCGACGGCGCCGTACTGGACAAAGCCCTGGCCGTCGAGGGAGTCCGCCGTCACCTTGAACGACTGACCCGACACACTGAACGATGCCGCGAGCGCACCCTGAGACAGGGCCACACCTATCGCGGCAGTCGCCGCGACGCTCGGCACCATGACTACGGCGAACCGCTTCCATCTGGTTCCGCCACGAGTCACGGACTTCATGACTGTTCCTCCTTCTCGGACGTACATCTCCGGCCCTGACTGCCCCTAGAGGCGGCTCAGCCGGGCAGGGATGGGAGAAGTGCTACGTCCTCGGGAAGGAGAGCGCCCGCATCGGGAGTGCTGGTCTGCACCGCATCCTGATCACCGGCGATCACCCCCGAGCGACAACCACTGGTCGCACCTGAGCCATCACGCGCAACCTGCTGGACAGGCCCAGTCGAACGAACGACTGAGACCCCCCTGTCCTGGACCGCCGGCGCTCCCCTTGGTTCGCCGTCGACCACCCGGTGGGGACCCAAAAACCCCGCCGCACGATTGGCTGTCGGACGGTGGGGAGAGGACCGAGCGTGCCCGATCGTGGTGCATTCGAGGCGCTGACACAAGGGGGTTCGTTACTGGCGGGTAACGGACGGATAACCGAACACCGACGGAGCGATACCGAACAACAACTGAGGGTGCCGTCAAGCGAGTTGTTATACAGGTTGAATGTGGGACAGAAGCGGACAGAAGATCGAGTCCGACTTACTCCAAGTAACAGCGGCCGCGATTGCCAAGTTTTGGCAAAACGCGGCCGCTGTGCGCCTCAGAAGACAGAACTTTCACTCCGGCATCACAAGCCGCAGTGTTTAACAACTGGTCACTGACGACTCAGAAGAGAACTCGGGCCAGAGCCGTACGCGCCGTCGTCACGCGCGGATCGTCGGCGCCCACGACCTCGAACAGTTCGAGCAGTCGTACACGCGCCGCGTTCCGGTCCTCGCCGGCCGTGCGCCCCACCGTCTCGACGAGCCGCCCGAAGGCGTCCTCGACATGGCCGCCGACCAGATCCAGGTCGGCCGCCGCGATCTGCGCCTGCGCGTCGGCGGGCTTCTCGGCGGCGTCCTTGCGGACCTGCTGCGAGTCGAGCCCCTGCACGCGCTGGAGGAGCTGCGCCTGGCCGAGGCCGAGCTTGGCCTCGCTGTTGCCGGGGTCGTCGGACAGGACGTTCTTGTAGGCCTGCACGGCGCCGTCGAGATCGCCGGCGTCCAGGGCCTGCACCGCCGCTTCGAGGAGCGCGTCGTAGGGACCCACCGGGGCCTCCTCCACGACCGGCGCCTCACCCTCCGCTTCCGGGTCGACCGCGATGCCGGTGAGCCCGAAGCGCTCCTCGGCGACCTGGATCAACTGGTCGATGGTGCCGCGGATCTGCTCCTCGGGGGCGGCGCCCTGGAAGAGGGGCAGGGCCTGCCCGGCGACGACCGCGAAGACAGCCGGAATCCCCTGGACCCCGAACTGCTGCATCAGCATCTGGTTGGCATCTACGTCGATCTTGGCGAGCACGAAGCGGCCGCTGTACTCGGCGGCGAGCCGCTCGAGCAGCGGGCTCAGCTGCTTGCAGGGCTCGCACCACTCGGCCCAGAAGTCGATGACGACGGGCACCTCGGCGGAGCGCTGGAGTACCGCGCTTTCGAAGTCCGCCTCACTGACGTCGATGACCAGGCTCGACGGCGGCACGGCACCGCCACCGCCCTGCCGGGCCTGCTCGGCGCGCGCCTGCTCCGCCTTCGACTTGGCCTCCTGGGCCGCCTTCACCGCGGCGAGATCGACGACTCCGCTCATGGACATGTTCCGTGGCTGCATGCGTACAGTCTCCCCCTTCCGCGGACAGTTGTGGGCCGGGCCCTGCCCCGTGCACCTCCCGCCGGAATGCGAGACGCATCTGGAGGCACGGAGCGGACTCGGCCTGGTGTGCTTTCGGCACCGGGTCCCCACCCGGCGCCTTGTGGTTGCCGCTCGTCCGGGCCGCCCCGGGGTGCAGATCCGAGGCACTCGTACGAGATCGAGCTTTCGCTACGCCTCGTAGCGTAACTGCCATGGGCGGGACGCGGGAACAGGGCCCCCTGGATCGCCCGGTGATCTGCCTCACGCGATCTTTCGGCCGTACCCGCCGGTATGGTCGACGACCATGCAGAGCCGCACGCCGCCTCCCTCGTCCCCTTCTTCCCGCCCCTGTCCCCCCTCCAACGTACGGACGGGGCGTCCGCGTTCCGCAGCGGCGGACGAGGCGATTCTCGAGGCGACCCGGGCGGCGCTCGTGGAGCTCGGCTGGTCGAAGCTGACGCTCGGCGACGTGGCCACGCGCGCGGGTGTCGCGAAGACGACGCTGTACCGCCGCTGGCCGGGCAAGAGCGAGCTCGTCGTGGACGCGGTCGCGGTCCTCTTCGACGAGCTCGAACTGCCCGACAGGGGCTCGCTCGCCGCCGACGTGGAGGGCGTGGTGCGGCAGTTCGCGGCGATCCTGGACCGGCCCGAGACGAAGACGGCGCTGATGGCCGTGGTCGCCGAGTCCACCCGCGACGCCCCGCTGCGGGACCGGATCCGTACGTCGATCGTCGACCGCCAGAAGCGGCTCGTACTGGAGGGGCGGGCGCGGGCCGAGCGCCGCGGCGAACTTCCGCCGGCCGCCAACCCGGCCGCCGCCGCGGCCACGGCGGATCTCATCTACGACGTGGCGGCGGGGGCGGTCGTGCACCGCACCCTGGTGAGCGCGGAGCCGGCCGACGCGGAGTGGGTGCGGCGGTTCACGGCCCTCCTGCTGGGGGGACTCGCGGCCGCCGCGAGCGACTAGTGCTGTTGCTGGTTACGGGTGCTGCCTAGCCGTTCCAGGCGCAGCTGCCCAGCGTGGCGCGCTTCTTGGACACCAGGGCGTCCGCCTCGCCCGCCGGGAGCGCGCGCGTCCGCTTGTCGTGGCAGACCACCGTGCGGTCGGAGCGGCCCGCCAGGTCGACCAGGATCTGGTCCCAGTGGCGGTACTGGACGTCGTGCCCGGTGTCGGCGTACGTACGGGTCTTCACGGGCGCCGTGTCGGGAAGGTTGTCGCGCCAGGCCTTGAGCGTGCTCGCCGGCACGGTCGTGTCCTTGTCGCCGTGGTACAGGAACACCGGCGCCTTCAGCTTCGACAGGTCCGGCCCCGGGCGGTCGCAGTACAGCCGCTGCTCGTGCACCTGCGGCGCGGGATCGGCCTGCTGGCCGCGCTGGTTGTAGGTCCGCGCGCCCTCCTCGTACGCGGTGTCGGCGAAGCCGGGGATCGACTTGACCGGGCTGTCGTCGGGGAAGGCCCACCACTTGCGCGGGTCCTTGATCTCGTCCTTGACGGCGGCCGCCAGTTGGTCGTCCGTCAGGGCGCAGAAGGCGGGCTTCTCGCCGTACGGCGGGAGGGCCGCGCCGAGGTGCAGGGCGCTGATCCGCTCGGGGGCCTTGGCGGCGATCTCAGCGGCGTACGGGCCGCCGCCGGATATCGCGATCACCTTGAACTTCTTGACGCCGAGCTTGTCGAGGACCTCAAGGGCGTCCTTCGCGTAGTCGGCCTTGCCGAGCTTCGCGTCGTAGTCGGTGTCGCCGAACCCGTTGCGCTCGACCGTGATCATGCGAAGGCCCAGGTTCTCTCTGGTGGTGCGCATGAAGTCGGTCATGTGGACGGCGCGGGCGCTGGTCCCGGTGCCACCGATGTAGAGCACGGGGGTGCCGTCGGCCGGGCCGGAGTCGGTGTAGTGCGCGGTGCGGCCCGAGGACAGCTCGGCGGCGCGTACGTCGGCGCCGAGCGAGTCGAAGCTGTTCTGCACCTTCGGCTCGGCGGGCGGGCTCGCGCTCACCGCGCCCGCGCCGCCGATGGCGATGCCGCCGAGGAGGGCGGCGGTGGCGATGCCGACGGTGGTGGTGACGGTGCGGTTGAGCGCGGGCAGTGGCACGGTGACTCCTGGGTTTTGCGGGGTACTTGACGCGTCCGCGCCTACCCCAAGATCACCTGGTGACACCTGTAACTCCCCGGGCCGCCGGGGTTGCGCCCACGGGGCTCCGCCCCGGACCCCGCTGCTCAATCGCCGCAGGGGCTTGAAATGCCCACCCGCTGCGGGGCTTGAGGTGACGCTCCCGCCTTGGGCAATCTGCCGCCTTGGGCGGCAGGGTGGGCAAGGCGGCGCCCCGGTGCCGCGCAACAGCACACGGGGCCCGGCCACGGCGGATCTCAGAAGCCCGGCGGCTCCGTGTAGACGCCCCACTCCTCGCGGAGCACCCCGCAGATCTCGCCGAGCGTCGCCTCCGCCCGTACCGCGTCGAGCATCGGGGCGATCATGTTCGAACCGTCCCGCGCCGCCCCCACCATCCGGTCGAGGGCCACCCGCACCGCCGCGTCGTCCCGCCCCGACTTCCGGCCGTCGAGCGCCCGCACCTGCTCCCGCTCGACCTCGTGGCTGACCCGCAGGATCTCCAGGTCGCCGGTGACGGAACCCTCCGCCACGTTGACGCCGACGACCCTCTTGTCGCCCTTCTCCAGGGACCGCTGGTACTGGAACGCCGACTCCGCGATCTCGCCGGTGAACCAGCCGTCCTCGATCCCGCGCAGGATCCCGGACGTGATCGGCCCGATCGGGTGCTGCCCGTCCGGGTGCGCCCGAAGGCCGCGCTCCCTGATCTGCTCGAAGATCTTCTCGGCGTCCGCCTCGATCCGGTCCGTGAGCTGCTCCACGTACCAGGAACCGCCCAGCGGGTCCGCGACGTTGCCGACGCCGGTCTCCTCCATCAGTACCTGCTGCGTGCGCAGCGCGATCTCGGCGGCCTGTTCGCTCGGCAGCGCGAGGGTCTCGTCGAGGGCGTTCGTGTGGAGGGAGTTGGTGCCGCCCAACACCGCGGCGAGCGCCTCGACCGCCGTCCTCACCACGTTGTTGTAGGGCTGCTGCGCCGTCAGCGAGACGCCCGCGGTCTGCGTGTGGAAGCGCAGCCACTGCGCCTTCTCGCTCTTCGCCCCGTACACGTCGCGCATCCAGCGGGCCCAGATGCGGCGGGCGGCGCGGAACTTGGCGATCTCCTCGAAGAAGTCCACGTGCGCGTCGAAGAAGAAGGAGAGACCGGGGGCGAAGACGTCCACGTCCAGGCCGCGGCTCAACCCCAGCTCCACGTAACCGAACCCGTCGGCGAGGGTGTACGCCAGCTCCTGCGCGGCCGTCGAGCCCGCCTCACGGATGTGATAGCCGGAGACCGAGAGCGGCTTGTACGCCGGGATGGCGGTCGCGCAGTGCTCCATCAGGTCGCCGATCAGGCGCAGATGCGGCTCGGGCTGGAAGAGCCACTCCTTCTGCGCGATGTACTCCTTGAAGATGTCGGTCTGGAGCGTGCCGTTGAGGACGGCCGGGTCGACGCCCTGGCGTTCCGCCGCCACCAGGTACATACAGAAGACCGGTACGGCCGGGCCGCTGATCGTCATCGACGTCGTGACGTCGCCCAGCGGGATGTCCTTGAACAGGACCTCCATGTCGGCCGCCGAGTCGATCGCGACACCGCAGTGCCCGACCTCGCCGAGCGAGCGCGGGTCGTCGGAGTCGCGCCCCATCAGCGTGGGCATGTCGAAGGCGACCGAGAGCCCGCCGCCGCCGTTGCGGAGGATCATCTTGTAGCGCTCGTTGGTCTGCTCGGCGTTGCCGAACCCCGCGAACTGGCGGATCGTCCACGTGCGCCCCCGGTACCCGGTCGGGTACAGGCCGCGGGTGAACGGGTACTCGCCCGGCCACCCGATCCGCTCGAAGCCCTCGTACGCGTCACCGGGCCGCGGCCCGTAGACGGGGTCGACCGGGTCCCCGGAGAGTGTGGTGAAGTCCGCGTCACGCTTGCGGGCCTTGTCGTAGCGGGCCTGCCAGCGTCGGCGGCCTTCCTCGATCGCGTCAGCGTCCATGCTTCAAATTTACTTGGACGTCCTACTAAATGTCGATGGCCCACGGCGGTGGATCGCCGTGAACCCCGCCGCGTTCAGGCCCGCAGCGCGCCCAGATGCGCCGCGCGCACCTCGGCCGTCTGCCCCTGCACCACCAGGAACAGGCCCTCACGCGCGAGCCGCTGAGCCGGCGCCGACAGGGCGAAGGCCCGCCCGCCCCCGGCCACGATCGCGGCCGTCGTCGCCGCCCGCATCAGGTCGTACGCGCGCGTCTTCACCGCGAGCCGGTCCCCGAGCCGCTCCCCCGCCGGAACCTCGTCGACCAGCGCGTACGCATCCCGGCGCGCGACGTCGAGGCGTTCGCGCAGCACGTCCGCCGTCTCCTTGGCCTCGGCGTCGCCCGCCGCGTCGAGCAGGTCGAGGGCGGCGCGCGCGACACCGAAGACGGCCGGGTTGGTGTTGGTGTTCTTCGGCCGGTCCTCGCGCGCCCACTCCTCGTACGGCTGCCGTACGACGATGTCCTCCTCGGCCACCGTGAACCCGTCGAGGCGCAGGCCGACCGTCCGCGTGCCGGTGAGCGCGGCCAGTTGGAGCGGCTCGGTGGGGGTGAGGCCGGGCTGCTCGCGCGGCCGGGCCACCGCGAAGACGACCTCGCCGTCCTCGGTCGCGCCGCCGAGCAGGAACACGTCGTTGCGGCCCCAGCCCGTGTACCAGGGCACCCGTCCGTCGAAGCGCGCCCCGCCGCCCGCGAGCGGCGTCGCCCGCACCGGCAGCCCGGGGAACGCCCGCAGGTGCGAGAAGGCGATGCCCGCGAGTGCGGTGCCCTCGGCCAGCGGGCGCAGCCACCGCTCCCTGGCCTCCGCGCCGCCCGTGGCGAGAGTGCGTACCGGCGTGTGGTGCTGGGCCTGCACGAAGAAGGTCGAGCAGCACGCGCCCGCCAGGATCTCGGCGACCTCCCGCCCCACGGCGGCCGAAGCCCCCGAACCCCCGTACTCCACGGGCACGTTCACCCCGAGCACACCCGAGGCCTTGACCGCGGCGATCGCCTCCGGGGTGACCCCCGTGCGGTCGTGGGCCTCGGCGGCGGGTGCGAGGACGTCCGTGGCGAGGCGCCGGGCGGCGGCCACCAGCGGGTGGTCATCGAGGCGGGGTGCGGTGGCGGTCATGCGGGTGCTCTCCTCCGGGCCGTGCGTGCCTGTGGGGACACGGTGTCAGGTCCGCGCCCCCACAGGCGGTCTACATGACCGTGAGGCGCCGCACGGCCTCACCGGTCAGTTCGCGGGTGTAGGAGTCGGCCTCGCCCAGGGCCCGGTGCAGGGCGAGACCCTCGATGAGGGCGTCGAGCCGGCGCGTCGTGTCCGGGTCGAAGTGCCGCTCCAGGAGCTGCCTGCTGCGCGCCATCCAGGCCCGCGTCAGCTCCCGGTACTCCGGGCGGCGGGCGGCGAGGGTGTACAGCTCCTGCGTGAGGACCAGGTCGCGCCGGGGACCGTCGGAGAGCACGTGGATCAGCTCGGTGACGGCCTCCCGCGCCTCGTCCGGCGTGCCGACGCCCGCCAGGTGCCGCTCGAAGACGGCCACGATGTGGTCGGCGAACCCCGTGAAGGCCTCGCGCAGCAGGTCGTCGATGCCGGCGAAGTGGTAGGTCATCGAGCCGAGCGGCACCCCGGCGCGCGCGGCGATCTTGCGGTGCGAGACCCCCGCGACACCCTCGTCGGCGATGTGGTCGAGGGTCGCAGCGAGGATGCGCTCGCGGCGGCGCGGGTCCGCCTGCCCTGTGGCCATGCCGCGCGCCTCAGATCTCGCGGACCGGGCGGGCGGGGTTGCCGACCGCGACGACGTTCGCCGGCACGTCCTTGGTGACCACCGCGCCCGCGCCGATCACGCTGTTGTCGCCGATGGTCACGCCGGGGCAGACGATGACGCCGCCGCCGAGCCACACGTTGTCCCCGACGGTGATGGGCAGCGCGGCCTCCAGCTTGTCGCGCCGCGGGCCCGGCTCCACCGGGTGGGTGGGCGTGAGGAGTTGCACACCGGGGCCGATCTGGCAGTCCTCGCCGATGGTGATCCGGGCGACGTCCAGGGCGGTGAGCCGGTAGTTGACGAAGGTGCGGGCGCCGATGGAGATGTTGCTGCCGTAGTCGACGTACAGCGGCGGCCGCAGCTCGACGCCCTCGCCGACGGAGCCGAGCAGGTCGGTCAGCACCTCGCCCGCCTTGCCGGGATCGTCGAGGAAGGCCTCCTCGTACCGGGCGGCGAGCCGCATGGCGCGCTGCTGGCGGGTGGCGATCTCCGGGTCGTCGGCGATGTAGAGGTCACCGGCGAGCATCCGCTCCAGGTTGCTGCGCGGGTCGTCGGCGAAGTGGTCCGTGGGCATGCGGACGAACGTACACCGAGGAGCGTACGTTCGTACACTCCTGGCCACAGAAAACGCGCGCATCCGCTCCGCGGAGGGATACGCGCGTTGCTCTACGAGGACTACGCCTTGGCGAGCTTCGCGGCGCCGCCGGCGACCTTGCCCTCGAGCTCCGCGGAGATCTTGCGCTCCACGAAGAACGCGGCGGTCGGGATGGTGCCCGCGATCAGCACCCACAGCTGCTTGCCGAGCGGCCACTTGGCCTTGGAGCCCAGGTCGAAGGCGAAGACCAGGTAGAGGACGTACAGCCAGCCGTGCGCGATGGCGATGACGCGCGTGAAGTCCGCGGCGCCGTCCATGCCGAACGCGTACTTGGCGATCATGCCGAGGCACAGGAGGACCAGGAGCACACCGGTGACGTAGGCCATGGTGCGGTAGCGGGTCAGCACGCTCTTCTTCATGGGTCGAGGGTAACCGCCCGTTTTGCGCGATCTTCGGGCGGGCCGGGTGGCCCGCGTCTCACTCGTCCTCGAAGTCCTTCGCCGCCACCCGCAGGGGCCTCAGCATCGCGAAGATCTCGCCGCACTCCTCCGCGTCGTAGACGCCGAGGCCGAAGTCCATCGCCATCAGGTCGCGGGTGGCCGCGTCGACCGCCTCGCGGCCCTTCTCCGTGATGGTGGCGAGCGTGCCGCGCCCGTCGTTGGGGTTGGGGCGCTTGTCGACGAGGCCGGACTTCACGAGCCGGTCGACCGTGTTCGTCACGGACGTGGGGTGCACCATGAGCCGCTCGCCGATCTTCGACATGGGCAGCTCGCCCGCCTTGGAGAAGGTGAGCAGGACCAGCGCCTCGTAGCGCGCGAAGGTGAGCCCGTACGGCTTGACGACCGCGTCGACCTCGGCGAGCAGGATCTGGTGCGCGCGCATGATCGAGGTGATCGCGCCCATGGACGGCACGGATCCCCAGCGCTGCTTCCAGAGTTCGTCGGCGCGGGCGATCGGATCGAAGGCGAGAGAGAGGGGCTTCGGCACGCATCCGACCCTACCGGGCGGTCACATGGCGGTCAGCCCCGTCTCGGCCTTTGGGCCCTCGCGGGCTGCTGTCGCCCGTACTTCGAGCGCGAGCGCCGCGCAGCACAGGCCGCCGAGAAGCCCCGCGCCCGCCACCACGGTGGACACGTCGAGGACTTCCGCGGCGGCTCCGGCGAGCGCCGTCCCCACGCCCTGGATCGTCATGAGCCCGGCGCTGTGCAGCGTCATGGCCCGGCCGCGCAGCTCCTCGGGCACCGCGTCCACGAACCAGCGGTCGAGCCCGAGCGTGTACGCGGATCCGGCCCCGGCCAGCAGCAGGATCAGTACCGCCCAGGCGAGGCCGGGCGTGACCGCGTAGCCGATCAGGGGCAGCAGGGTCACCGACGCGAGCGGCAGCGCGATACGGGAGCGGGCGGACGGCGAGAGCAGCGAGCCCGCGGCGAGTTCGCTCACGACGGTGCCGACGGCCATCGAGGACATCAGGAGTCCGACGGCCGCCGCGCCCGCCCCGATCTCGTCCGCGTACGCCGCGGCGAGCGCCTCCGGCGCGATCACGAACATGGGTGGCACCCAGAGCAGGAGCAGCAGGGCGCGGATGCGGCGGTGCGCGAGGACCTGCCGGGCACCGGCCAGTGAGTACCGCAGCAGGGCGCCGCCCTTGTCCCCCGCTCGTTCCCGCGCGGGACGGGCCTTTGTTCCCAGGCGCAGCAGGGTGGCCGAGCAGAGGAAGGTGACGACGGTGACGGTGAGCGCGCCGCGCGGGGACACGAGCGTGAGGAGTACGCCGCCGAGGCCGAAGCCGACGAGGAGCGCGCTCTGCGACACGATGCGCAGCAGCGAGCGGCCGAGCACGAACAGGTCGCCGTCGCCGAGCACGTCGGTGAGCGTGGCCATGCGGGTGCCGTTGAACACCGGGGCCACGAGCGCGATGACGCAGCGCAGCGCGAGCAGCCCGCCGACCGGGGTGGTCGGCAGTGCCATCAGCGCCGCGCACCCGGCGCACACGAGGTCGCAGGCGACGAGCACCCGCCGTGCCGGGAACCGGTCGGCGATCCCGGACAGCAGCGTCCCGCCCACGAGGTACGGCAGGAAGCCGAGCGTGAAGGTGAGCGCGCTGAGCAGCGGCGACCCGGTCAGCCCGTACACGAGCACGCTGAGCGAGATCTCCGCGACGACGACTCCGAGGAGGGAGGTGGCGTGCGCGAGGAACACGGCGCGGAACTCCGCGATGCGGAAGAGCCGTGTGTAGCCGGGGAGTTCGCCGGGCTTGTCGCTGGTCATGGCCGCAGCCTGCCGCCCGCCGCGCGCCGGTCGTACTGTTTCGGCCTGCGGCGAATGTTGCGGGGAGGTGGGGTGGGATGTCGTTGCATCTCCGGTTCGGGCAGGAGGATCTGCTGCGGTGCCGGTTCGCGATCTCGCCGCTCTGGGAGACGCAGGAGGCGATCCGTACGCTCAAGCGGCCGGACCGGCACGGGTATCACCTGCCGTGGCTGCGCCGGATCCGGGACGCCGCGCGAGGGCTCGACCTGGCGCCGGTCTGGCTCCTGATGCCGCGGCGGGGGCACACCCCGGACTTCCTCGGCCCGCCCCCGATCGGCCCCGCAGCCACCTTCGACGAGGAGATCGCCGCGCTGCGGGCGACCGGTCCCGACGAGGCGCTGCGCGGCATCACCCAGTCGTTGGCGTGCACGCCGGGCGCCGCCGACACCCCGCTCGGCCGCTCCCAGCTCGCCGAACCGGGGCGCGCTGTACGGGAGTTGGCGGATCTCCTGGAGCGGGCCTGGCACGTCCTGGTCGAGCCCGAGTGGCCACGGCTGCGGGCGCTGCTCGAAGCGGACGTGGCGCACCACTCGCGGCGCCTCGCCGAGGTCGGCCTCGAAGGGCTGCTCCGGGAGCTGCATCCACGGGTCGGCTGGGAGCCCGGCACCCTCACACTCACCGCCCGTGCGAGCGAGCACAGCCGGGACCTCGACGGCCGGGGTCTGGTGCTGCTGCCCAGCGTCTTCTGCTGGCCGGACGTGGTCAGCGGCTTCGATCCGCCCTGGCAGCCCACCGTCGCGTACCCGGCGCGGGGCGTCGGCGCGCTGTGGTCAGCGCCGGCCGCGCGGGCCCCCGACGCGCTGGCGAACCTGCTCGGCCGGGGCCGCGCCGACGTACTGTGCGCGCTCGCCGAACCCGCCTCGACCAGCGCGCTCGCGCACCGGCTCGACCGCGCGCCGTCGTCGGTGTCCGCGCACCTGGCGGCGCTGCGCGCGGCGGGCCTGCTCTCGTCGCGGCGGCACGGGCACCAGGTCCTGTACGCGCAGACGCCCCTGGGAAGCGCGCTCGTGACGGGCGATCAGGGCGCCTGACGCGGCGCTTAATGCACAGCGAAACGACAACCCTGTGTAACGATTGCCCGGTATTTACGCTTCCGTACGCTTTTGTACGCCCTGTACGCGCTCCGAACCAGGGGGCAGGATGCCCGTCCCACCCGCTCACACGCCCGCCCGCACCCCCACCCGCACCTTCGCGCTCACCGGTGCCGCGATCCTCCTGACCACCTTCGCCATCGGCTGCTCCGACGACGGCAGCGGCAGCGGAGCGGGCAGTGGCGGCGGCGGCCGCGACTCCGCCGCGGAGGTCGCGCAGCGCACCGCGCCGTCCGGCGCCGCCACCGACTCCTCGCCGTTCTGGGTCGACCCCGACTCCGACGCCTCCGACCAGGTCGCGAAGTGGAAGCGGGAGGGCCGCCGCTCCGACGCCGCCCTGATCGAGCGCATCGCCCTGCACCCGCAGGCGATGTGGGCGCCGGGCGACTACCCGCGCCCGCCGATCTCCAAGGCGGCAGCGCAGGCGGGGAAGGCGGGCAAGACGCTGGTCCTGGTCGCGTACAACATCCCGCACCGCGACTGCGGCCTGCACTCGGCGGGCGGGGCGCACAGCGCGGACTTCTACCACCAGTGGATCGACGCGTTCGCCTCCGGCATCGGCAAGGCGAAGGCCGTCGTCGTCCTCGAACCGGACGCGATCGCGCACATCGTCAGCGGCTGTACTCCGAAGCAGCACGAGAACGAGCGGTACACGCTGATGTCGTCGGCGATCGACCGCCTCAAGCGGCAGCCGAACACCAAGGTGTACGTCGACGCCGGGAACCCGGCCTGGATCCCCGACGCGAACAAGCTGGTGGAACCGCTGCGGAAGGCCGGGGTCGGGAAGGCGGACGGGTTCTCCCTGAACGTGGCCAACTTCCAGACGGACAAGGACAGCGCGGCGTACGGCCGCCGGCTGTCCGGGCTGCTCGGCGGCGCACACTTCGTGGTCGACACCAGCCGCAACGGCGCGGGCCCCTACGGGGACGGCCAGGACGACGCGTGGTGCAACCCACCGGGCCGCGCGCTCGGCTCCGCCCCGACCACGAGGACGGGCGACGCCCTGATCGACGCGAAGCTGTGGGTGAAGCGGCCCGGCGAGTCGGACGGGGCGTGCCGGGGCGGGCCGGCCGCGGGGACCTGGTGGGCGGATTACGCGTTGGGCTTGGCCCGCAACAAACCCTGAGCCCCGCCGGGGGCGAGGTCGCGGGGCTCCGCCCCGGACCCCGCGCCTCAAACGCCGGCGGGGCTGGAAACACGTACTCCTACGTCACCTGGATCCACTTCGCCTCGGACGAGACACCATCCGCGTCGGACACGAACACCATGTACCACCCCGGAGGGACCAGCGTCTTGTCCTTCGGGACGCCCACCGTCACCGCGCCCTTGGACTTCTGGACGTCGAGGGCGATCGAGCGCTGTTCCACGTCCGTCGTGTGGGTCACGGCGGACGGCCGCATGAGGCGGGCCTTGACGATGCTGTCGGCCTGCTTCGTGCGGAACGTGGCCCGGCCGCTCGCCGGGAGGGTCTCGGGGCCCGCGCCGAGGGCGGGCCGCCGGTCGCCGCCGCGGTGCAGGGCGGGCGGCGTGTAGATCTCCATGCGCTGCTCGAAGTGGCCGAGCTTGGTGTTCTGCTGGTTGTCGTAGAGCGGGTCGGAGCCGAAGCTGGCGATCCGGCCGTCGGGCAGCAGCAGCGCCTCGGAGTGGTAGTTGCGGCCGACCTTGGGGGCGGCGGCCTCCTGGAAGGCGTTCTGCTCGGGGTCGTAGAACTGCGCCTGGTGGATGTTGCTGGCGCTGCGGCCTCGGTAGTCCTTGGAGCCGTTCGTCGTGAAGACGGAGTCGTCCGGCATGATGACGGAGTTCAAATAGCGGGTGCCCTGCGGGAGTTGGGGGCCGGTCTTGAAGGCGGGGCTCTCCTCCTTCAGGTCCACGACCGCCGTACGGGACGTCGCCTTCTTGGACTCGCCGACACCACCGCCGCCGAGGATCATGAACCGCTGGTCCTGCGCGGGCGGCAGCAGCAGCGAGGACGAGGTCTCCGTCTGGTCCGTGTCGGTGAGGCCGGGGACCTTCTCGAACTCATTGGTCTTCAGGTCCCACAGGCCCGGGACGCGTCCCTTGGTGGCGGGGCCGTAACCGGCGTTCGAGGCCGGGTAGAAGAGCTTGCCGCCCTGGGTGAGGAAGAGGGCCGGGTAGGTCGGGAAGTAGCGCTTCGGGCCCATCGACCACTTCTTGGTCTTCGGGTCGTAGATCTCGTTGTCGCCGGGGTCGATCATGCCGACGTCGTCGAGCCCGGAGACCGCGAGCACCTTGCCGTCCTCCAGGCCGACCAGCGTGGGGTACCAGCGAGCCTTCGCCATCGGGTCGACCGGAAGGTACCGCTCGGCGACGGGATCGAACTCGTACGCCTCCTTGATCCCCTGGAAGTCCTGCTTCTCCATGGTGATCTTCTCGGAGAGGCCGTACGTGTTGTCGGCGTCCTTGCCCCGCAGGCCCTCGATCTCGTACTGGGCGTTGTCGTCGGTGACGTACCGCTTGCCCTGCTCGGCGGCCTCGACGAAGACGCGGGTCTCGCTCGCCTTGATCCTGGTCTTCCACGGCTGCATGACACCGGCGGCGTTGCGCTTCTTGCCGAAGGCGCGCTTCGCCTTGGGTACGGTGACGTCGAACTTCGAGACGTACTCGGTGCCGGAAGGGGAGCGGAACTTGGTCCCCTTCTTCAGGTGCACCGCCTTGTCGGGGCTCTCGTTCTTGACGCGCATGCCGCCGCCGGCCCTCTCGACCTCGCCGTCGAGCCGCTCGTAGCGGGCGGTGCCGCCCGCCACCAGGAGCCGTCCGCCGGGGAGTTGGGCGTGGCCACCGCAGAAGAAGTCGGCGGGCGTGGGGACCTTCTTGAAGGTGTTCGCCTTCGGGTCCCACAGGACGGTGTCGAAGGTGCCCGCGTCGAACTTCTTCTGCTCGTTGCCCGAGCCCGCCACGATGAGGACCTTGCCGGTGTGCAGGAGCGCGGCGTGGATGGCGTTGGTGCGGTACTCCTCGGGGATGTCGATCTGCGACCAGGAGCCGTACTTGGCCTTGTAGCCGGGCTGGGCGATCTTCCAGTCCTCGTACCGCTCGGAGGCGAAGGTCCAGGCGGCCGGGGCGTTCAGGCCGGCGAGGAGGGCGATGCCGCCCGCTCCGAAGACGGTCTTCTTCATCCGGCGTGAAGGTCTGTAGGCCATGCGTCAGTTCCCTCCTGTGGTCGACGTGCTGGGGGTCGCCTGCTGCACGGCGCGGACCGGTTCGACCGCCGTCCTCATGGCGGTCGCGGCGGCCGCGGCCTCGCGGCGCCTCGCGGCGAACCACACGACGGGCGGCGCGAGCGCGATGCACAGGGCGAGGACCGCCCAGGTGCGCATGGCCACGTGGGTGTGGTCGAGGACGACGGACGCCACGAGCGACGTCGCGAGCACGCCCGCCCAGCACAGGTGGATGCGGAAGGTCAGTGGCCGGTCGGCGCTGGCGTCGCCGCCCTTGGGGGTGACGACGAAGCGGCTGGGGCGGCCGAGGAAGGCCGCGCCGAGCGACTTGAGGTAGATGGGCGCGGAGATCGCCGACATCGCCATGCCGGCGAGGCCGCCCGAGCCCTCGGGTTCGTGCGGCGAGACGTTGTGCCGCCGGTTCCAGAGGTAGAGGCCGATCTGGAGGGCGGCCGCGTCGCTGTAGAGCATGAGCCACACGGACGCGGACACCTGTGTGCCGGAGGCGCCGGTCCACAGGAACAGCACGCAACTCAGCACGCCGAGCAGCCAGTTGACGGCCGTCATCGGGTAGTAGACGAGCATCATCGAGTACGAGAAGAGGCGGCCGGGCGGCATCGAGGCCGGCGCCTTCCAGTACTGCCGGAACAGCGTCTCGTACGTGCCGCGCGACCATCGGGTCTGCTGGGTGAAGAAGTCCGTCCAGGAGGCGGGGCCCTCGCCGACCGCGAGTACGTCGGGTGTGTAGACGGAGCGCCAGCGCTCGTGGGTGTCCGGGTTGCGGTGGCGGTGGATCTCGAAGCCGGTCGCCATGTCCTCGGTGATCGAGTCGACGAGTCCGCCGATCTGCTTCAGGGCGGAGATCCGTACGACGTTGTTGGTGCCGACGAACATGGGGGCGCGGTAGCGGTTCCCCGCGCGCTGGATCAGCGCGTGGAAGAGGAACTGCTGGGACTCGGCGGCCTTGGTGACCGGGGAGTCGTAATTGCCGTAGACCTGCGGTCCGACGACGAACGCGACGTCCGGGTCGCGGAAGTAGCCGAGCATCCGCTCCAGGAACTCGGTGTGCGGCACGTGGTCGGTGTCGACGGAGGCGAAGAAGTCGTAGTCCGCGCCGTGCGCGGCGAGCCAGGCGTTGTAATTGCCGTGCTTGGTACGGGTCTTGTGGGCGCCCTTCTTCTGGTTCCACTCCGGGACGCCCCTGCGGGTGAAGTGGCGGACACCGAGCCGGTCGCAGAGCTCCTTGGCGTCGGGGTCGTCCCCCTCGTCCAGGAGCCAGATGTCCAGCGGCCCTTCGTGCGTGATGCGCACGGCGCCCTCAAGGGTGGCCCGCACCATCTGGAGGGGTTCCTTGCCGGGCACGTAGGTGGTGAGGAACGCGACGCGGGTGCCGGGCTCTGCGCGCACCGGGACCGGGTCCCTCGCGACCATCGTCGCGTGGGCGATGGATATGACGTTGACGAGCATGAACAGCTCGATGAGCCCGATCGCGACGAGCATCACGATGTCGAGCGAGACCAACCAGCGCTCGCCGCCCTCGCGTTCCACCCAGTGGGTGGGCCACACCAGGTACACGAGGAGCGCCCCGGTGAGCAGCGGGGCGAGCGTCATCAGTAGGACGGCTCGTATTCGGTGCGGCTCGTTCGCCAGGAGCGAGGTGTACTGCACCCGGTAGCCGCCGTCGCCGGGCGGCTCGGTGAGCGGCCCGGCGAGCCTGCTGTAGGTGTCGTAGTCGTAGCCCTCGTCAGGCCGCACAGCGCCCTCCAGGATCTGGTGTTCGACCGTCTCGGTACCCCAACAAAAGGGGACTTTCCCGGGCGTGTCGACCAGAGGAGGGCGTAAGAGTGAGGTAATGGGAGGGCTACGCCAGTCAGCCGCCGGAGAGTTGCCGCTCCACGGTTTCAACCTTCGAGGTCAGGCCGTCCGTCACACCCGGGCGGATGTCCGCCTTCATGACGACCGAGACGCGCGGCGCACGCTCCTCGACCACCGCGACGGCGCGCTTGACCACTGCCATCACCTCGTCCCACTCACCTTCAATGGAGGTGAACATCGCGTCGGTGCGGTTCGGGAGGCCGGATTCGCGGACCACGCGGACCGCTTCGGCGACGTACTCCCCCACGTCCTCGCCGACCCCGAGCGGGGTCACGGAGAAGGCGACGATCATGCGCTCACGACACCTTCCTGGCGGGCGCGGCCCGCGATGACCGCGGCCTCGCCCTCGCGCTTGAGCTTGCGCTCGGCGAAGAAGCCGCCGGTCGGCAGGACCGAGAGGACGAAGTAGAGCGCGGCGGTGCCGAAGCTCCACTTCGTGCGGTTCCAGGCGTCGAGCCAGAAGATCACGTACAGGACGAAGAGGACGCCGTGGATCATGCCCATCGCGGGCACCGCGTTGAAGTCCGTCGTCCGCTTCAGGACCGAGCAGATCAGCAGCAGGAGGAAGGAGACGGCCTCCGGGGCGGAGACCAGGCGGAGGCGTCGGAGGGCGGAGGCGGTCTTGAGGTCCACGGTGCACCTTCGGCTAAGCGGGCGGACGGTCGTTGATCTTGTGAATGTACGCACAAGCGTTTTCCCATTGTGGCATCGCGCCGATGGGGGCCTGTCGGCGGGCTCTCCTTGGCGGCTACCTTCGACCTCGTGGCTACGTTCCGACTGCAGGGCAGCAAGGTGCTGGCCGTCGACATGACAGGCGACAGCGTGAAGGCGAAGAACGGCTCGATGGTCGCCTACGACGGCCGGATGGCGTTCAAGAAGCTGAGCGGGGGTGGCGAGGGGGTCAGAGGGATGGTGACCCGTCGCATCACCGGTGAACAGATGACCGTGATGGAGGTCAAAGGGGAGGGCACCTGCTGGTTCGCGGACCGGGCGAGCGAGATCAACCTCGTCGGGCTGCGGGGCGACAAGCTCTACGTCGAGTCGAGCAACCTGCTCTGCACGGACGCCGGCCTGCGCACCGGCACGTCCTTCACCGGCGTGCGCGGCGCCTCCCAGGGCAACGGCCTGTTCACGACGACCGTCGAGGGCCACGGGCAGGCGGCGATCATGAGCGAGGGCCCGGCCGTCGTCCTGCGCGTCGGCCACGACTACCCGCTGACCGTCGACCCCGGCGCGTACATCGCGCACCAGGGCAACCTGCGGCAGTCGTTCCAGTCGGGGGTGACCTTCCGTACGTTCCTGGGGGAAGGCGGCGGCGAGGCCTTCCAGATCCTCTTCGAGGGCGACGGGCTCGTCTACGTACAGCCCAGTGAGCGCAACACGATCGCGGGGGATGTGTGACCGCCATGGCAGCCTTCCGTGAGATCAACTCGAAGATGGTCGAGGCGACCGTCGTGCCGGGGCAGCGGCTCTACAGCCAGCGCGGCGCGATGCTCGCGTACCAGGGCGACGTCTCCTTCACCCCCAACGTCCAGGGCGGGCAGGGCGGGGTGATGTCGATGATCGGGCGCCGGGTCGCGAACGAGTCGACACCGCTGATGACCGTCGAGGGCAGCGGCACCGTGCTGTTCGGGCACGGCGGGCACCACGTGCAGGTGATCACGCTGTCCGGCGACACCCTGTACGTGGAGGCGGACCGCCTGCTCGCCTTCGACGGGGCGCTGCGGCAGGGGACGATGTTCATGGGCTCGCAGGGCGGGGTGATGGGCATGGTGCGCGGCCAGGTGACCGGGCAGGGCCTGTTCACCACCACGTTGCAGGGGCACGGCCCGGTGGCGGTGATGGCACACGGCGGGGTCATCGAGGTTCCGATCTCGCCCGGCCGGTCCGTGCACGTCGACCCACAGGCGTATGTGGCGCACCACGGCGACGTACGCAACAAGCTGTCCACGGCGCTCGGCTGGCGGGACATGGTGGGGCGCGGCAGCGGCGAGGCGTTCCAGCTGGAGCTGAGCGGGAGCGGTGCGGTGTACGTACAGGCGTCGGAGGAGAAGCTGTGACCGGCCCGATCGTGTACGACCCGGCGACCCTGCCGGTCGACGACAACGTCAACGCGTACACCTTCTGCGTGGAGCTGCGGGGCAGCCAGTGGTTCCTGCAGAAGGGGAAGATGATCGCCCACTACGGGCGGATCGACTTCAACGGCATCGGGCACGGCCGGCTCGACCGGCTCGTGCGCACCTCGTTCCACTCGCCGCTGCACGCGAGCGACTGGGTGGTCGCGGAGGGCAGCGGCAAGATGCTGCTCGCGGACCGGGCCTTCGATGTGAACTCGTACGACCTGGACAACGGGAACCTGACCGTCCGCGCGGGGAATCTGCTCGCTTTTCAGCCAACTCTCGCGCTGAAGCAGTCGATCGTTCCCGGTTTCCTCACACTCATTGGCACCGGCAAATTCGTTGCGGCATCAAACGGTCCGGTCGTGTTCATGGAGCCGCCGATCCGGGTCGATCCGCAGGCGCTCGTCGGCTGGGCCGACTGCCCCTCGCCGTGCCATCACTACGACCACGGATACCTGACGGGCGTGATCGGCGGTCTACGTGCGATGACGGGCGTCGGCGGGGTCTCAGGCGAGGAGCATCAGTTCGAGTTCGTGGGCGCGGGGACGGTGCTGCTGCAATCCAGCGAGTCGTTGATGCCGGAACAGCCGGTGGGTGACGTACCTCACCAGGGAGGAGTTCCCGGTGGACCGGGGGCGTCCGCGGGTCAACCTGGGGCACCGCGCCTTCCCGGACAGCTCGGCGACCTCCAGCGTCGCTTCGGGCTGTGAGCGGTAGTCTGCGGAGTGTGACCTCGAACGCGTGACCCCATTACGTCCTGGTCCGCACCCTCCGGGTGCACGGGGTGCGCAGCGTCACCCCCCACATTCGTTCACCTTTCAACTTCTTAGGTAGAATCGATTCCATGGAGACCGAGACGGCCATGCCGTGGCTGACCGACGAGGAGCAGTGCGCCTGGCGCACCCACCTGGAGGTCAACAGACTGCTCAATTACCAGCTGGAGAAGGATCTCCAGCCCTTCGGCCTGACGATGAACGACTACGAGATTCTCGTGAACCTCTCCGAGGCCGAGGATCTCCGGATGCGGATGAGCGACCTCGCGGCCGCGACCTTGCAGTCGAAGAGCCGACTCTCGCATCAGATCACGCGCATGGAGAACGCGGGCCTGGTCCGTCGCGAGAACTGCGAGTCGGACCGCCGGGGCCTCTACACCGTGCTCACCGACTACGGCATGGAGACCATGCGGAAGGTCGCCCCGCACCATGTGGCATCCGTCCGCAGGCACTTCGTGGACCTCGTCTCCCCGCAGGAGCTGGGCAGCTTGCGCCAGGCCCTCTCCCCCATCGCGGAACACCTGCGTTCGCAACGCGGCAAACCGTAATCCGCTAACCGGCGGGCAGTGCGAGCTCGAAGAGCGCCCCGCCTTCCGGCGCGGAACACACCGTGAGCGAGCCACCGTGCCGCTCCGCCACGTCCCGGGCGATGGCGAGGCCGAGACCGGCCCCGCCGCCGTCCCGGGTGCGCGCGTCGTCGAGCCGTACGAACCGCTCGAAGATCCGCTCCCGCTCGCCCTCCGGCACCCCCTGCCCGTCGTCGGCGACCCTCAGCACCACCCGGCCGTCCTCCGCACGCACCGCCACCCGAACCCCGGCGCGGGCGTGCCGCTGCGCGTTGTCCACGAGGTTGCCGAGGACCCGGGCCAACTGCCCGCGGGAGCCGCTGACCTGGGGCACCGCGCTTACGTCCACGGTGACGGGCACGCGGTCGCCGGTGCGCTGGGACAACTCCTCGCGCACCAGGGCGGCGAGGTCGACGCCGGCACCGCCGGGCTTCTCCCCCGCGTCGAGCCGGGCAAGCAGCAGCAGATCCGCGGCCAGCTCCTGCAACCGCACCGTGTCCTCGACGGCGCCGTCCACATCGAGCAACTCCGGGTGGGCCGCGCCGACTTCGAGCTGGGTGCGCAGCGAGGCGATCGGGCTGCGCAGTTCGTGCGAGGCGTCGGCGACGAAGCGGCGCTGGCGCTCCACCGAGGCCTCCAGCGCGGCGAGTGTCTCGTTCGTGGTGCCGGCGAGCCGGGCCACCTCGTCGTGGGTGTCCGGTTCCGGCACCCGCCTTCCCAGGTCCTGCGACGCCGTGATCGCGGCCATCTCGGCGCGGATGCCCTCCACGGGCCGCAGCGCGCGCCGCGTCACCAGGTACGTCACCCCGCCCACGATGACCAGCAGCACGGGGAAGCCGATCAGCATGGAGGTCAACGCCGTATTGACCGCGCTCTGTTCGGCCTCCAGCGAGCCACCCGCGTGGACGGTCAGATCGCCGTACGCGGTGTCCTCGACCTCGACCTCGGCGAACCGGTAGTCGCCGCTGTCGCCGTCGATGGTGGCGCTGCCGTCGGTGTAGTCGGTGTGGCCGGAGACGCTGCCGTTCTGCCTGCTGTCGTCGCCCCCGTCGTCGTCGCCGTCGTCATCGGGGCGCGCCGCGCCGGGCTTCACCTCGCTGACGCCGGTGCCGGAGATCTTCTCCAGGTCCTCGGACGTGGCCAGCACCCTGTTGTCCTCGTCGAGGACCTGGACCGGGTCCTCGTCGTCCAGGTCGAGCGCGTCGGGCGCGGTGCCGGTGGCCAGGGAGGTGGCGACGCGGCGGGCGGTGGAGTCGGCGGCGCCGCCCGCCTGGTCGGTGAGGTTGTCGCGCAGCGAGAGCAGCACGGTGGCGCCGGCCGCGACCAGGGCGACCGCGACGACGAGGGTGGCGGCGAGGGCGGCGCGCGCCCGCACGGAGCTGAAGGGCCTGCGCAGCCTGCTCATCGGGGCACCTCAAGGCGGTATCCGGCGCCACGCACCGTACGGATGAGGGAGGAGCCGAGCTTGCGGCGCAGGGCGCTCACGTACACCTCGACGATGTTCGGGTCCCCCTCGTACGCGAAGTCCCATACGTGGTCGAGGATCTCGCTCTTGGACACGACCTCACCTGCGCGTGTCACGAGCTGCTCAAGGACCGCGAACTCCTTGGTGGTGAGCGGGACTTCACCGTCCTCGGCGTGGGTGACGCGGCGCGCGGCGGTGTCGACGGCGTAGGGCCCGACGGTGTGCACGGGATTGGCGCCCGCGCTCCCCCGGCGCCGCAGCAGCGCCTTCACGCGCGCGACCAGCACCACGTACGAGAAGGGCTTGGTCAGGTAGTCGTCCGCGCCGGTGTCGAGCCCCTCGGCCTCGTCGTACTCGCCGTCCTTCGCGGTCAGCATCAGGATCGGCACGTCGTTTCCGGCGGCGCGCAGGGCGGCGCAGACCCGGTAGCCGTTCATGCCGGGCAGCATGATGTCGAGCACGACCAGGTCGTACGCCACCTCGCTCGCCTGGTGCAGGCCCTCAAGGCCGTCATGGACCACATCGACGGCGTAGCCCTCGGCGGTGAGTCCCTTGGCGAGCGACAGGGCGAGCCGCTTTTCGTCCTCGACGATCAACAAGCGCATGTGAGCAAGGGTGGCAGGTCGAACCTGAAGAACCCTTCAGGGTCCTTCAGCGGGGCTTCAGGGTCGGACGGGCAGTGTGTTTCTCGAAGGACGGACAGGGCGGCCCGAAGCCGCCCACCAGACACGGGAGAAGCTCATGAAGCGCCGTACCACTGTCATCTCCGCCATCGCCGCCATCGCCCTGCTCGGCGGGGGCACGGCCACCGCGGTCGCGGTCTCCGGCGACGACGGTTCGTCGGGCTCGGCGAAGCAGTCGTCCGTCCGGGTCAAGGACGACGACGGCGTGAGCGACAACCAGGAGGAGATCAACGAGGCGAAGGGCGCCAAGGTGAAGGCCGAGGACGCCATCGCCGCCGCCCTGAAGCACACGCCCGGCACGGCCGTCGGCGCCGACCTCGACTCCGACGACGGCCGGCTCGTCTGGGACGTCGACGTGATCGGCTCCGGCACCAAGTGGCAGCACGTCGAGGTCGACCCGGGCACGGGCAAGGTGCTCGGCTCCCACACCGAGCGCGACGACGACGGCGACGACAGCGCGGCCCGCGTCGCGGCGACCCTGAAGGACGCGTCGACGTCGGCCGAGGACGCCGCCAAGGCCGCGGCCTCGAAGGGCACGGTCACATCGGTGGACGCCGACGACGACGGATCGGTCAAGGTCTGGGAGGTCGAGACGACGTCGGCGAACGGTACGCAGCACGACTGGCACGTGGACCTCCGGTCGGGTGCGGTGACCGTGGACCACTCGTCGGACGATGACGGCGACGACGACTGACGGTCACCCGGAACCGGGGCGTGGGCCGCGGGGCTCCGCCCCGGACCCCGCTGCTCAATCGCCGCAGGGGCTTGATGTGCCCCAGTGCCACGGCCCCCGTCACCAGCGGGGCCAGCGCCGCCGCCGCGAAGCAGAGTGGCAGCGGGACGTGGCCCACCAGCAGCCCGATGCCCGCCGTGCCGGCCGAACAGCCCGCGTTCAGGGACGTGTTGACCCACGCCCCGGCCTGCGTACGGAAGCCGGCGTCCACCGACTCGTCCGCGATCAGGTACGCCGTGGTCAGGGCCGGAGCGACGAACAGGCCCACGCACGCCGCCGCCACCGCGAGCGCGACGAGCCCCGGCGCCAGCGCCGCGCCCCCCAGCGCGGCCGCGAGGCCGACCGCCAGGAACGCCAGCCGGGTGCGGGCGGCGCCACGCCAGTTCACGGCCCCGTTCACGAGCCCGCCCACCGCGCTGCCCGCCGAGAGCGCCGCCAGGATCCACGCGGCCGCCCCACCGCGCCCCCGGTCCTCGGCGAACGCGAGCACGAGCAGATCGGCCGCTCCGAGCGCGACCCCGATGCCGAGGGTCACGACCACGGGCTGCCGGAGGCGGCGGGCGGCCTTCCCCCGGGCCGTACGCCGCCGCCCTGCCGGCCGCGGCACCGCGGCCACCCCCGCGACCGCGGGCGAGGCGACGAACGCCAGCGTTCCGACGGCCACGAGCCCGGCGCTCAGGGCGACGCCGAAAGCAGCGGGAGCCCACAGCACAAGGACCCCCACCAGTACGGGACCGGACACCAGCAGCAGTTCCTCGGCGACCCCGTCGAGGCTGTAGGCGCGCTGCAACAGCCGCCGGTCGGACAGGAGTTGGCCCCACACGGTGCGCATCGTGGGTCCGAGCGGCGGCGTCAGCGCCCCGGTCGGCAGGGCGAGGGCGACGAGCAGCCAGCCGGGCGCCCCCGGCCGCCAGGCGACGGCGGCGAGGACCGCGAGCAGCGCGGCGTACGACAAGGCCATCGGGGGCAGCGCGCGGCGCGGCCCGTACCGGTCGATGAACAGGGCGCGCAGCGGTGAAAGGAGCACGCTGGCGGCGCCGTACAGCGCCATGACCGCGCCCGCGACGGCGTACGAGCCGGTGGCGGCGGTCACGGCGAGCATCAGGGAGAGGGCGACGGTCCCGTACGAGAGGCGCCCGAGCAGGGCGGCGCCAAAGGTGCGCAGGGCGTACGGGGTCCGCAACACGGCGGCGTACATGACGGGTTTCCTCCGGAACGGAGCATGCGTGGAGAACTCAACAGGGCGTGAACGCACCGGAGTTCTCTACACACGGAGGAAGAACATGGCCGCACCGTAACAGCAGGTGCCTACCGTGAACAGGCCGTCAGGCGGCGGTCAGGCTCCCGTCAGGCCCTTCACCAGCTCGTCGGCGGCCCGGTACGGATCGAGGTCGCCGGACACGATGCGTTCGGCCAGGGCGCCCAGGCGCCGGTCTCCGGAAAGGTCACCGATCCGTTCGCGCAGCGCCGTCACCGCGATCGTCTCGACCTCGCGGGCCGCGCGCGCCGCACGGCGCTCGGAGAGCACGTCGTGCTCCTCCATCCACGCCCGGTGCTTCTCCAGGGCCTCGACGACCTCGTCGATGCCCTCGCCGCGCGCGGCGACCGTCTTCACGATCGGGGGGCGCCAGTCACCGGGGGCGCGGGACTCGCCGAGGCCCAGCATGTGGTTCAGCTCGCGGGCCGTGGAGTCGGCGCCGTCCCGGTCCGCCTTGTTGACCACGTACACGTCGCCGATCTCCAGGATTCCGGCCTTGGCCGCCTGGATCCCGTCACCCATGCCGGGCGCGAGGAGCACCACCGACGTGTCCGCCTGCGAGGCGATCTCGACCTCGGACTGTCCGACGCCGACCGTCTCGACCAGGATCACGTCGCAGCCGGCGGCGTCGAGGACCCGGATCGCCTGCGGCGCCGCCCACGCGAGCCCGCCAAGATGCCCGCGCGTCGCCATCGAGCGGATGTAGACGCCGGGGTCGGACGCGTGCTCCGACATCCGGACCCGGTCGCCGAGGAGCGCGCCGCCGCTGAACGGCGACGACGGGTCGACGGCGAGTACGCCGACCCGCTTCCCGGCCCGCCGGTACGCGCTCACGAGCGCCGAGGTGGAGGTCGACTTGCCGACGCCGGGCGAGCCGGTGAGCCCGACCACGTACGCGTTCCCGGTCAGTGGGGCCAGCGCGGCCATCACCTCGCGCAGCTGCGGGGACGCCCCCTCCACCAGCGAGATCAGCCGGGCCACGGCACGCGGCCTGCCCTCCCTCGCCTGCGCGACCAGCGTGGGGACGTCCTGCATCACAGCTCCGTTCACCAGTTCTCGTACACCGACGAAGACGTAAGACGAATACGAAAGGCGTTACGCCTTGGGTACCCGCACCACCAGCGCGTCACCCTGACCGCCGCCACCGCACAGGGCCGCCGCGCCGACACCGCCGCCGCGCCGCTTCAGCTCCAGGGCGAGGTGCAGCACGATACGGGCGCCGGACATCCCGATCGGGTGACCGAGCGCGATGGCTCCGCCGTTGACGTTCACCTTTTCCGAGGACACGCCGAGGTCCTTCATTGACTGCACGGCGACCGCCGCGAAGGCCTCGTTGATCTCGATGAGGTCGAGGTCCTCGGTGCCGATGCCCTCCTTCTTGAGGGCGTGCTCGATGGCGTTCGAAGGCTGCGACTGCAACGAGTTGTCCGGGCCCGCGACGTTGCCGTGCGCGCCGATCTCGGCGATCCACTCCAGGCCGAGCTCCTGCGCCTTCGCCTTGCTCATGACGACGACCGCGGCGGCGCCGTCCGAGATCTGCGAGGCCGTGCCGGCGGTGATCGTGCCGTCCTTGGCGAAGGCCGGACGCAGCTTGCCGAGGGACTCCGCGGTGGTCTCCGCGCGGATGCCCTCGTCCTTGCTGAAGAGGACCGGCTCGCCCTTGCGCTGCGGGATCTCGACGGGCGTGATCTCGGCCTCGAAGATGCCGTTCTTCTGCGCGGCGGCGGCCCGCTGGTGGGAGAGCGCCGCGATCTCGTCCTGCTCGGGGCGGGCGATGCCGAGGCGGGTGTTGTGCTTCTCCGTCGACGCGCCCATGGGGATGTTCTCGAAGGAGTCGGTGAGGCCGTCGTGCGCCATCGCGTCGAGCATCTCGATCGCGCCGTACTTGTAGCCCTCGCGGGACTTCGGCAGCAGGTGCGGAGCGTTCGTCATGGACTCCTGGCCACCGGCCACGACCACGTCGAATTCGCCGGCGCGAACGAGCTGGTCGGCCAGCGCGATGGCGTCGAGCCCGGACAGACACACCTTGTTGATCGTGAGCGCCGGGACGTTCATCGGAATGCCCGCCTTGACCGCGGCCTGGCGCGCCGGGATCTGCCCCGCCCCGGCCTGCAGCACCTGGCCCATGATCACGTACTGCACCTGGTCGCCACCGATTCCCGCACGGTCGAGGGCGGCCTTGATCGCGAAGCCACCGAGGTCGGCTCCGGAGAAGGACTTGAGCGAGCCGAGCAGACGGCCCATGGGCGTCCGCGCGCCCGCGACGATCACTGACGTGGTACCGGTCGTTCCTGACATGAGGCACGGCCCCTTGGAGGTGAGGAGTGAACGAGGGTTTACTCGAATGTACTGACCGGTATGGCGCACGTCATCGCCACCGGGGTGTGATCGCGCGCACGTTGCGTAACCACCTCGAACCGCGCTGCACTTACAGCATGCTGACGCGAATCGACCACATCGGGATCGCCTGCTTCGACCTCGACAAGACCGTCGAGTTCTACCGGGCCACATACGGCTTCGAGGTGTACCACTCCGAGGTCAACGAGGAGCAGGGCGTACGCGAGGCCATGCTCAAGGTCAACGAGACGAGCGACGGGGGCGCCACCTACCTCCAGCTGCTCGAACCCACCCGCGACGACTCCGCCGTCGGCAAGTGGCTGGCCAAGAACGGCGAGGGTGTGCACCACATCGCCTTCGGCACGGCCGACGTCGACACGGACGCGAACGACATCAAGGACAAGGGCGTACGCGTCCTCTACGAAGAGCCCCGGCGGGGCTCGATGGACTCCCGCATCACGTTCCTGCACCCCAAGGACTGCCACGGCGTACTCACGGAACTCGTCACCGCCGCACCGAAGGACTCGGCGGAGCACTGACCTCCACATAGCCGGGCCGGTAGGGTTGTGGGGCGGCTGCCGTCTCCAACGGCCGGTCGTGGGCCGGGGTCCGGGTATCGGGGGACGAGGGTCGGGGCAAGTCGGGCAGCACACGGCACCAGCCGTACCGGTCCGACGGCACCGTTCCATTCGATCTGACACCATTCCCCGGGGGCTCCGTTCGCGGGATGGGCGGGGCTCGTAAGAAGAACTTGCGACCAGGGGACGGATGGGACCGCGCAGTGCGGGGCTATGAGAGCCAGGACGGCCGACGGCCGGCTGAGACCGACCATCTCTCGCGGTTCGAAGCCGAGATGGACCGGCTGAAGACCGATCGGGAGAAGGCCGTCCAGCACGCCGAGGACCTCGGCTACCAGGTGGAGGTGTTGCGCGCCAAGCTGCACGAGGCGCGCCGCAGCCTCGCGTCCCGGCCTGCCTACGACGGGTCGGACATCGGCTACCAGGCCGAGCAGCTCCTCCGTAACGCGCAGATCCAGGCCGACCAGCTGCGCGCCGACGCCGAGCGCGAGCTGCGCGATGCCCGCGCCCAGACCCAGCGGATCCTCCAGGAACACGCGGAGCAGCAGTCCCGGCTCCAGTCCGAGCTGCACACGGAGGCCGTCAACCGCCGCCAGCAGCTCGACCAGGAGCTCGCGGAGCGCCGCCGCACGGTCGAGACGCACGTCAACGAGAACGTGCAGTGGGCCGAGCAGCTGCGCGCCCGCACCGAGCAGCAGGCCCGTCGCCTCCTCGACGAGTCGCGCGCCGAGGCCGACCAGGCGCTCGCCGCCGCCCGCACCGAGGCCGAGCGGGTCGCCGAACAGGCCCGCCAGCGCCTCACCTCCGAGGCCGAGGAGGCGCGCTCCGAGGCGCAGTCGATCCTGGCCCGCGCCCGGCAGGACGCCGAGCGCCTGCTGAACGCCGCGTCGACGCAGGCGCAGGAGGCCACCGACCACGCCGAGCAGCTGCGGACGTCGACGAGCGAGGAGTCCGAGCAGACCCGCCGCCGGTCCGGCGAGCTGAACCGCGCCGCAGAGCAGAAGATCGCCGAGGCGGACAGCGCGCTGCGCGAGGCCCGCGCCGAGGCCGACAAGGTGCTCGCGGAGGCGAAGGAAGCCGCGGCCAAGCAGCTCACGAGCGCCGAGGCGGCCAACGAGCAGCGCACCCGCACCGCAAAGGAGCAGGTGGCGCGCCTCGTCCAGGAGGCCACCAAGGACGCGGAGACCACGAAGTCGGAGGCCGAGCAGGTCGTCGCCGACGCGCGCGCCGAGGCCGAGAACCTGATCGCCGCGGCCAAGGAGAAGGCCCGCACGGTCACCGCCGAGGAGACCGCCGGCGAGCTCGCGAAGGCCGCGCGCACCGCGGAGGACGTGCTCAACAAGGCGTCCGAGGAAGCCAAGGCGACGACGAAGGCGGCGGCCGACGAGGCCGAGCGGCTGCGCACCGACGCCGAGACCGAGGCGGACCGGCTGCGCGCCGAGGCGCACGACCTGGCGATGGAACTCAAGGGTGCGGCCAAGGACGACACCAAGGAGTACCGCGCCAAGACCGTCGAGCTCCAGGAGGAGGCGCGGCGCCTTCGCGGCGAGGCGGAGCAGCTGCGGGCCGAGGCCGTCGAGGAGGGCGAGCGGATCCGGGCCGAGGCCCGCCGCGAGGCCGTCCAGCAGATCGAGGAGTCGGCCAGCACCGCCGAGCAGCTGCTCTCCAAGGCGAAGGCGGACGCCGACGAGCTGCGGACCTCCGCGACGACGGAGAGCGAGCGCGTCCGTACGGAGGCCATCGAGCGGGCCACGTCGCTGCGCAAGCAGGCCGAGGAGACCCTGGAGCGCACGCGCGCGGAGGCCGAGCGGTACCGCACCGAGGCCGAGGAGCAGGCCGAGGCCACCCGGTCCGAGGCGGAGCGCGCGGCGCAGGAGCTCAAGGACGAGGCCGATCGGGCCATGCGGGCCAAGCAGGAGGAGGCGGCCCACGAGCTGACCCGCCTGCACACGGAGGCCGAGGAGCGCCTGACCGCGTCGGAGACGACGCTGAACGAGGCGCGGGAGCAGGGCGAGACGCTGCGCCGCGAGGCCGCCGACGAGGTCGAGCGGCTGCGCGCGGACGCAGCCGAGCGCGCCCGTACGGTGCAGGCGCAGGCCGAGACGGAGGCCGAGCGCCTTCGTACGGAGGCCGCGTCCGACGCCGCGACGACCCGCTCCGAGGCCGAGAACGCCGCCGTGCGCCTGACCTCGGAGGCGTCCGCGGAGGCCGAGCGGCTCAAGACCGAGGCGCAGGAGTCCGCCGACCGGATCCGCGCCGAGGCGCGGACCGCCGCCGAGCGGATCGCGACCGAGGCCGCCGAGACGCTGGCCGCCGCCCAGGAGGAGGCGGCCCGGCGCCGCCGCGAGGCCGAGGAGACGCTTAGCAGCGCGCGCGAGGAGGCCGAGCAGGAGCGCGAGCGGGCCCGCGAGCAGAGCGAGGAGCTGCTCGCCGTGGCGCGCGCCCGCGTCGACGAGGCGCAGGCCGAGGCCGTGCGTCTGGTCGAGGAGGCGGACCAGCGGGCGACCGAGATGGTTTCCACGGCCGAGCAGACGGCGCAGCAGGTGCGCGACTCCGTGGCCGGGCTGCACGAGCAGGCCCAGGAGGAGATCACCGGGCTGCGCAGCGCCGCCGAGCACGCGGCGGAGCGCACGAGGACGGAGGCGCAGGAGGAGGCCGACCGGGTCCGCTCCGACGCCTACGCGGAGCGGGAGCGCGCCACCGAGGACGCGAACCGGGTCCGTTCCGACGCGACCGCCGAGGCGGAAGCCGCCAAGTCGATGGCGGAGCGCACCGTTTCGGAGGCCTTCACCGAGGCCGAGCGGCTGCGCACGGACGCCTCCGAGCACGCCCAGCAGGTCCGTACGGAGGCCTCCGACCTGCGTGCGGCCGCCGACCAGGACGCCTCGCGCACCCGCGCGGACGCCCGCGAGGACGCCAACCGGATCCGCTCCGACGCGGCCGAGCAGGCCGACACGCTGATCACCGAGGCGACCACCGAGGCCGAGCGCCTGACGACGGAGACCAACACGGAGGCGGAGCGGGTCCGCTCCGAGTCCACGGCGAAGGCCGAGAAGCTCGTCGGCGACGCGAGCACCGAGGCCGAGCGGCTGCGCGCCGAATCGACGGCCGCCGCCGAGCAGTTGACCAGCGAGACGCGGGCCGAGGCCGAGCGCGTACGGACCGAGTCCGTCGCCAAGGCCGAGAAGCTGATCTCGGACGCTTCCGGCGACGCGGAGCGGCTGCGCGCCGAGGCCGCCGAGACGGTCACCTCCGCACAGCAGCACGCCGAGCGGATCCGCACCGAGTCCGAGCGCGTCAAGGCGGAGGCCGCGGCCGAGGCGGACCGCGTCACGGCGGCCGCGCGCGAGGAGGCCGAGCGCACGCTCGACGAGGCCCGCAAGGACGCCAACAAGCGGCGTACGGAGGCCGCGGAGCAGGTCGACACGCTCATCACGGAGTCCGCGACCGAGGCCGACAAGCTGACCCGCGAGGCGCAGGAGACGGCGCAGAAGACGACCGCCGAAGCGGAGTCGCAGGCCGACACGATGGTCGGCGCGGCCCGCACGGAGGCCGAGCGCCTGGTCTCGGAGTCGACCGTCGAAGGCAACTCGATCGTGGAGAAGGCCCGTACGGACGCGGACGAGCTGCTCGTCGGCGCCCGCAGGGACGCGACGCAGATCAGGGAGCGCGCCGAGGAGCTGCGCGACCGGATCACGGCCGAGATCGAGGAGCTGCACGACTACGCGCGCCGCGAGTCGGCGGAGGCCATGAAGAACGCGGGCGAACGCTGCGACGCCTTGGTCAAGGCCGCGGAGGAGCAGCTCTCCGAGGCGCAGGCGAAGGCCAAGGAGCTGCTGAACGACGCGAATTCGGAGGCCGGCAAGGTCCGGATCGCGGCCGTGAAGAAGGCCGAAGGACTTCTCAAGGAAGCCGAGCAGAAGAAGGCCGAGCTGTCCCGCGAGGCGGACAAGATCAAGGCGGACGCGGAGCAGGAGGCCACCGCGATGATCGACAAGGGGCAGCGGGACCTCGACGTGCTGGTCAGGCGCCGCGAGGACATCAATGCCGAGATCTCCCGTGTCCAGGACGTGTTGGAGGCGTTGGAAAGTTTTGAGGCGCCGTCCGGCGGGGGAGGCAAGGACGGCGGCGTCAAGGCGGGGGCCGCGGCGGGGGCCACACGTTCGGGTGGCAAGGGCTCGGAGGGCTAGCCTTTCGGCCAACTACCTTGCTCGCCAAGGACCTTTGGCCCTGTTCTGGCAAGCGCTCCGTCCCTACGCCACTCAAAAGGGGTGACATTCTAGAGTTGAAGGCTCACCAATCCGACATCTGCCCGATGACACGCCGCTACGCCCCCTAGGATTCCCCCTATCACCTCACCGGTCTCATTCGACAGGAACCCCATGAGCGACACTTCCCCCTACGGCTTCGAGCTTGTGCGGCGTGGGTACGACCGCGCTCAGGTGGACGAACGGATCTCCAAGCTCGTCTCCGACCGTGACAGTGCTCTTGCCCGTATCACTGCTCTGGAAAAGCGCATCGAGGAACTCCACCTCGAGACGCAGAACGCTCAGGCGCAGGTGAACGACGCGGAGCCGTCGTACGCCGGCCTCGGCGCCCGCGTCGAGAAGATCCTCCGCCTCGCCGAGGAGGAGGCCAAGGACCTGCGTGAAGAGGCCCGCAGGGCGGCCGAGCAGCACCGGGAGCTCGCCGAGTCCGCGGCCCAGCAGGTGCGCAACGACGCGGAGTCGTTCGCCGCCGAGCGCAAGACCAAGGCCGAGGACGAGGGCGTTCGGATCGTCGAGAAGGCCAAGGGCGAGGCCACCACGCTGCGCACCGAGGCGCAGAAGGACGCGCAGTCCAAGCGCGAGGAGGCGGACGCCCTCTTCGAGGAGACGCGCGCCAAGGCCGCCCAGGCCGCCGCCGACTTCGAGACGAACCTGGCCAAGCGCCGGGAGCAGTCGGAGCGCGACCTGGCCTCGCGTCAGGCCAAGGCCGAGAAGCGCCTCGCCGAGATCGAGCACCGTGCCGAGCAGCTCCGCCTCGAGGCCGAGAAGCTGCGCACGGACGCCGAGCGCCGCGCCCGCCAGACGGTGGAGACGGCCCAGCGACAGGCCGAGGACATCGTCGCGGACGCGAACGCCAAGGCGGACCGCATCCGCAGCGAGTCCGAGCGCGAGCTGGCGGCCCTCACCAACCGCCGCGACTCGATCAACGCGCAGCTGACGAACGTCCGCGAAATGCTCGCCACCCTCACGGGTGCGGCGGTGGCTGCCGCCGGCGCCCCGGCCGAGGACGAGCCCGTCTCGCGAGGCGTTCCGGCCCAGCAGTCGCGTTAATCAAGCCCCCGCCGCTCGATCGCAGGCGGGGCTTGATCGGCCCCCGGTCACTCTTGAGTGGCCGGGGGCTTTGTCCCGTTTTAGCGTGGCCGCATGATCGAGCTCTCGGGGCTGACCAAGCGCTACGGCGAGAAAACGGCCGTGGCCGACCTCACCTTCTCCGTCCGGCCAGGAATCGTCACCGGCTTCCTCGGCCCCAACGGCGCGGGCAAGTCCACCACGATGCGGATGATGCTCGGCCTCGACAATCCGACGGCGGGCGACGTCCGGATCGACGGCAAGCACTACGCCCAGCTGAAGGACCCGCTGCGCTACATCGGCGCGCTGCTGGACGCGAAGGCGATGCACGGCGGCCGCAGCGCCTACAACCACCTCCTGTGCCTGGCGCAGTCCAATGGCATCCCCAGGAGCCGCGTGCACGAGGTGCTCGACACGGTCGGCCTCACGGCCGTGGCCCGTAAGAAGGCGAAGGGCTTCTCGCTCGGCATGGGGCAGCGGCTCGGCATCGCCGGCGCGCTGCTCGGCGACCCGCAGATCCTGATGTTCGACGAGCCGGTGAACGGGCTCGACCCCGAGGGCATCCACTGGATCCGCAACCTGATGAAGTCCCTCGCCACCGCCGGCCGTACGGTCTTCGTCTCCTCCCACCTGATGAGCGAAATGGCGCTCACCGCCGACCACCTGGTGGTCATCGGGCAGGGGCGCCTCCTTGCCGACATGTCGATGCCGGACTTCATCCGGCAGAACTCGCGCTCGTACGTCCGGCTGCGCTCGCCGCAGCGCGAGCGCCTGCTCGACGTGCTGCACCGGGACGGCATCACGGTCGTGGAGTCCGGCGGCACCCTTGAGGTGGACGGCCACCCCGCCGAGGAGCTCGGCGAGCTCGCCGCGCGCAACCAGCTCGTCCTGCACGAGCTGAGCCCGCAGCAGGCCTCCCTGGAAGAGGCGTTCATGCAGCTGACGGCCGAGTCGGTGGAGTACCACGCGCACACGGACGCTCCGGAGCAGCAGAACCCGCAGAATCCTCAGAACCCGCAGCAGTCGGGCTGGGGTTCGGGCTGGAACCAAGCGAACCGAGAGAAGGGTGCCTGAGATGGCCGCGTCCCAGGTCCTCCGCTCCGAGTGGACCAAGATCAAATCGGTGAACTCGACGGCCTTCACGCTCGGCCTCGCGGTGCTCGTCTCGGTCGGCCTCGGCATGCTGATCAGCGCGCTCACCAGCAACGACTTCGACAAGATGTCGACCGGGGACAAGCTGACCTTCGACCCGACCTTCATCTCCTTCTCCGGCCTCACCCTCGGCCAGCTCGCGATGCTGGTCTTCGGGGTGCTCGTGGTCGCGAGCGAGTACAGCACGGGCATGATCCGCACCTCGCTCGCGGCGGTCCCGCAGCGCGGCACGTTCCTCTTCTCCAAGATCCTGGTCGCCGCGCTGCTCGCGCTCGTCGTGGCGCTGATCATCAGCTTCGCGTCGTTCTTCCTCGGCCAGCTGATGCTCGGCGACCACAGCACGGACCTCGGCTCCCCGAACGTGCTGCGCGCGGTGTTCGGCGCCGCCGTCTACATGACGCTGATGACGACGTTCTCCATGGGCGTCGCGTCGATGCTCCGCTCCCCCATGCTCTCGCTCGGCATCCTGATGCCGTTCTTCTTCCTGGTCTCGCCCATCCTCGGCAGCGTCTCGGCCACGAAGAAGGTCGCCCAGTACTTCCCCGACCAGGCGGGCCTGAAGGTCATGCAGGTGGTGGACCCGCCGAGCGACGACGCTCCGTACGGGCCGTGGGGCGGGCTCGCGATCCTGCTGGTGTGGGTGGCGGTGGCGCTGATCGTCGGATACGCGCTGCTGAAGAAGCGGGACGCGTAGAACGGGCCTGCGGGCCTGCCCTACCCTGCGGCCCCATGGCGCTCATCGACCCCAGCCGCACCCTTGCCTCCCTCGGCTACGACACCGTCCCCGCCCTCACCCCGCTCAGCTACCCCGGCCGCCCGGTCACCGCCCCGGCCCTCCTGCGCGGCGACGAACTCCTCGACCTGGACGTGGAGCACGAACTGCCCCGCTGGACCGCGGACCGCACCCCCGTCCTCGCCGTCGGCTCCAACGCGGCCCCCGCCCAGGTCGCGTACAAGCTGAAGAAGCTCGGTCTGCCGGTCGCCGTGCCGATGGTGCCGCTCCCCACGCGCGGCATCGGCGTCGGCTGCTCCGCACACATCGGGCGCAACGGCTATGTGGCGGCCGCCCCCTACCCGGATCCGCGGGCCGCGCGCACCCTCGTCGTGTCCTGGCTCGACGCGGCCCAGCTGAAGGCGGTCGACGCCACCGAGCTGCCCAACTACCGCAGGGCCGCGGTCCCCGGGGCACCCGTCCCCGGTCTCCAGATGTACGTGGGTGAGCACGGCGTTCTCGTCGACCCGGGCACCGGTGCCCCGCGGGCCGGCGGCGGCGATCAGGCGGGCCTCCTGAGCGCGCTCATGGCGGCCTCCCCGGAGCTGGCCGCACTGCTCGGACCGGCCCCGCGGGACTGGGTACGGCGCGCTGCCGCGTCCCCCGCCGTGCGCGAGGAGGGCACCCGGCTCCTGCGCGCGGGCGGAACAATCCCCTCCGGCCCCGCCTGACGCTTTGCTCACTCTTGGCCGGAACCGTCAGCTCGCGTATACGCTCCTAACCCTTACGGGGGCGTCTGCCCCGACGTCCTGAACTCTCAGAACCTTCCGATGGGTGCGGAGAATGATCGAGGCAGCCGGCCTGACGAAGCGCTACGGCGCGAAGACAGCCGTGTACAACCTTTCCTTCCAGGTGCGGCCGGGGACCGTGACCGGATTCCTCGGGCCGAACGGCTCGGGCAAGTCCACGACCATGCGGATGATCCTCGGCCTCGACCAGCCGACCGCCGGTCACGTGACCATCGGCGGCTATCCGTACAACAAGCTCCCGAACGCGCCGCGCCAGGTCGGCGCGCTGCTCGACGCGAAGGCCGTGCACGGTGGCAGGACCGCCCGCAGCCATCTGCTGAGCCTGGCCCAGCTCTCCGGCATCCCGGCCCGCCGCGTGGACGAGGTGCTCGGCGTCGTCGGGCTTCAGGACGTCGCGAAGCGGCGCTCCAAGGGGTTCTCGCTCGGCATGGGGCAGCGGCTCGGCATCGCCGCCGCGCTCCTCGGCGACCCGCAGGTGCTGCTCTTCGACGAGCCGGTCAACGGCCTCGACCCCGAGGGCATCCTCTGGGTCAGGAACCTGATGAAGACGCTCGCCTCCGAGGGGCGCACGGTCTTCGTCTCCTCGCACCTGATGAGCGAGATGGCGCTCACCGCCGAGCACCTGATCGTGATCGGGCGCGGGCAGCTGCTCGCCGACATGAGCGTGCGGGACTTCATCGCGCACAACTCGGCCGGCTTCGCGCGAGTGCGCACCCCCGACAGCGAGCCGCAGCAGCGCGAGAAGCTGACGGCCGCGCTGACCGAGGCGGGCGGCCAGGTGCTGCCCGAGCAGGACGGCGGGCTCCGGGTCACGGGCCTGGCACTGCCGCAGATCAGCGATCTGGCGCACGGCGCCGACGTACGGCTGTGGGAGCTGTCGCCGCACCAGGCCTCGCTGGAGGAGGCGTACATGCGGATGACGCAGGGCGCCGTCGACTACCGCTCCACCGCCGACCAGCGCGCGGGCTTCCAGGAGCCGGTGCCGCCCGGCATGATGCCGCCGCAGCAGATGCCGGTGCCGGGCCAGGGCCAGCCGGGCTGGTACGCCCCGCCGCCGCCCCAGGCCCCGGTCCAGCCGCCCGTTCAGCCGCCCGTCGCGAACCAGAACCCGTACGCGGCCCCGATGGCTCCGCCGGCCCCGCCCATCGCGCCGGCCCCGCCCGCCGCACCGGCCCCGACCGCCCCGCCGATGGACAAGGACGCCCGATGAGCACGCCGCCCCCGCCCCTCACCGCACCCGGCGCCTCGTACGCCTCGCCCATCCCGATCCGCAAGGCGCACCTCGGCGACGCGCTCGCCTCGGAGTGGACGAAGATCCGTTCCGTGCGCTCCACGATGTGGACGCTGGGCGTGATGATCGTGCTGATGGTCGGCCTCGGTCTGGCCTCGGCCGCCGTGGTCGCCGCCGACGACGGCACGTCGCCGAGCAGCGCCCAGGTGCTCAGCCTCGGCTTCTTCGGCACGCTGCTCGGCACCATCTGCGTGATGACCCTCGGCGTCCTGACCATCGCCTCCGAGTACGGCACCGGCATGATCCGTACGACGATGACGGCCTGCTCGAGCCGGAGCCGGGTGCTCGCCGCCAAGGCGATCGTCTTCTTCCTGCTCGTCGCGGTGCTGACCACCGTGTTCGCCGCGCTCGTCGGCGCGCTCCAGGTGGGCATCGTGGGCGTGGACTCGCCGGAGGGCGGCACGTGGGCGAAGTCGACCTTCGGCGTCGGGCTGTTCGTCGCGCTGCTCGGCCTGCTCGGTCTCGCCGTCGGCACGCTCGTACGGCACTCGGCGGGCGCGATCACCATCATGGTCGGCGTCGTGCTGCTGCCGCTCGTCATGGCGATCTTCATGTTCGCGCAGTCGCTCAAGGACCTGCAGCAGGCGCTGCTCGAGTACTCGATCCCCAGCCAGCTCGCCGTGCTCTACGACAACTCGGTGACCGCCGGATCGGGCCCGACGGGCTGGCAACCGCTGTGGATCATGGCGGCGATCACCGCGGTGGCGCTCGGCGGCGCGTTCCTGTCGCTCAACAACCGCGACGTATAGCGGGCCTGGCGGCCTTCAGTACCTCGGCGCGTTCCTGGACCGCTGCACCTTCGTGGTGCGGCGGTCCTTCGCGTTCCAGCACGCCTTGTGCCAGTGCCGGCGGTCGTCCACTCCCCCGAACTCCGGCCAGGCCACCACATGGGCGACCCCGGAAGCGATCTGCTGGTCGCAGCCGGGGCAGCGGTACGTCTTTCCGGCCGCGCTCGCGCCCGCCACATGGCGCACGCTCCACTGCTCACCCTGCCAGCTCTCGGCGGACTGGAACCCGCCGTAGCGCCTCGCCTCGTCCCCACTGCCGGTGGACTCGCTGCTGCTGGACGATCCGCCTGTCTTGGGGCGGTTGCGGCGCGGAGACACGTCTCACCTCGGGGTGTCTGAACGGAGCGGAAGGTCGTATCAAGCCTACGCCGAAGGCCGGGGGGCACCCGCAGACCGTGGTGCGTGGGGCTCGTCAAGACTTGCCGGAAAATCCGCCAATCTTCTTGGGAGGCCGTGTCTTTGGCACTTGCCAACCGTTATTGCCTACAGGGGAATGCCCGCGTCGGCACCAAGGAAGGCAGGAGTGCGATGCGTGTAGGGACGTTTGTACTGGCGGCCCAGTTTCCGGGGCAGGGGCAGGGGGAGGCACTGCATCGCGCGGTGCGGTCCGCCGAGGTCGCCGAAGAGGCGGGGCTCGACTCGGTGTGGCTCGCGGAGCACCACTTCGTGCCGTACGGGACCTGTCCCTCGGCCGTCACGCTGGCCGCGCTGCTGCTCGGGCGCACGAACACACTGCGGGTCGGTACGGCGGTCAGCGTGCTGCCGACCGCGCACCCGGTCGCCCTCGGCGAGCAGGCGGCATTGCTGCACGTCACGTCCGGCGGCCGGTTCTCGCTCGGCGTCGGCAGGGGCGGGCCCTGGGTGGACCTGGAGGTCTTCGGGGCGGGCGTCGAGGCGTACGAGAAGGGGTTCCCGGAATCCCTCGACCTGCTCCTCAAGTGGCTCCGGGAGGAGCACGTCGGGGGCTCCGGGGAGCGCTTCGACTTCCGTGAGGTCGCGGTCGTGCCGCGTCCGACCGAGGCGATCGGCGGGGCGGCCCAGGAAGGGCCGGAAGTGATCGTCGCCTGTACGTCACCGAAGAGCGTGCGCCTCGCCGCCGAGCGCGGTCTGCCGATGCTGCTCGGCATGCACATCGGGGACGAGGACAAGGCCCAGATGGTCGGTCTCTGGCGGCGTTGCGCGCGCGAGGCCGGGCGCTCGGTCGAGGAGATCTACGCGGCGGCGCACGTGTCGGCCGGTGTCGCCCAGATCGGTGACAGCGAGTCGGAGGCCGCGGAGACACTCCTCAAGGCGATGCCGGGCTGGCTGAAGCAGGGGCTTGACGCCCATGTGACGGTCGACGGCAGGGCGCGGGCGATGCGCGACCCGCACGCGTACACGGAGCTGCTGTGCTCCCTGCACCCGGTCGGCACGCCGCAGTTGTGCGCGGACCGGCTCGCGACCACAGCGGAGCGGACGGGGATCACCCGGTTCGCGCTCCTCGTCGAAGGTTCCGGGGATCTCACGGCGACGGAGGAGAACGTACGGCGCCTGGGAGCCGAGGTACTGCCACAACTCGACTGACGCCGTGGGTATCTCGCCTCGGCACCCGTCGGCCCGTACAGATGCACCTCCCGCGTACGGGCCGACAGGCAAAGGCGTTACGCCCTCAACGCTCAGCAGTCACGCAGCTCCGGTGACTGGTTGAGCAGCTGATTGCGGGCCGAGGTGAAGCGGGCGAGCGTCTCGTCCACCGACGGGTCCTGCGGGAACACCGCGACCCGGTGGCAGTTCTGGAACGCGAGGCGGACACCGAAGTGCCGCTGCAGCGCGCCGCGTATCGCGTCACTCGCGAGCGCACGCAGAAGCTGTCCACGTGCCTGCTCGTCCGGGGGCGGCGTCTGGTTGTCGGCGAACGCTCCGCCGTCGACCTTCAGCTGAGCCACCAGGGAGCTGATCATCTCCCATGCGTAAGGCAGGGAGGTCCGGACGCAGTCGACGAAGTCCTTTTCGTCAACCTCGCCTCGCTCGGCCTGATCCAACAGTGCCGGTGAGACGTCGAGCGACATGGGTTCTCCTCTCGCACCCCCGGGGAGCGGGGGCTGACGGACAGGGCAGAAGTCCTCAGCACGCACGGGCTCGTGGAACACGCAGCGTGCACGCGCCGCGACCTCCTGTCTTCTACGGTAGGCAACGTGTCCGAACCGCAACAGGGCGTAGGGGTATTCGTTCGTACACAACCGGCCAATGGCGAACGCGTGCTTACTGGAATTAAAGGGGCGCACCGCAGGGGCTCGGGCAGGGCGGGGGTGGGGGACGGGAGGGAGAAGTGCGTGGGCCGGTGGGTGTCGAGTAGCGTTGCCGACCATGCGTCTCGTCATCGCCCGTTGCTCCGTGGATTACGCGGGCCGGCTCACCGCCCACCTCCCGTCGGCACCTCGCCTCATCCTCGTGAAGGCGGACGGCAGCGTCTCGATCCATGCGGACGACCGTGCCTACAAGCCCCTCAACTGGATGTCGCCGCCGTGCACCCTGAAGGAGGGCACCGGAGACGACGAGGGCAAGTGGACCGTCGTCAACAAGGCGGGTGAGAAGCTCATCATTACGATGGAGGAGATCCTCCACGACTCCTCGCACGAGCTCGGCGTGGACCCCGGCCTCATCAAGGACGGCGTGGAGGCCCACCTCCAGGAGCTGCTCGCCGACCGCATCGACACGCTGGGCGAGGGCTACACGCTCATTCGCCGCGAGTACATGACGGCGATCGGCCCGGTCGACATCCTGTGCCGGGACGCCGACGGGCAGACCGTGGCCGTCGAGATCAAGCGCCGTGGCGAGATCGACGGGGTCGAGCAACTCACGCGCTACCTGGAGCTGTTGAACCGGGATCCGCACCTTGCCCCCGTGCGGGGTGTCTTCGCGGCACAGGAGATCAAGCCGCAGGCGCGGGTTCTTGCGACCGACCGGGGTATTGGTTGCGCCGTGCTGGACTATGACGGGCTTCGCGGTATCGAGGACGACAAGCTGCGGCTCTTCTGAGGGTCGCGGAAGTCCGGGGTTGACGCCTCGGGGCGCTGCCCCGGACCCCGCGCCTCAAACGCCGGCGAGGCTGGACATACTCACGCGACGGAGCCGCTCCCACTGGGCGTCGTCGTGATCGGGCCGCTCGCCGTGTCCGAGGTGTCCGGCGTCGTCGGCGCGGTCGTCGGCGGCGTCGTCGGAGGAGTTGTCGGTGGCGTGGTCGGCGGGGTCGTCGGCGGCTTCGTCGGGGGTGAAGTGGGCGGCTTCGTCGGCGGCTTGGTGGGCGATTTCGTCGGGGACTTCGTGGGCGGCTTGGACGGCGACTTCGTCGGGTCGTCCGGCGACTTGGAGCCGCTCGGGGAATTCGAGGGCCCGCTGCTCGCCCCGCTCGACGGGGTCGGGTCGTCCGCCGTGCCGAGGACGCCGTCCTTACCGGGGTCGGTCGGCGCCGCGCTCGTCCTGCCGTCGCCGCCGCCCGCCTTGTCGGCGCCCAGCTCCCCGCCGTTCTCCCCGGCCGTCGCCGACGGCTTCGTGTCGACCTTGTCCGACGGCGGGTCGTCGTTGCCCGACGTGGCGCCGAGCGTGACGACCGTGCCGAGCACCGCCGCGAGCAGTGCGCCCGCGCCCGCCGCCACCATGTTGCGCCGGGCTCCGCCGGCCACCGATTTGCGCGAGGGCGCCTTGGCGCCGACGACGGTCGGGGCGGGCGGTGCGGGCGCGGCGGCGGCCCGACGGGTCACCAGGGTGTCGGGCTCGCCCGGCGCCTCGGACTGTGCGTACGCGGGGACCCCGCCGGGCGGCGAGGCCGACTCCTCGTACATCGCGTCCGGTACCTCCTCCCCCGCCGCCGTGCTCCCACCGGGCAGCGGGCCGCCCGAGCGGTCGGCGACCAGGGCGAGGGCCCGGCGTCCGGCGATCGTGCCGCGCTTGTCGGCGACGGCGCCGCGCAGCGCTATGGAAGCCTCCAGCTCGACGCGGGCCCGGTCGAGCTCCCCGCCGAGGATCGCGAGGATGCCCAACTCGTGGTGGAAGTACGCCTCTTCGGACACCTGCCCGGTGGCACGCGCGGCTTCGAGGCCGGCCCTGAGGGCGCGCTCCCACGCGCTCCAGGCGAGCCCTGCGGCGAAGGCGGGAGCGGCCGCGCGGGCCAGCTCCACGGACGCATCGAGCGCCGCCGTCGCCGCGAGCGCGGCCAGCACCGCATCGGACTCCCCGGCCACCCGCTCGGGCCCCACCGACGGGTGCGCGGCCCACCAGGCGTAGTGCTGGGCGGCGGTACGCCCGCGTCCGGCGGAGTCGGTGCCGTAGCCCGCGGTCTCCAGCTGCTGCCGTACGCCGGCCGCGAGGCGGTAGCGGCCGCCGACAGGAGTGACGAGCGCGCAGGAGACGAGTTCGGCGAGGGCCGCGTCGGCGTGCGTGTCACCGACGAGGGCCGGCAGATGCGCCTGGTGCGGGATCTCGCCGCCGAGCGCGACCGCGAACTCCAGCGTGGCGCGCGCGGACGCGCCGAGCCGGGACGCGAGCAGCGCGGCGGGTGCCGCTGCCTCGGCGAGCGCGGGCAGCGGCACGTCGTGCCCGTCGGCATCGAAGGGCGCGTCGACGGGTGCGGCGTCGGGGCCCTCGTAGTACCCGAACGCGTCGAACGCCTCGGGGTCGGAGCGGAGTTGGTCGCGCTGCCGGAGCAGGGCGCCCGCCTGTACGAACCTCAGCGGCAGGCCCTCGGACTCGAACCAGAGGTCGGCGGCCCACTGCGCCTCCTCGTCTGTGAGCACCCGGCCGACGGCCCGCTCCAGGAGCTCCTGTCCGCCGCCGCGGCCGAGCCCCGCCAGGAAGACCTCCTCGACGTGCGAGTCGGCCGACGGCGCCGGCACGTCGGGCGTCGCGGACAGCAGGAAGGCGCACTCGGGCGTCGCTTCGAGGAGTTCGTCGAGCGCGGCGCCGCCGAACTCGAGGTCGTCGAGGATGACCACGGCGCCGATGTCGTGGACGAGTTCGAGCAGCAGCGCGCGGTCGGGGCGGTGCAGGGGTGCCTTGTGGACCGCGCCGAACAGGTCGTACAGCAGGTCGTCCACGGAGCGCCGGTGGCCGCAGAGGCGGACGACGCCGTCGGGCGCGATGTCGGCGCAGTCCTCGGTGATCTGGTCGAGCAGCGCCGTGCGCCCCGATCCCGCGGGCCCTGTGAGCCGTACGGAGCGACCGCGTGCCAGGAGCCGCACCAGGCGCTCGCGCTCCTCCTGCCGCTCCAGGAGCGGCCGTTGAGGCTGTGCGGGGCCGGGTGGCAGCGGAGGCCGCCCGGCGCGGGCGAGCGCCGCACGCTCCATGGCGTCGTACTTGGCGGGCCGGCCCGGACGCTCGCCGGGCGGGCAGGGTTCGATCTCGCTGCCGTCGACGGGATTGACGGTCAGCAGGTGGTCGCCCGAGACGAGTTGCACGGTGCGGGCGAGCGCGGGTGACGCCTGGCCGTAGTCGGGTGTCAGGGGGTCGCGTGGCGGGCGCTGTCGCGCCGCGCCGTCCCCCGCCCCGTCGTGCCGTTCCTGGCTGGAATCTTCCGGTCCCCGGTTCATCGGGTCCATCGTCAAAGCCCCCCAAAAGCGTGGTGTGCCGCTTGCCCCTCCCGGCCTGTGCACACCGCACTGTCGCTTCGCTCAGTATCTACGAAGCCGGGAGGTACCGCGCCGCCCGAGACGTCACAGTCTCGTGAGGATTGTCGGCGGTTCCCGCCGGAATGACTGGTTCACCCCTTCCGGGGCCATACCTTCCGTTTCAGCCGGGCAACTCCCGGCCACGCGCGGCCCTTCAGCCTCAGACGCGCGGCAGGGACTCGACGCCGATGCCACCTTCGATGGCCAGGATCCGGTGCAGTCTGGTGGCGACGAGCAGGCGCTGCATCTGGGGCGGCACGCGGCGCAGCACGAGCCGGCGTCCGCAGCGGCCCGCGCGGCGGTGGGCGCCCATGATGACGCCGAGGCCCGTCGCGTCCCAGGAGTCGAGTTCGGACAGGTCGAGCACCAGGTCGCCGATTCCGTCATCGACGGCGGTGTGCAGGACCGTACGGGCGTCCGCCGCGCTGCGGACGTCGAGGCGGCCCCCGACGACCAGCTCGACGTGGTCGCCCCTGATGTACATATGCGCTCCCCGTGGGAAATACAGAAGTGCTCGGCGTGGTCGGAGTACGCGACTGTTTCTGAGCCGGTACTCAGCTGTTCATGTGATCCGGGTGATCTGGGTATGTCACTGCAACTGACGGGCCGCGGGGGCCGAAAGTTGCCGTCTGTAAGCGAACCGATACCGAATTCACCCCGAGGAGTGACACGGCATCAGCTGTCCGATCAAGCGTGCTTGTAGAAGCCCTGCCCGCTCTTGCGGCCGATGTCACCGGCGTCCACCATCCGGCGCATCAGCTCCGGCGGCGCGAACTTCTCGTCCTGCGACTCGGTGTAGATGTTCTCGGTCGCGTGCAGCAGGATGTCGACGCCCGTCAGGTCGGCGGTGGCGAGTGGCCCCATCGCGTGCCCGAAGCCCAGCTTGCAGGCGACGTCGATGTCCTCGGCGGTGGCGACCCCCGACTCGTACAGCTTCGCGGCCTCGACGACGAGGGCGGAGATGAGACGGGTCGTCACAAAGCCCGCGACGTCCCGGTTCACCACGATGCAGGTCTTGCCGACGGATTCGGCGAACTCCCGCGCGGTGGCGAGCGTTTCGTCGCTCGTCTTGTAGCCGCGCACCAGCTCGCACAGTTGCATCATCGGCACGGGCGAGAAGAAGTGCGCGCCGACGACGCGCTCCGGGTGGGCGGTCGCCGCCGCGATCTTGGTGATCGGGATGGCCGAGGTGTTCGAGGCGAGCACGGTGTCGTCCCGCACGATCTTGTCGAGCGCGCGGAAGATCTCGTGCTTGACCTCGAGCTTCTCGAAGACGGCCTCGACGACGACATCCGCGTCGGCGGCGGCGTCCAGGTCGGTGGTCGCGGTGATGCGGCCGAGCGCCGACTGGGCGGTCTCGGCGTCGAGCTTGCCCTTGCCCACGAACTTCTCGTACGAGGCCTTGATGCCGTCGGTGCCGCGCGTGAGCGCTTCATCGGTGACGTCACGCAGAACGACATCCCAGCCCGCCTGGGCGGAGACCTGCGCGATGCCCGACCCCATGAGGCCGGCTCCGATGACGGCGAGCTTCCTTGCCACGTACGTCCCCTAACCGCGTGTCCCGCGCGACCGCTTTACCGCTGTTTACGTTGCTCTCCGGCGGACACTAGCGCCAGTGAGCGGTCGTGTGAGCGCTAAGAGATGCGCGTCACGTCTCGAATGACGGACATCACACTGGTACGGCTCAGTGATCGATCATTCATGGTCATCAGGCGTCACGGACGGCGTAGTTGAGCACCTTGTCGCTCAGAAGTTCCTCCATCTCGTCGAGCACGTCGAGCATCTCGCGGGAGACCTCGGCGGGGCTGCCGCCCGCGACCATCCGGCGGCCGATGCCTGCCATGACCGTCTGGTGGACCCAGTCGATCTGACCCCCGATCAGGTCCGGCAGCGGGTCGTCCTCGGCGGCGCGGGTCTCCTCGCGCAGCGTCTCCACGAGGTTGTCGCGCACCTCCTGCTGGATGGCCCACAGCCGGGAGCGCAGGGCGGGGGCGGCGTGCACCACGCGCATGAAGTCGCTGTAGCCGGCCATGAGCCCGACGCGCGGCGAGACCGACTCGACCTCCTCGCGCAGCTCGCGCAGCACGGCGGCGGCCGCGGACTCCCCCGGGCCCCGCCCGCGCACCCAGCGGGACATCCGGTCGACGACGCCGGACGCCCGGTCGAGGAACAGATCCTCTTTGGCCGGGAAGTAGTTGTAGACGGTGTTCACGGAGACGTCCGCCGCGTCCGCGATCTCCGCGACGGTCACCGCGTCGAAGCCGCGCTCCAGGAACAGGCCGGTCGCCACGTCCGAGATGTACTGCCGGGTCTGCCGCTTCTTCCGCTCCCTGAGCCCTTCTGCCATGCGTCGATTCTACGGGTTTGCTGGCCTCGCTGAAATTTTGGGGACGTTGCAAAATTTCAGCGACTCTGTTTTTCTGGCTCACATGGCAGTCATCAGCGCGTCCGGGCTCGCCCGGACCTTCACCACCAAGAACGGCCCCGTCGAGGCGGTCCGCGGCATCGACCTGCGCGTCGAGCCGGGCGAGATCCTCGGCTTCCTCGGCCCGAACGGCGCGGGAAAGACCACCACCCTTCGCATGCTCACCACGCTGCTCGCGCCCACCGGCGGCGCGGTCACCGTCGCGGGACACGATCTGGCGGGCGATCCGGCAGGGGTGCGGCGCGCGGTCGGCTACGTCGCCCAGTCCGGCGGCGTCGACCCGCACGTCTCCGTACGCGAGGAGCTGGTCACGCAGGGCCGTCTGTACCGCCTGACGAAGCCTCAAGCCATCGCGCGCACCGCGGAGTTGGCCGCCGACCTTGGCCTGACCGATCTCCTGGACCGCAGGACCGGCGCGCTCTCCGGTGGGCAGCGGCGCCGTCTCGACATCGCGATGGGGCTGGTGCACCACCCCAAGGTGCTCTTCCTCGACGAGCCGACGACCGGGCTCGACCCCGGCAGCCGCGCCGACCTGTGGGACCTGGTCCGCCGGCTGCGCGCGGAGCACGGCACGACCGTCTTCCTGACCACGCACTACCTCGACGAGGCGGACGCGCTCGCGGACCGGATCGTCGTGGTGGACAAGGGAGTCGTGGCCGCCGAGGGCACGCCGAGCGCGCTCAAGCTGGAGCACGGCGGGTCGATCGACGCGACGCTCCAGGACACCTTCCTGGCGATCACCGGACGCGGCCCCGCGCCCGTGGACACGACCCCGGTGGCGGTGTGAGCGCGATGAAGACCCTGGCCTCCGACACCTCCCTGATCTTCGGGCGCTACGCCCGCCAGACCCTGTCCTCCCGCTTCCAGATGCTCTTCGGCATCCTCATGCCACTGCTGTACCTGCTCTTCTTCGGCCCACTGCTGACCAAGCTGCCCCTGGGCACAAGCGGCAGCTCCTGGCAGGTACTCGTCCCCGGCCTGCTGCTCCAACTCGGCCTGTTCGGAGCCGCGTTCTGCGGTTTCGGCATCATCGTCGAGAAGAGCCACGGCGTGCTGGAGCGGATGCAGGTGACGCCCGTGAGCCGGCTCGCGCTGCTGCTCGGCCGCGTGCTGCGCGACACCGCGCTGTTCGCCTTCCAGGCCGTGCTGCTCGTGCTCACCGCGCTCGCGATGGGCCTGCGGGCGCCGCTCGCGGGCATCCTGATCGGTTTCGCCTTCGTGGCGCTCCTGACGGTCTCGCTCGCCTCCCTGTCGTACGCGCTCGCCTTCAAGGCCCGTACGCCGCAGGAGTTCGGGCCCGTCATCAACGCGGTCACCATGCCGTCGATGCTGCTCTCGGGCCTGATGCTGCCGATGGCGCTCGCGCCCGGCTGGCTGGACGCGCTCTCGCACGTCATGCCGCTGCGCTATCTCGTGGACGCGATGCGGGACGCGTACGTCGGCCACTACGCGACGGCCACCATGCTCTACGGGGTACTGGTCGCCCTCGCCTTCGCGGCGCTCGCCGTGACGGTCGGCACACGCGGCTTCCGCCGGGCCGCGGGGTAACTACGCTGGTCGCATGGTCAATCTGACGCGCATCTACACCCGTACCGGCGACAAGGGCAGCACCGCCCTCGGCGACATGAGTCGCACCGCCAAGACCGATCTGCGGATCTCGGCGTACGCGGACGCCAACGAGGCCAATGCCGTCATCGGCACGGCCGTCGCCCTCGGCGGCCTCGACGAGGAGGTGGTGAAGGTGCTCGTGCGAGTGCAGAACGACCTGTTCGACGTCGGCGCCGACCTGTCGACCCCCGTCGTCGAGAAGCCCGAGTTCCCGCCGCTGCGCGTCGAGCAGTTCTACATCGACAAGCTGGAGGCGGACTGCGACCACTTCAACGAGCAGCTGGAGAAGCTCCGCTCCTTCATCCTGCCGGGCGGCACCGCGGGCGCGGCCCTGCTGCACCAGGCCTGCACGGTGGTGCGGCGGGCGGAGCGGTCGACGTGGGCGGCGATGGAGGCCCACGGCGAGACGATGAACCCGCTCACCGCGACGTACCTGAACCGCCTCTCCGACCTCCTGTTCATCCTCGCCCGGATCGCGAACAAGGAGGTCGGGGACGTGCTGTGGGTGCCGGGCGGCGAGCGCTAGCTACCCCTTGGTCGGAGTGATCGCCGGGGCCTTCTTCGGGAACACCGTGTAGCCCAGCGCGATGATCACGTTGAGCGCGATCAGGAAGAGCATCCGCTGCTGCCACTGCGCGAGCGATTCGGTGGCGCCGTCGGGTCCCACGTACCAGGTCGCGCCCTGAAGCAGCCCCATCGCGATGACGGCGGCGAGGATCCAGCGCGCGGCCAGCTTCCACTCGTGGATCGCGCGCGGCACCCCGTACTTGGGCGTCGACGGAGGCGGGCCGCCCGCGAAGCGGTGGGCGACGCGGACGTCGACCCACTTGATCGTGTAGTGGCCGAGGGCGATCGAGTAGCCGATGTAGACGGCGGCCAGTCCGTGCTTCCAGTCGGGTTCGGCGCCGTTCTTGAGGTCGATGGCCGTGACGACGAGGAGGATCACCTCCAGGAGCGGCTCGCACAGCAGCACCGCGACACTCGCGCGCGGCATCTTCGCCCAGTAGCGCAGGGCGAGCCCCGCGGCCAGCAGCACCCAGAAGCCGACCTCGCAGGCGACGATCAGCGTGACGATCACGATGGACTCCTCTCGTTCCCCGCTTCCAGGCTCCCTGCCGAGGGCCGCGTGATCGTCGTCGTACATGACGAAGTGGGACTGCACCCTTCGATGTAGTGGCGCCGCTCCCCCACTCGTCCCGCGGCACCATGGCAGGACCGCTCCGGCCGTGTTGGATGGAGGCATGCAGGCCGCCGCTTCTCTCCGTCCGCACCGCGACGACGTGCGCATCGCCGTCGGCGGGCTGCTCGGCGGGCTCGTGCTGTGGGGCATCGGGCTGCCGATGAGTGGGGGCCGGCCCCTCGGCGGGGCGTGGGTGCTCGTCCCGCTCGTCGTCATGGCGGCCCTGGAGCCGCTGCGCCGCACCCGGCCCCGGTTCGCGGTGATCGTCGGCACGGTCGCCGTGGTCGCCGACCAGTTCACCGACGGCAATCTGGCCACGGTGATGATGTTCACCGACCTGATGTACGCGGGCGCCCTGTACGGGACGCCGGCCGCCGCGCGCCGCCTCCCCGTGGTCACCGGCCTGCTCACGGTCGCCGTCACGCTCGGCTTCCTGGCCTGGTGGCGGCGGCCCGAGGCGGTCCTGATCGGCGTCGTGACCGGGCTCGTGTCCTTCGCTCCCGCGGCCACCGGCATGCTGGTGCGCGGCCACCGCGAGGCCGCGCAGACGGAGCGGCTGCGGGCCGAGCAGACCGCGCTGCTCGCCGAGCTCGACCGGACGCAGGCGGTGACCGCGGAGCGCGCCCGGATGGCCCGCGAGCTGCACGACATGGTGGCGAACCATCTGTCGGCGATCGCGATCCACTCCACCGCCGCGCTCTCCCTCGACGACCCGGACACCACGCGTACGGCGCTGAAGACGATCCGGGAGAACAGCGTCGACGGCCTCGCCGAGATGCGCCGCCTCATCGGCATCCTGCGGGACGCGGGCGAGGACACCGAGCCGGTCGCCGCGCCCACCCTGGCGGGCCTCGGCGCCCTCGTCGAGCAGTCCCGTACGAACGGCCTCGACGTCCGGCTGACCGTGTCCGGCGCCGTCACCGACCTGCCCGCGCCGGTCGAGCTCGCCGCCTACCGCATCGTCCAGGAGTCCCTCACGAACGCGCTCAAGCACGCGGCGAAGGGCCGGGTCACGGTGGCCGTCGACCGCTCCGACGAACGCGTCGAGGTGCGGGTCGACAGTCCGTACGGCGACCGGGACGGGCCGCGCGCGCCGGGCTCCGGAGCCGGGCTCGTCGGGATGCGGGAGCGGGCGGCGCTGCTCGGCGGCACGTTCGAGGCGGGGCCCGACGCCCCGGTCGGCAAGGTCTGGCGGGTGTGCGCCCGCCTCCCCCTGACCCGCCTCCCCCTGAAAGGAGTCACCGAGTGATCCGCGTACTCGTCGCCGAGGACCAGTCCGCCGTAAGGGCCGGGCTGGTCCTCATCCTGAACAGCGCGCCCGACATCGAGGTCGTCGGCGAGGCCGAGGACGGCGAGCGGGCGGTGGAACTGGCCCGCGAGCTGCGGCCCGATCTGGTCCTGATGGACGTGCAGATGCCGCGTCTCGACGGCGTTTCGGCCACGCGCGAGGTGGTCGCCGAGGAGCTCGCCGACGTGCTCGTGCTGACCACCTTCGACCTCGACGCGTACGTGTTCGGGGCGCTGCGCGCGGGGGCGGCCGGGTTCCTGCTCAAGAACACGGACGCGAAGGACCTGCTGTCGGCCGTCCGCACGGTCTCCCGGGGCGAGGGCCTGATCGCGCCGGCGGTCACCCGCCGCCTGATCGCCGAGTTCGCGCGGCCCGAGGGCGAACATGCCGACCCTCCACCGGAGTTGGAGACGCTCACGCGCCGGGAGCGGGAGGTGCTCGACCGGCTGGGCGATGGCCTGTCCAACGCGGAGATCGCGGGCCGGCTCGACATGGCCGAGGCCACGGTGAAGACCCACGTCAGCCGTCTGCTGGGCAAATTGAATCTGCGCAGCCGGGTGCAGGCTGCCGTGCTGGCGCGGGAAGTTGGCCGAAAGCCGTGATTGGTTTAGACCTTGACCGCTGGTCCAGACCTTTCTATTCTCGCCGCACTGCGGTGAGCACACCCCCCACTCCGGTGCTCATGGGCGTCGCAGGGTTCCACCCCCATTACGGACCCCGGACCTCCTAGGAGCACCTGATGCACCCGACCGACGTACCCAGACAGAGACTTCGGCACAGAGCGACCGCGGCACTCGCGACCCTCGTTCTCCCCGCCGCCGCCCTCGTCGGCCTCGCCACCCCCTCCCACGCCGCCGCCGAGGCCACCGCCGTCACCGCCACGTACGCCAAGACCCAGGACTGGGGCAGCGGCTTCGAGGGCAAGTGGACGATTCGGAACTCCGGTACCACGACCGTGAATTCGTGGAACGTCGAGTGGGACTTCCCCTCCGGTACGAAGGTGACCTCGGCCTGGGACGCGACCGTCACCAACTCGGCCGACCACTGGACCGCCAAGAACCTCTCCTGGAACGGCTCCCTCGCGCCCGGCGCCTCCGTCTCCTTCGGGTTCAACGGCTCCGGCTCCGGCGCCCCCACCGGCTGCAAGCTCAACGGGGCCTCCTGCGACGGCGGCGACGTCCCCGGCGACGCGGCACCCTCCGCTCCCGGCACCCCGACCGCCTCCGGTGTCACCGACACCTCCGCCAAGCTGTCCTGGTCGGCCGCCACCGACGACAAGGGCGTCAAGAACTACGACGTACTGCGCGACGGCGCCAAGGTCGCGACGGTGACCGGCACTTCGTACACCGACACGGGGCTGAGCGCCGGCACCGACTACTCGTACACGGTGCAGGCCCGCGACACCGCCGACCAGACGGGACCCGTCTCCGGCTCCGTCAAGGTGCACACCACCGGCGGCGGCACCGACCCGGGCCCGGGCGGCAAGGTCAATCTCGGCTACTTCACCGACTGGGGCGTCTACGGCCGCCAGTACTACCCGAAGAACCTGGAGACCTCCGGCTCGGCCGGCAAGGTCACGCACATCAACTACGCCTTCGGCAACGTCCAGGGCGGCAAGTGCACCATGGGCGACTCCTACGCCGACACCGACATGGCGTACACGGCCGCCAACTCCGTCTCCGGGCAGGCCGACACCTGGGACCAGCCGCTGCGGGGCGCCTTCAACCAGCTGCGCCAGCTGAAGGCCAAGCACCCGAACCTCAAGATCCTCTGGTCGTTCGGCGGCTGGACCTGGTCCGGTGGCTTCGGTGAGGCCGCGAAGAACCCGGCCGCGTTCGCCGACTCCTGCTACAAGCTGGTCGAGGACCCGCGCTGGGCCGATGTCTTCGACGGCATCGACATCGACTGGGAGTACCCGAACGCGTGCGGTCTGAGCTGTGACACGTCCGGCCAGGACGCGCTCAAGAAGCTGTCGACGGCGCTGCGTTCGAAGTTCGGTTCGCAGAACCTGGTCACCGCCGCCATCACGGCCGACGCCTCCGCCGGCGGCAAGATCGAGAAGAACGACTACGCGGGGGCCGGCCAGTCCCTCGACTGGTACAACGTCATGACGTACGACTTCTTCGGCGCCTGGGACGCGAAGGGCCCGACGGCCCCGCACTCCCCGCTCACCTCGTACTCCGGCATCCCGCAGCAGGGCTTCAACTCCGCCGACGCGATCGCCAAATTGAAGGCGCAGGGGGTCCCGGCGAGCAAGCTGCTGCTGGGCATCGGCTTCTACGGCCGCGGCTGGACCGGCGTCACCCAGAAGGAGCCGGGCGGCACGGCCACGGGTCCCGCCGCCGGCACGTACGAGCAGGGCATCGAGGACTACAAGGTCCTCAAGACCAAGTGCCCGTCGAACGGCACGGTGGCCGGGACGGCGTACGCGCACTGCGGCTCGGACTGGTGGTCCTACGACACACCGGCGACGATCGGCTCGAAGATGTCCTGGGCCAAGTCGCAGGGCCTGGGCGGGGCGTTCTTCTGGGAGTTCTCGGGTGACACCGCCTCCGGCGAACTGGTGACGGCCATCAACTCCGGCCTGAAGTAACCACCCCTGAAACCGAAGCCGGGCTTACGGGAACGCCCCCCGTAAGCCCGGCTTCTCCATGCCCACGTCGCGGGGCTTGACCTGCTACGCCACGTTGACCCGCTGGCCGGGAGGCGCCGCCTCAAGCCACGCCAGGAAACCGGTCAGCGCGTCCTCGCTCATGGCCAGTTCGAGGCGGGTCCCGCGGTGCGAACACGCGAGGACGATCGCGTCGGAGAGGAGCGCGAGCTCCTCCTCGCCCTCCGGGGACCGCCGCCCGGTGACCTCGATCGCCGCCCGCTCCAGAATGCGCTTCGGACGGGGCGCGTACGAGAAGACGCGGAACCACTCGATCCGGTCACCGTTGTAGCGGGCGATCCCATAGCCCCAGCCTTTGCCGGAGACGTCGGCCGCATCGGGCGCCGGCGCGTCCCAGCGCAGCGAGCAGTCGAACGTACCGCCGGAGCGCTGGATGAGCCGCCGCCGCACTCCGAAGGCGACAAGCCCCACCACCACGAGTACGACGATCGCGACTACGCACAGCACGAGAACGAGGACCATCTGCACCGACCTCCTCGCTTCTCGACCGATCAGGCACCGGATGCCTGATAACGGAACAGCAAAAACATCAACTACCGGTAGATCGCCTCAGCCGCGACCCGGTCCGGAGATTATCTCCGGCCTGGGCCGCGGCTGAGGTACATCACGTGGCTCGCTGGGTTCAGCGCGCCGCCACCGTACGAAGTCGCACGTCGGCACGACGCTCGGCGGACGCGTCGGCGTCCGACTTCGCGCGCTCCAGCGCCCGCTCCGCCCGCTGGGCGTCGATCTCGTCCGAAAGCTCGGCGATCTCGGCCAGCAGGGACAGCTTGTTGTCGGCGAACGAGACGAAACCGCCGTGGACAGCCGCCACGACCGTTCCGCCGTCCGTCGTACGGATCGTCACAGGGCCCGACTCCAGCACACCGAGCAGCGGCTGGTGACCGGGCATGACGCCGATGTCGCCGGACGTGGTACGCGCGACGACCAGGGTGGCCTCGCCGGACCAGACACTGCGGTCCGCGGCGACGAGCTCGACGTGCAGCTCAGCAGCCAAGGTGGGCTCCTCGGGTCACCACCCGGCGGCACTCGCTGCCGGGTGTCGGTTCAAAGTCTAGTGGGCGTTGCGGGAGGACCGGGACACACCCCGGTCCTCCCTGTGAGCACGGGGCTCAGGAGACGCCGAGCTCCTTGGCGTTGGCCTTGAGGTCCTCAATGCCACCGCACAGGAAGAACGCCTGCTCCGGGAAGTGGTCGTAATCGCCGTCGATGATCGCGTTGAAGGCCACGATCGACTCGTCCAGCGGGACGTCCGACCCGTCGACGCCGGTGAACTGCTTGGCGACGTGGGTGTTCTGGGACAGGAAGCGCTCCACGCGACGGGCGCGGTGGACGGTGAGCTTGTCCTCCTCGCCCAGCTCGTCGATACCGAGGATCGCGATGATGTCCTGGAGGTCCTTGTACTTCTGCAGCACCGTCTTGACGCGCATGGCGGTGTTGTAGTGGTCCGCCGCGATGTAACGCGGGTCCAGGATGCGGGACGTGGAGTCCAGCGGGTCCACGGCCGGGTAGATGCCCTTCTCCGAGATCGGACGGGAAAGCACCGTCGTCGCGTCGAGGTGGGCGAAGGTCGTCGCCGGGGCCGGGTCGGTCAGGTCGTCCGCGGGCACGTAAATGGCCTGCATGGACGTGATCGAGTGACCACGGGTCGACGTGATGCGCTCCTGGAGGAGACCCATCTCGTCGGCCAGGTTCGGCTGGTAACCCACGGCCGAGGGCATGCGACCCAGCAGGGTCGAGACCTCGGAACCGGCCTGCGTGAAGCGGAAGATGTTGTCGATGAAGAACAACACGTCCTGCTTCTGCACATCGCGGAAGTACTCCGCCATGGTCAGACCCGCGAGGGCCACGCGCAGACGGGTGCCCGGCGGCTCGTCCATCTGACCGAAGACCAGCGCGGTCTTGTCGATGACGCCCGACTCGGACATCTCCTCGATGAGGTCGTTGCCCTCACGCGTGCGCTCGCCGACACCGGCGAACACGGAGACACCGTCGTGGTTGTTGGCGACGCGGTAGATCATCTCCTGGATGAGCACCGTCTTGCCGACGCCGGCACCGCCGAACAGGCCGATCTTTCCACCCTTGACGTACGGGGTGAGAAGGTCGACGACCTTGATGCCGGTCTCGAACATCTCGGTCTTCGACTCGAGCTCGTCGAAGTTCGGCGCCTTGCGGTGGATGCCCCAGCGCTCGCCGGTGTACTGCTCGTCGGAGTTCAGCACCTCACCAAGGGTGTTGAACACCTTGCCCTTGGTGAAGTCGCCGACGGGCACCGTGATGGAAGCGCCGGTGTTGGTGACCGGGGCCTGGCGGACCAGACCGTCGGTGGGCTGCATGGAGATCGCGCGGACCAGGCCGTCACCGAGGTGCTGGGCGACCTCGAGCGTCAGGGTCTTCTTCTCGCCGTCCTTCGCCGGGTCCGCGACCTCGACGTGCAGGGCGTTGTAGATGTCCGGCATCGCGTCGACGGGGAACTCCACGTCGACGACCGGGCCGATCACCCGGGCGACGCGGCCCGTGGCAACGGCCGTCTCAACAGTGGTGGTCATTACTTGTCACTCCCCGCGGTCGCGTCGGCCAGGGCGCTGGCGCCACCGACGATCTCGCTGATTTCCTGGGTGATTTCGGCCTGGCGGGCCGCGTTGGCAAGTCGCGAGAGGTTGTTGATCAAGTCTCCCGCGTTGTCGGTCGCCGACTTCATCGCGCGGCGGGTGGCGGCGTGCTTGGAAGCAGCCGACTGGAGCAGCGCGTTGTAGATCCGGCTCTCGACGTAGCGCGGCAGCAGGGCGTCGAGGACGTCCTCCGCCGACGGCTCGAAGTCGTACAGCGGAAGGATCTCGTCGCCCTTACCGGACGCCTTCGACTCCTCCGCCACCTCTTCGAGGCTGAGCGGCAGCAGCCGGCCGTCGATGGCCGTCTGCGTCATCATCGAGACGAACTCGGTGTAGACGATGTGGAGTTCATCCACGCCGCCCTCCGCCGTCTCCTTCTCGATGGCCTCGATCAGCGGCGCCGCTACCTTCTTGGCGTCCGCGTACGTGGGCTCGTCGGTGAAGCCCGCCCACGACTCCGCGACCTTGCGCTCGCGGAAGTTGTAGTGGGCCAGACCACGGCGGCCGACGATGTACGTGTCGACCTCCTTGCCCTCGGCCTCGAGGCGCGCCGTCAGCTGCTCGGCGGCCTTGATCGCATTCGAGTTGAAGGCGCCGGCCAGACCGCGGTCGCTGGTGAGCAGCAGAACCGCGGAGCGGGTCGGCGTCTCGACCTCGGTCGTCAGCGGGTGCTTGGTGTTCGACCCCGTCCCCACCGCCGTGACCGCGCGCGTGAGCTCGGTCGCGTAGGGCGTGGAGGCCGCCACCTTGCGCTGCGCCTTGACGACACGCGAGGCGGCGATCATCTCCATCGCCTTGGTGATCTTCTTGGTCGCGGTGACGGATCGGATGCGACGCTTGTAGACCCGGAGCTGGGCTCCCATGAGTCAGGTCCCTTCCGTCGTCACTTACCGGCAGCGGCCGGAGCGTCCTCGCCGAGAAGCTTCCCGTCCGAGGTCTCGAACTGCTTCTTGAACTCGGCGACGGCCTCGGCGACAGCCTGGATGGTGTCGTCCGACATCTTGCCGCCCTCCTTGATGGAGGTCATGAGGCCCTGCTCCTTGCGGTGCAGGTACTCCTGGAGCTCCTTCTCGAAGCGGCGGATGTCGGCGACCGGCACCTCGTCCATCTTGCCGGTGGTGCCGGCCCAGATGGAGACGACCTGGTCCTCGGTGGCCATCGGCTGATACTGAGCCTGCTTGAGCAGCTCGACCAGACGCTGACCGCGCTCCAGCTGCGACTTCGACGCGGCGTCCAGGTCGGAACCGAAGGCGGCGAACGCCTCCAGCTCGCGGTACTGGGCCAGGTCCAGACGCAGTCGGCCGGAGACCTGCTTCATGGCCTTGTGCTGGGCGGAACCACCCACACGCGAGACCGAGATACCGACGTTCAGGGCAGGCCGCTGGCCGGCGTTGAACAGGTCGGACTCCAGGAAGCACTGGCCGTCGGTGATGGAGATGACGTTGGTCGGAATGAACGCCGACACGTCGTTCGCCTTCGTCTCGACGATCGGCAGACCGGTCATCGAGCCCGCGCCCATCTCGTCCGAGAGCTTCGCGCAGCGCTCGAGCAGACGGGAGTGCAGGTAGAAGACGTCACCCGGGTAGGCCTCGCGCCCCGGCGGGCGGCGGAGCAGCAGGGACACGGCGCGGTAGGCGTCGGCCTGCTTCGAGAGGTCGTCGAAGATGATGAGGACGTGCTTGCCCTCGTACATCCACTGCTGGCCGATGGCCGAGCCGGTGTACGGCGCCAGGTACTTGAAGCCGGCCGGGTCGGACGCCGGGGCGGCGACGATGGTCGTGTACTCCAGCGCGCCGGCCTCTTCGAGGGCACCGCGCACGGAGGCGATGGTGGAGCCCTTCTGACCGACGGCGACGTAGATGCAGCGGACCTGCTTCTTCGGGTCGCCGGTGCGCCAGTTGTCACGCTGGTTGATGATCGTGTCGACGGCCAGGGCGGTCTTGCCGGTCTGGCGGTCACCGATGACCAGCTGACGCTGGCCACGGCCGACGGGGGTCATCGCGTCGACGGCCTTGTAGCCGGTCTCCATCGGCTCGTGAACCGACTTGCGGTCCATGACCGTGGGGGCCTGCAGCTCGAGGGCGCGGCGGCCGGACGTCTCGATCTCGCCGAGACCGTCGATCGGGGCGCCGAGCGGGTCGACGACACGACCCAGGTAGCCCTCGCCGACACCGACGGACAGGACCTCGCCGGTACGGCTGACCGGCTGACCCTCCTCGATGCCACTGAACTCGCCGAGGACGACCGCGCCGATCTCGCGCTCTTCCAGGTTCAGCGCGAGACCGAGGGTGCCGTCCTCGAACTTCAGCAGTTCGTTGGCCATGGCCGAGGGGAGGCCCTCGACCTTCGCGATACCGTCGCCGGCGACGGTGACCGTACCGACCTCCTCGCGCGAGGCCGCGTCCGGCTTGTACGCCTGGACAAAGTTCTCCAGCGCGTCCCGGATCTCCTCCGGCCGGATCGTGAGCTCCGCCATCTGGGTTCCCTGCTCTCCTTGTTGGGCCCGAAGTGTTCTTGGGGGGTCTGGGGTCAGCCCCCAGGAATCCTCTGCACGGCCCAACTAGGGCCGTAGTCGTACGTGTTGAGGTTGTTGCGGTCAGCCGGCCATACGGCGGCCGGCCTCCTCGATGCGGTCCGCGATGGAGCCGTTGATGACCTCGTCGCCCACCTGCACCTTGATCCCGCCGAGGACCTCGGGGTCCACGTCCAGGTTCAGGTGCATCTGACGGCCGTAGAGCTTCGCCAGGGACGCACCCAGGCGCCGCTTCTGCGCGTCGCTCAGCGGGACCGCCGTGGTGACGACCGCCACCATGCGCTCGCGACGCTCCGCGGCGAGCTTGGAGAGGGACTCGAGTCCCGCTTCCAGGCTACGTCCACGCGGCGCGGTCACAAGACGCCCGACGATCCGCTCGGTGGCGGGCTTGGCCCGACCGTCGAGCAGCTGCTTCACGAGGTCGCCCTTGGCCGAGACCGAGGCCGTCTTGTCGGTCAGTGCGGCGCGCAGCTCGGTGTTGGAGGAGACGATCCGGCCGAACCGGAACAGCTCGTCCTCGACGTCGTCGAGGTCACCGCTCTTCTGCGCCGCGGTCAGGTCCGCGGTGTTGGCCAGCTCCTCGAGGGAGTCGACCAGGTCGCGGGAGGCCGACCACCGGGAGCGGACCAGGCCGGACACCAGGTCGACGGTCTCGCCGCCGACCTGGCCGCCGAGCAGGCGGCTCGCGAGCTCGGCCTTGGCCTCACCGGCCTGCGCCGGGTCGGTCAGGACCCGCCGCAGGCTGACCTCGCGGTGCAGCAGCGCGGTCACCGAGGCCAGGTCGCCGGCGAGCGCCTTGACGTCGACCGATGTGTTGTCGGTCAGCGCGTCCAGACGCTCACGCGCGGCGGCCAGCGCCTCGCGGCTCGCTCCGTGGGCGGTCATCGTGCAGCCTCTGCCTTCTCCTCGAGCTCGTCGAGGAAGCGGTCGATCGTGCGCGACTGCCGGGCGGTGTCCTCGAGGGACTCGCCGACCAGCTTGCCGGCCAGGTCGGTGGCCAGCAGGCCCACGTCCTGACGCAGCGCCTGAGCGGCGGCCTTGCGGTCGGCCTCGATCTGCGAGTGACCGGCGGCGATGATCTCCTCACGCTGCCGCTGGCCTTCCGCACGCATCTCGGCGATGAGCGAGGCACCCTGCTCCTGCGCCTCCTGGCGCAGCCGCGCGGCCTCGTGCCGGGCCTCGGCGAGCTGAGCCTTGTACTGCTCGAGCACGCTCTGGGCCTCGGTCTGGAGTGCCTCGGCCTTCTCGATACCGCCTTCGATCTGCGCGTGGCGCTCTTCCAGCGTCTTGTTGATACGCGGAAGGAGCTTCTTGGCGAAGACGAAGAAGACGATGGCGAAGGCAAGGGTGCCAATGAGCAGCTCGGGGCCGGGCGGGATGAGCGGGTTCTGCTCTTCCTCGGCCGCCAGCTGTACCAGGTTGGCGATCACATCAGTGCCTTTCGTCGAATCGTGTCAGGTATAGAAATCAGATACCGAACACGAACGGCATGACGATGCCGATGAGGGCGAGCGCCTCACAGAAGGCGAAGCCGAGGATCTGGTTGGCGCGGATGAGGCCGGCGGCCTCGGGCTGGCGGGCCAGAGCCTGGGTGCCGTTACCGAAGACAATGCCGACGCCGATGCCGGGGCCGATGGCGGCGAGACCGTAACCGATAGAACCGATGGAGCCGTGAACGCCTTCAGCGGCAAGGGTCTGGAGAGCGGACATGCCGTAACTTCCTTTTCTTTACGAACCGGTGGTGGTTGGCCACCGGACGACTCGGTGTGTGGGTAAGGCGGGTGCTGCTCAGTGCTGCTTGGCGAGAGCGCCCTGAATGTACGAGCAGGCCAGCAGCACGAAGACGTATGCCTGGACGGCCTGCACGAAAAGCTCGAAGAGGATCATGACCATCGTCATGACGAAGGAGACTCCCGCGGCCGGGATCATCCAGCTGTTCAGCAGGTACCAGGAGGCGACGGTGAACATCACCAGCATCAGGTGACCCGCGAACATGTTCGCGAAGAGTCGGACCGCGTGCGTGAACGGGCGGACCAGCAGGTTCGAGAAGAACTCGATGAACGAGACCAGCCACTTGATCGGGCCGAGCGAGTTGTCGTAGCCGGTGATGTTCTTCCAACCGCCCACGAAACCATGGCGCTTGAAAGTCAGCGGCACCCAGATCAGGTACACGATGGCCGCGAGGACGATCGGGTAGGCGATGACCGATCCGACCGGGAACTGGGCCAGCGGAATGACCGACCAGACGTTCATGATCCAGATGAAGAAGAACAGCGAGACCATGATCGGGACGTACTTCTCGCCCTCGCGCTTGCCCAGCGTCTCGTAGACGATGTTGCGGCGCACGAAGTCGTAGCCGGCCTCACCGATCATCTGGATCTTGCCGGGCACGACCTTCGAGCGGCCGAACGCGACGTAGAAGAACCAGCAGATGATGACCGTGGTGATGAGGGCAAGCAGCATCACCTTGTTGAAGTAGAACCAGCCGAAGTCGGCAATCGGTTCGAACAGGAAGGAGTGCAGGCCCGGCGCCGGGAAGCCGCATCCGTTGTCGGACATGATCCGACAGCTCCAGTCAAAGGCGAGCTGGGTCGTGTCAGCACTCACCGCGGGCTCCTTCGGCGTGACGCATAAGTACGGCAACCTCGTTGTGTCGGTGCGGCGCGCAGCCGCGGATCGGCACCGGTCTGGTGTTTCGGGCGTGGGGGCGGCGGGCAGGCAGTGAGCCTCGCGATCGTGCAGGCGTCAGCTCTCGTGCCCGCGCCGGCGATGCCGCAGTTGGCACCGGACGATAGCAGCCCGACGAACGGGCACTTATCCCGGCCCTACCTCTCACGACGACGACCCGGTCTTCTCGTCCCTTTCGCTGGTTCCGGACCCCTTGGATCCGGGCGCCGACTCGGGATCGATATAGAAGATCTTGGCCTTCATGTGAGCGCGGGCCTGGGCCGCCATCCACACGACGGTCGAAACGACCAGCGCGATGGCAAAGGCTTTGGGATTGAAGAGAGTCGTGTCCTTGAAGACGGCCACGAAGATCAAGAGCAGCAGCAGCTGGGCGACGTAGAGCATCAGCCCCATCGCCTGGAACAGCTGCGGAAGCGATTTTGCCGTGCGAATCAGCACGAGCTGCCCGAGGCCCATGAACACGATCACCACAAGAGCACCGACCAGCGCACCGACGGCCCCCTTGCCGCCCGCAACCACACCACTGATCACCGCGGCAATCACGCCCGCGGCAGCGGTGGGTACGACGGCTTGAAGAAGGGTCCGTGCGTCATTGGACGGCATGGCGGCAACTCCGCTTACTGGTGTGGGGCAGGGTGTCGTCATGGACGAGCGTAGTCCGGGGATTCAGCAGTCCGATTCGGGCCAAATGGCCGTCGCACTACGGCCTTTCGATCCTTCCCCCGGCTTCGTGAACGGTATCACAAACTATTTGATGCGGTCTTTACCTAGAAGGTGTGCCAACCGTCACACGTGAGGGGGATCCTGCGCGTCTGTGCACGCGCGAGGCCAACATGTCTGGTATTGGGCTCATTTCGGACTTCGTGGTCGCCCGGGTCAACGGGACGTTCCCGCCTTACGCCGATCCGTGAAGCGCGAACGGGCGCCGATCGCCGTCGCTCCGTTGACCCCCGCGGGGATCCGGTCGCGGTCCGGTTCGTCCTCGGAACCCTCGGCCGACTCGGCCGCCCCGTCCCCCGCCCCGGCCGGTCGCCGGTAGCGCGGCGGCACCAAGTGCTGGGCCCAGCGCGGCGCGTGCGGCGTGAAGCGCGGCAGCAACAGCATGATGAGGCCGACGAAGCTCAGCGCGACGACGCCGAGCATGACCCACATCCCGGACGCGGAGTGCACCGAGTAGGCGACCGCGCCGAAGGCGATGAGGCCCGACCAGAAGTACATGATCAGCACCGCGCGGGAGTGCGAGTGGCCGATCTCCAGGAGCCGGTGGTGCAGATGCCCGCGGTCCGCGGCGAACGGCGACTTCCCGTTCCAGGTGCGGCGCACGATCGCGAGCACGAGGTCCGCGAACGGGATCGCGATGATCGTCAGCGGCATCAGCAGCGGGATGAAGACGGGGAGCATCGCGTGCGTGGTGTCACGCGTGGAGCCACCGAGGTTGAGCGCGAGCGCGTCCGGGTCGACCTGTCCGGTGATGGAGATCGCGCCGGCCGCGAGGACGAGGCCGATGAGCATGGAGCCCGAGTCGCCCATGAAGATTCTGGCCGGATGGATGTTGTGCGGCAGGAAGCCCAGACACATGCCCATCAGGATCGCCGCGAACAGCGTGGCCGGGGCCGCGGACTCGATGCCGTAGCCGTACCAGATCCGGTACGCGTACAGGAAGAACGCCGCGGCGGCGATGCACACCATGCCCGCCGCGAGCCCGTCCAGGCCGTCGACGAAGTTCACCGCGTTGATGGTGATCACGACGAGCGCGACGGTGAGCAGGGTCCCCTGCCACTGCGTCAGGGACACCGTCCCCACGCCGGGGATCGGGAGCCACAGGATCGTCAGGCCCTGCATGACCATCACGCCCGCGGCGATCATCTGGCCGCCGAGCTTGATCAGGGCGTCGATCTCGAACTTGTCGTCCAGGACGCCGATCAGCCAGATCAGCGCGGCGCCGGAGAGCAGCGCCCGCGGTTCGTTCGAGGACTCGAAGACCTTGTCCAGGTTGGTCAGGTGATCCGCGACGAGCAGACCCGCGCACAGTCCGAAGAACATGGCGATACCGCCGAGTCGCGGCGTGGGTTCCCGGTGCACGTCGCGTGCACGGATCTCCGGCATGGCGCCGGCCACGATCGCAAACTTCCGCACCGGGCCTGTGAGCAGATAGGTCACCGCGGCCGTGATGCAGAGCGTCAGCAGGTATTCACGCACGGGCTTCCCCACAGGTATCGCTGGCCATCTCAGCCCCACACCCTAGTCTCGCGTGCTTGGGGTTGGGGACTTCCGGGTAGCGACGATGGTTGCACGACTGACGGTTCCAGAGACGTACCTGGTGCGGCGCAGGGGGTGTCCTGCTGGGCGTGTACCCCGTTCTAGGCGGGGTACGGGGGGAATCTTCCGGCCAGTTCGCGCACCTCTTCGCGGACCGTGGAGGCGTCCAGAACGCCCCGTACGACACCCGAGAGGAGCACCGCGATGCGGGCCATCTCTCCTTCACCCATGCCCTGTGTGGTGACGGCGGCGGTGCCGAGGCGCAGGCCGCGGCCACCCTCATGGGGCAGCGCGCATGTGTCGAGGATCATGCCCGCGGAGGCGAGCCGGCCGCGCGCCACGACGCCCGCGACGCCGAGCGGGGCCGGATCCACGGTCAACAGGTGGGTGTCGGTGCCGCCGGTGGTGACGCCGAATCCCTCCGCCGCCAGCGCGCCCGCGAGCAGCCGGGCGTTGGCGACGACCTGGTGGGCGTACGCGGTGAAGGCGGGCCGCGCCGCCTCGCCGAACGCGACGGCCTTCGCCGCGATCGTGTGCATCTGGGCGCCGCCCTGGGTGAAGGGGAAGACGGCCCGGTCGACGCGGTCGGCCAGCTCGGCCGCGCACAGCAGCATCCCGCCGCGCGGTCCCCGCAGCACCTTGTGCGTGGTGGCACAGACGATGTCGGCGTACGGGACCGGGTTCGGGGCCGCTCCCCCGGCGACCAGGCCGATGGGGTGCGCGGCGTCGGCGATGAGGTGGGCGCCCACGTCGTCGGCGATCTCCCGGAAGGCGGCGTAGTCGATGTGCCGGGGGTACGAGATCGAGCCACAGACGATGGCCTTGGGGCGGTGGGCGCGGGCCGCCGCGCGGACCTGCTCGTAGTCGATCAGCCCGCTCTCCGCGTCGACGCCGTACGGGACGAAGTCGAACCAGCGGCCGGAGAAGTTGGCCGGTGATCCGTGCGTGAGGTGGCCGCCGGACGGCAGGCCCATCGCGAGGACGGTGTCGCCGGGCTTCAGCAGTACGGCGTACGCGGCGAGCACGGCCGAAGAGCCGCTGTGCGCCTGTACGTTGACGTGTTCGGCGCCGAAGAGGGCCCTGGCCCGGTCGATCGCGAGGCGTTCGGCGACGTCGACGAGCTCGCAGCCGCCGTGGTGGCGGGCGCCGGGATAGCCCTCCGCGTACTTGTTGGCGAGCGGGGAGCCGAGGGCGGCGAGGACCGCGGGCGACATGAAGTTCTCCGCGGCGATGAGCTGGAGGGAGTCCGCCTGGCGGGCGGTCTCCCCGAGGAGGATTTCGGCCAGTTCGGGGTCCTGCCGCAGGAGCTCCGCTGTGGCTGCGGGTTCTGTCATCACCGGCATGGTCGGCTCCGGGCCTCGCGTCGGGGAGGTGAGTGCCTTCCAATGTAGATCCGTGTGGGTACGGCCGCCCGTGCTCACGTCACGGGGCTCCGCCCCGGACCCCGCGCCTCAGTCGCCGGCGGGGCTTATTTGTCGACCCCGGTCAGCGCCGCAACCACCGGATTCAGCGCCTCGTTGATCTCGCCGCCCACCGACTGGAAGAACGGGAGGGGTGCGCCGTACGGGTCGTAGACCTCGTCCGCTTCCACGGAAGGGGCGAGGAGCCACCCGCGTAGCGCGGCCGCCGCGCGGACCAGGGAGCGGGCACGCTCGACCACGCCGGACTCCACGGGGTCCGGGAGCGTGGCCGGGTCTATGGCCCGCACGAGCCGCGTGAACTCCTTCAGCGTGAACGTGCGCAGGCCCGCGCTGTGGCCCATGGAGATGACCTGCGCGCGGTGGTCGCGGGTCGCGGTCAGGACCAGGTCGGCCCTTATGACGTGGTCGTCGAGGAGCTCGCGGCCCACGAAGCCGGAGGCGTCCGCGCCGAAGTCGGCCAGGACCGCTTCCGCGTTGGCCTCCATGGGCGCGCCCTCGTGGCCCCAGGTGCCCGCGCTCTCCACGACGAGACCGCCGGCGAGCGGCGCGCCGAGCCGGTCCGCGAGGGCATGCCGGGTCAGCCGCTCGGTGATCGGCGAGCGGCACACGTTGCCGGTGCTGACGTGGAGGATGCGGAAGGTGTCGCCGGGAAGAGCCGGCGTGCGTACGTACCCGTTACCTATGCCACGCCCCGTCTCAGGGGCTGTCAATTCGCCACCTCGAGGTCGGGTACGACCTTGCGCAGCTCGTCCGCGGTCAGTGCGCCCTCGCGCAGCAGGACCGGGACCTTGCCGGTGACGTCGACGATGGATGACGGGATGTTGCCGGGCGTCGGCCCCCCGTCGAGGTAGACCGAGACGGAGTCGCCGAGCATCTCCTGCGCGGCGTCGCAGTCCTCGGGGGCCGGGTGTCCCGTCAGGTTCGCGGAGGAGAGCGCCATCGGGCCGACCTCGGTGAGCAGTTCGATGGCGACGGGGTGCAGCGGCATGCGGACCGCGACGGTGCCACGGGTGCTGCCGAGGTCCCACTGCAACGACGGCTGCTGCTTGGCGACGAGGGTCAGGCCGCCCGGCCAGAACGCGTCGACCAGTTCCCAGGCCATCTCGGAGAAGTCCGTGACGAGCCCGTGCAGCGTGTTCGGCGACGGGATGACCACCGGCGTCGGCATGTTGCGCCCGCGGCCCTTCGCCTCCAGGAGGTCACCGACCGCCTCGGGCGTGAAGGCGTCGGCACCGATGCCGTACACGGTGTCGGTGGGCAGCACGACCAGCTCGCCGCGGCGGACTGCGGAGGCGGCTTCACGCAGGCCGGTAGCGCGGTCGACTGCGTCGTTGGTGTCGTAACGCCGTGCCATCTAGCGGGCCTCCTGCTCGGTGTGCCGGTCTGCGGATCGCTCGAACTCGTCAAACTCAATGGACAACGCGTCGGTCACGGCAGCGCCTTGCGGGCGGTCGCGAACCTCGGGCGGTTGTTGAGGTCGGGGTGGTCGGCGGCGTCCGCCCAGCCCCGCTCCTCGGTGAAGATCCACGGCACCTGGCCGCCCTGCGTGTCCGCGTGCTCGATGACGACGATGCCGCCGGGGCGCAGCAGACGGTGGGCGGTGCGCTCGATGCCACGGATCAGGTCGAGCCCGTCCTCACCGGAGAACAGGGCGAGGTCCGGGTCGTAATCGCGGGCCTCCGGGGCGACGTACTCCCACTCGGTGAGCGGGATGTACGGCGGGTTGGAGATCACCAGATCGACCTCGCCGTCGAGGTCGGGGAAGGCCGTCAGGGCGTCGCCCTGGCGCAGGTCGACCCTGGACCCCTCGACGTTCTTGCGCGTCCATTTGAGCGCGTCCTCGGACAGCTCCACGGCGTGCACGCGCGAGCGCGGCACCTCCTGGGCGAGCGCGAGCGCGATGGCGCCGGAGCCGGAGCACAGATCGACGATCAGCGGCTCGACGACATCCATCGCGCGCACCGCGTCTATGGCCCAGCCGACGACCGACTCGGTCTCCGGGCGCGGCACGAAGACACCCGGGCCGACCTCGAGCTCCAGATAGCGGAAGTAGGCGTGCCCGGTGATGTGCTGGAGCGGTTCGCGGGCCTCGCGGCGCGCGATCGCCTCCCAGTACCGGGCGTCGAAGTCGACGTCCTTGACCGAGTGCAGCTCGCCCCGCTTGACGCCGTGCACGTAGGACGCGAGCTCCTCCGCGTCATTGCGCGGCGAGGGCACGCCGGCGTCGGCGAGCCGCTGAGTGGCCTGGGCCACTTCCGCGAGCAGCACGCTGCGGGGGTTCGGGGGCCGCCCCCCAAAATGTTGCTGCACGCTGATCCTCCGGGCTGAGCTGTCGTACGGGGCGGGCGGTGCGGTTCTACGCGGCGGCGAGCTTGGCGGCCGAGTCCGCGTCGACGCACGCCTGGATCACGGCGTCGAGCTCGCCGTCGAGCACCTGGTCCAAGTTGTAGGCCTTGAAGCCGACACGATGGTCCGAGATGCGGTTCTCCGGGAAGTTGTACGTACGGATCTTCTCGGAGCGGTCGACGGTGCGGACCTGGCTGCGGCGGGCGTCGGCGGCTTCCTTCTCCGCTTCCTCCTGCGCCGCTGCGAGGAGCCTGGAGCGCAGGATACGCATCGCCTGCTCCTTGTTCTGCAGCTGGGACTTCTCGTTCTGGCAGGAAGCCACGACGCCGGTGGGGATGTGCGTGATGCGGACGGCGGAGTCGGTCGTGTTGACGGACTGGCCGCCGGGGCCCGAGGACCGGTACACGTCGATGCGCAGATCGTTCGCGTGGATCTCGACGTCGACCTCCTCGGCCTCGGGCGTGACCAGCACGCCGGCGGCGGAGGTGTGGATGCGGCCCTGCGACTCGGTCGACGGCACACGCTGCACGCGGTGCACGCCGCCCTCGTACTTGAGGCGGGCCCAGACACCCTGCCCGGGCTCGGTCGCGCCGTTCCCGCCCTTGGTCTTCACGGCTACCTGGACGTCCTTGTAGCCGCCCAGCTCGGACTCGGTGGAGTCGATGATCTCGGTCTTCCAGCCGATGCGCTCCGCGTAGCGCAGGTACATGCGCAGCAGGTCGCCCGCGAACAGCGCGGACTCGTCGCCGCCGGCGCCGGCCTTGATCTCGAGGATCACGTCCTTGTCGTCGGACGGGTCGCGCGGGACCAGGAGGAGCCGCAGCTTCTCGGTGATCTCCTCGCGCTGCTGCTCCAGCTCCTTGACCTCGGCCGCGAAGTCCGGGTCGTCGGCGGCGAACTCCTTGGCCGTCTCGACGTCGTCCCCGGTCTGCTTCCAGGAGCGGTACGTGGAGACGATCGGGGTCAGCTCGGCGTAGCGCTTGTTGAGCTTGCGCGCGTTCGCCTGGTCGGCGTGGACCGAGGGGTCCGCGAGCTTCTGCTCCAGATCGGCGTGCTCACCGATCAGTTCCTCGACGGCCTCGAACATCTCCGGCTCCTGCAGTTACGGGTTCGAAAGGGGGCTGCACCGCAAAGCGCCGGTCCCGGATGCCCCCGCGAGAAACAGGGGCACCGTGGACCGGCGCTGGAGCTTCGCTACTTCTGGGCAGCTGCAGACTTGCCGAAGCGGGCCTCGAAGCGGGCCACACGGCCACCGGTGTCGAGGATCTTCTGCTTGCCCGTGTAGAACGGGTGGCACTCGGAGCAGACCTCGGCACGGACGGTGCCGGACGAGATGGTGCTACGGGTGGTGAACTCGGCGCCACAGGTGCAGCTGACCTGGGTCTCGATGTACTCGGGGTGGATCTCGCGCTTCAAGGTGTCTCCTAGGTTCGGGAGGGCGCCGGGTCGCTGACGCGGGATGCGGGAGCGTGAACCGGGGCCGACGTACCAGTCTGCCAGGACTGGCCGTATCCCCCAAAACGGAGGAGGGCCCGGAAGTATTCCCGGCCCTCCCCGAAGGGGTCGGAGCTACTTCACGACGCTGTCGGCGGAGCCCTTGGCGGAGTCCGCCGTGGCCGACTTCGGGATGGTCCTGTCGGCGTCGAGCGCCTTCCACACCTTGTTCGCGTTGGTCTCGTCGAGCAGCACGCGGTTGGCGTCGTTCGGGTCGTACTGCACGGGCAGCGTCACCATGTTCATGTCGCCGGAGCCGATGCCCTTGAGGCCGCTCGCGAACGAGGTCAGGTCCTTGACCGAGGCCAGCTGCGAGTCCGTGGTCACCGTCTTCGTCGCGGTGTTCGCGAGTGCGTACAGCTTGCTCGGGCTGGTGAAGACGCCGACGCTCTTGATCTGGTCCATCAGGGCCTTCATGAACGACTGCTGGAGCTGGATGCGCCCCAGGTCACTGCCGTCGCCGACGCCGTGCCGGGTGCGGACGAGGCCGAGCGACTGCTCGCCGCTGAGCTTGTGGGTGCCGGCGGTGAGGTTCAGATGGCTGTCGGGGTCGTTGATCGCCTTCGTGGTGGTGACCTTGACGCCCCCGAGGTCGTCGATCAGCTTCTGGAAGCCGCTGAAGTCGACCTCCACGTAGTGGTCCATGCGGATTCCGCTCATGGACTCGACGGTCTTCACCGCGCAGGCCGCGCCGCCCGTCGAGTACGCGGAGTTGAACATGGCCTCGTTCTGCGCCGGGTACTCGTTGCCGTCCTTGTCGGTGCACGAGGGCCGGTTGACGAGCGTGTCCCTGGGGATGGAGACGACGCTGGCCCGCTTGTGGCCCTTGTAGACGTGGACGACCATCGCGGTGTCCGAGCGCGCGGAGCCCTCGTCGGCGCCGCCGCCGACCTTCTCGTTGTCGCCGGCCCGGGTGTCGGAGCCGAGGACGAGGATGTCCTCGGAGCCGTTGTCCACGTTCTGCGGACGGTCGGTGCCCAGCTGCGAGTCGATGTCGACGCTCTTGATGTTGCCGTTGAGCTGGAAGTAGACGTACCCCAGGCCGGTTCCACCGAGGACGACGACGCCCGCGGCGCTCCACGCCGCGATCCGCAGCGCCTTGCTGCGCCCACTGCGCGCCTTGCGGCGGCTGCCCTTGGCGACGCGGTGGCGCCCGGGCTTGCTGTCACGGTCCGGCATAACTCCCCGCAGGTTCGTCTGCTTCTGGTCCTTCGGTCCGCTTCTTCGTTCACTCGGTGTGACGGCGGACCGCCAAGAAGGGTTGCACAAACACGTGTGCGCATTCTGGGACGGAGGAGCGACCGTATGTAGCGGGGCCAACGACCCGCAACCCTCTCACCTGCACTTTCACGCCCATGTGCCGCATGCTTCACAGAGGGCACAGATCCTTATACGTGTGGTGAAGGTCTCTGGTCCACGAGTGCCCCGATCCGTCCCGACCAGGCACGGAAAAGGGCTGGGCCCCGCCGCACGAAGCGGCGGGGCCCAGCCCCTGGATCCCGGTGAAGCGTCAGTCGTTGCCGTTGCCCGGCGTCGGCGTCGTCTTCTGGATCTGCAGCAGGAACTCCGCGTTGGACTTCGTCTGCTTCATCTTGTCGAGCAGCAGCTCGATCGCCTGCTGCTGGTCGAGCGCGTGCAGCACGCGACGCAGCTTCCAGGTGATCGCCAGCTCGTCGCTGCCGAGCAGGATCTCTTCCTTACGGGTACCGGACGCGTCCACGTCCACCGCCGGGAAGATGCGCTTGTCGGCGAGCTTGCGGTCGAGCTTGAGCTCGGCGTTGCCGGTGCCCTTGAACTCCTCGAAGATGACCTCGTCCATGCGGGACCCGGTGTCCACCAGGGCGGTGGCGAGGATGGTCAGCGAGCCGCCGTCCTCGATGTTGCGGGCCGCACCGAAGAAGCGCTTCGGCGGGTACAGGGCGGTCGAGTCGACACCACCGGACAGGATGCGGCCCGAGGCAGGCGCCGCGAGGTTGTACGCGCGGCCCAGACGGGTGATCGAGTCGAGCAGCACGACGACGTCGTGACCCAGCTCCACGAGGCGCTTGGCGCGCTCGATGGCGAGCTCGGCGACCGTGGTGTGGTCCTCGGCCGGACGGTCGAAGGTCGAGGAGATGACCTCGCCCTTCACCGACCGCTGCATGTCCGTGACCTCTTCCGGACGCTCGTCGACGAGGACGACCATCAGGTGGCACTCGGGGTTGTTCACGGTGATCGCGTTGGCGATCGCCTGCAGGATCATGGTCTTGCCGGTCTTCGGCGGGGCCACGATCAGACCGCGCTGGCCCTTACCGATCGGCGCGACGAGGTCGATGATGCGCGTCGTCAGCACACCCGGGTCCGTCTCCAGGCGGAGGCGGTCCTGCGGGTAAAGGGGCGTCAGCTTGTTGAACTCCGGGCGCCCGCGGCCGGATTCGGCCGCCATGCCGTTCGCCGAGTCGAGGCGGACGAGCGCGTTGAACTTCTCGCGGCGCTCGCCGTCCTTGGGCTGACGCACGGCTCCGGTGACGTGGTCACCCTTGCGCAGGCCGTTCTTACGGACCTGGGCCAGGGAGACGTAGACGTCATTGGGACCCGGCAGGTAGCCCGACGTACGGATGAAGGCGTAGTTGTCGAGGATGTCGAGGATGCCCGCGACGGGGATCAGGACGTCGTCCTCGGAGACCTGCGGCTCGTTGCCGAAGCCCTGCTCGTCGCGGCCGCGACGCCCACGGCGGTCGCGGTAACGGCCCCTGCGTCCGCGGCGGCCGGTGCCGTCGTCGTCGTAGCCGTCGTCCTGCTGCTGGTTGTTCCGGCCGCCGCCGCCCTGCTGGTTGCTCCGGCCGCCGCCCTGGCTGTTCCCGCCCTGGTCGTCGCCCTTGCCGCCGCGGCGGTCACGGTCACGGTCGCGGTCGCGGTCGCGCCCACCACGGCCACCCTGACGGTCGCCCTGGCCGCCCTGGCGGTCGCCCTGACGGTCACGGCGGTCGCGACGACCCTCGTGGTTGCCGTCCTGGCCGCCGTCGCCCTTGTTGCCGTCGCCGCCGTCCTGACGCTCCTGCTTGTCCTGGCGCGTGTCGGACTTGGCCTCGGCCGTGACCGTCTCGGGGCTGCCCGCCTCGGACGTGGCACGACGGCGACGACGCTCGCCGGCCGGCTGCTCGTCGCTGGCGCCCTGGCCGGGGATCTCGATCTGCTGCTGGGCGGTGGCCTTCTTCGCCTTGGCGTCGGCCGTCTCGGCCTTGTCCGCCTTGTCCGCCTTGGCGGCCGACTTCGCCGGCGCGGCTTCGGCCGCGGCCTCGTCGCCGGTACGGGCCTTCGAGGTGGCCCGCCGCTTCGGCTTCGTCTCGGCGGCGTCGGCGCTCTTCGCGGGGGCGGCCTGTGAGTTGCCTCCCCCGGACTGCGCCTCCTTGATGACCTCGATCAGCTGGCTCTTGCGCATCCGCGCGGTGCCCTTGATACCGAGGCCCGATGCGACCTGCTGCAGCTCGGCCAGCACCATGCCGTCAAGGCCGGTACCGCGGCGCCGCCGGGCGGGCGCGGCGGAGGCGTCCGCAGAGGACGCGGCGGGCGCGGCAGCAGAGCTGTCGGCAGTCACGCCCATCAGATCGGTGGTGTCGCTCACGAAGGGTCCTTCCCTGGAGCGGACGTCGGCCTGTCTGGCTCGGCGACCGGTTGTGCTGTCCGGCGAAGGTCCTGCCTGTACGGACCGTGCCGGGGCGGTTGTCCGCCGAAGAGGCGGAAGAATTCGGTGGTGACGGCGATGCCCGATTCCGCGGGTGCACTGGATTTCTGTGTCACGCGGCTCGGTCACGCCGGTTCCGGAGCGTGCTCGCCACTCTTCAGCGCCACGTCTCGACATGCGAGGACGATGCACAGAATTGCTGGGGAGGCTCCCGGAAGAATGGTTGTCCCTGACAGGGACACACAGCACCTCGCCATGGTAGGGCCGGGTGCAGACTTGAGGTTAACACTACCGGATCCAACAAACATTCCCCCTCTCGTATTCCGGCAACCGGGTGGTGTCAGGAGCCAAGCGGCAGCACGCTCGCTCCGTCGACATCGAGGTCAAGGCGGTTCGCCGCCCAGCCCTCCCCGGCCAGCCGGGCGACCTTGTCGGCCGTTTCTTCCTCCACCAGAGCGAGGACCGTCGGCCCCGCTCCGGAGATCATCGCGGGCACCCCGTCGGCCCGCAGCCGCTCCACCAGGGCGGCGCTCTCCGGCATCGCCGGCGCCCGGTACTCCTGGTGGAGGCGGTCCTCGGTGGCCGGGAGCAGCAGCTCGGGGCGCCTGGTCAGGGCCTCTACGAGCAGGGCCGCCCGGCCCGCGTTGGCCGCGGCGTCCACGTGCGGGACGGTGCGCGGCAGGAGTCCTCGCGCCATTTCGGTGAGGACAGGCTTTCCGGGGACGAAGACCACCGGAACGACGGAACTGGCCGCGTCGAGACGGATCGCCCGGCCCGCGCCGGTCTCGGTCCACGCGATGGTGAAGCCCCCGAGCAGGCACGGGGCCACATTGTCGGGGTGGCCCTCGATCTCGGTGGCGAGTTCGAGCAGCGCGGCGTCGTCGAGCAGGGCGCCGCCGCCTATCGTCACGGCGCGCGCGGCGACCACGGCGGACACGATCGCGGCGGACGAAGAGCCCAGGCCACGGCCGTGCGGGATGCGGTTGGCGCAGACGATCTCAAGGCCGCGCGGCTGTCCGCCGAGGGCGTCGAAGGCCGTGCGCAGGGACCGTACGAGAAGGTGCGACTCGTCGCGGGGCAGGGTCTCGGAGCCCTCACCGGCGATGTCGATGTTCAGCCCGGAGTCGGCGACCCTGACGACCACGTCGTCGTAGAGCCCCAGCGACAGACCGAGGCTGTCGAAGCCCGGGCCGAGATTGGCGCTGGTGGCGGGGACGCGCACCCTGACGGCGGCGGCGCGGAATGCGGGACCGGCCATCGCTCGATGACTCTCCTTGAGCTGCGGGATGTTTCGAGAACTTCCGAAGGCTGCTGTGACTGACAAGAGGTACGACAGTCGAGGTTTTCGAGAACTTCCGAGACTTCCGATGTTTTGTGATGCGTGGGGCGACACCCGGGCCGCGATAGGCAAAACAGCGGCGGCACCACGGCATATGCGGTGGGCGGGTTCGATACAGCCTATCGAAGGAAGGTTCAGTGGCGACATAGGGCGCACAGGAGGCGCACGATGCGTGTCGTAAGCCCCCCTGTGCACCCCCTGTACTGAAACGCCCAGTTGACGCCGTGTCAGTGTCGCCTAAAGAGGCGGTACGACTCAGGCGAGACCGAGGCGCTCGGCGGCCGCGGCGGCGTCGACCGGGACGGTGACGGGCTGCGGGGCGCCGGCGACGGCCCAGTCCGGGTCCTTCAGGCCGTTGCCCGTGACGGTGCAGACGATCTTCTGGCCGGGGTCGACCTTGCCCTGCTCGGCGGCCTTCAGCAGACCCGCGACGGACGCGGCCGAGGCGGGCTCGACGAAGACACCCTCCTGGGACGCCAACAGCTTGTAGGCGCGCAGGATCTCACGGTCCGTCACCTCGTCGATGAAGCCGCCGGACTCCTCGCGCGCGGCGAGCGCGTGCTGCCACGATGCCGGATTCCCGATGCGAATCGCGGTCGCAATCGTCGAGGGGTCCTTGACGACCTCGCCGCGCACGATCGGCGCGGAGCCGGAGGCCTGGAAGCCCCACATACGTGGGGTGCGGGAGGACACCTTGTCGGCGGCGTACTCCTTGTAACCCTTCCAGTAGGCCGTGATGTTGCCCGCGTTGCCGACCGGGAGGACGTGGATGTCCGGCGCGTCGCCGAGCGCGTCCACGATCTCGAACGAGCCGGTCTTCTGGCCCTCGATGCGGTACGGGTTGACCGAGTTGACCAGCGCCACCGGGTAGTTCTCGGAGAGGCTGCGGGCGAGGTTCAGGCAGTCGTCGAAGTTGCCGTCGACCTGGAGGATCTTCGAGCCGTAGACGAGCGCCTGACCCATCTTGCCGAGCGCGATCTTGCCCTGCGGCACGAGCACGGCGCAGACCATGCCAGCCCGCACCGCGTACGCGGCGGCGGAGGCCGAGGTGTTGCCGGTGGAGGCGCAGATGACGGCCTGCGCGCCCTCCTCCTTGGCCTTCGTGATGGCCATGGTCATGCCGCGGTCCTTGAACGAACCGGTCGGGTTGGCGCCCTCGACCTTCAGGTGCACCTCACAGCCGGTGCGCTCGGAGAGCAGCCGCGCGGGCACGAGCGGCGTACCGCCCTCGCGCAGTGTCACGACCGGCGTGGTGTCGGTCACCGGGAGCCGGTCCCGGTACTCCTCGATGATGCCGCGCCACTGGTGGGTCATTCCGGTCATCCCTGCTACTCCCCTTCAACACGCATGATGCTGGCGACACCGCGCACGGTGTCGAGCTGACGCAGCGCGTCCACGGTCCCGGTGAGGGCCGCGTCCGCCGCGCGGTGGGTGACGACGACGAGGGAGGCCTCGCCGTCCTTCCCCGACTGGCGCACAGTGTCGATGGAGACACCGTGCTCGGCGAAGACCGTCGCCACCTGCGCGAGAACGCCGGGCTTGTCGGCCACGTCGAGGCTGATGTGGTACCGCGTCACGACATCGCCCATCGGCGAGACGGGCAGCTGTGTGTACGCGGACTGGCCGGGTCCCGTCGCGCCATTGAGGCGGTTGCGGCAGACGGCGACGAGGTCGCCGAGTACGGCGGACGCGGTCGGCGAGCCGCCGGCACCGGGCCCGTAGAACATGAGCTGGCCCGCGGCCTCGGCCTCGACGAACACGGCGTTGTACGCGCCGCGCACGGAGGCCAGCGGGTGGGACAGCGGGATCATCGCCGGGTGCACGCGGGCGGTGACGGACTGCCCGTCGGCGGCCCGCTCGCAGATGGCGAGCAGCTTGATGGTGCAGCCCATCTCCTTCGCGGAAGCGAAGTCGGCGGCGGTCACCTCGGTCATGCCCTCGCGGTACACGTCGTCGAGGCGGACGCGGGTGTGGAAGGCGATGCCGGCGAGGATGGCGGCCTTCGCGGCGGCGTCGAAGCCCTCGACGTCGGCGGTCGGGTCGGCCTCGGCGTACCCGAGGGCGGTGGCCTCGTCGAGCGCTTCCTGGTAGCCGGCGCCGGTGGTGTCCATCGCGTCGAGGATGAAGTTCGTCGTGCCGTTCACGATGCCGAGGACGCGGTTGACCTTGTCACCGGCGAGCGACTCGCGCAGCGGCCTGACCAGCGGGATCGCGCCTGCGACCGCGGCCTCGTAGTAGAGGTCCTCGCCGTGCTCGACGGCCGCGGCGTGCAGGGCCTCGCCGTCCTGGGCGACGAGCGCCTTGTTGGCGGAGACGACGGAGGCGCCGTGCTCGAAGGCGGTGGTGATGAGGGTGCGAGCGGGCTCGATGCCCCCGATGACCTCGACGACCACGTCGATGTCACCGCGTTTCACGAGCGCGGTGGCGTCGGTGGTGACCAGCGCGGGATCGATTCCCTCGCGCACTCGGGAAGGCCGCCGCACGGCCACACCCGCGAGTTCGACGGGGGCACCGATCCGGGCGGCGAGGTCATCGGCGTGCGTCGTCATGATGCGCGCCACCTCTGAGCCGACAACCCCACAGCCCAGCAGCGCCACCTTCAGCGGACGCGTACGCATCATGCGACCTCGTTTCCTTCTACGTACTTACTCAGGTACTTCTACGGTGGGTCCAGTCTCGCCCACCGGACCGGGGTTTCAGCCCCGGGTCCGGATCGTGAGACGTAGATTTCATTTATCCGACGTCGAGGCGCAGGAGATCTTCCTCCGTCTCGCGCCGGACGATCACCCGGGCCGCGCCGTCGCGCACGGCGACGACGGGCGGGCGAAGCGCGTGGTTGTAGTTGCTGGCCATGGAGCGGCAGTACGCGCCGGTGGCCGGCACGGCGATCAGATCACCGGCCGCGACATCGGCAGGCAGGAACGCGTCCTTCACGACGATGTCGCCACTCTCACAGTGCTTGCCGACGACGCGGACGAGCATCGGCGCGGCGTCGGAGCGGCGGGAGACGAGGGCGACGGTGTACTCGGCGTCGTAGAGGGCGGTGCGAATGTTGTCGGACATACCCCCGTCGACGGAGACGTAGGTCCGCAGTCCTTCGAGCGGCTTGACGGTGCCGACGGTGTAGAGCGTGAAGGCGGTGGGCCCGACGATGGCGCGCCCCGGCTCGACGGAGATGCGGGGGGTGCGCAGGGAGGCGGCCTCGCACTCGCGGCCCACGATCTCGTTCAGCGCCTTCGCGATCTCATGCGGCTCACGAGGGTCGTCATCACTCGTGTACGCGATACCGAGCCCGCCGCCGAGGTCGATCTCGGGCAGCTCGATCCCGTGCTCGTCACGCACCTCGGCGAGCAGCCCGACGACGCGCCGCGCGGCGACCTCGAAGCCGGCCATGTCGAAGATCTGCGACCCGATGTGCGAGTGGATCCCGATGAGCTCGATGCCATCGAGCTTCAGCGCGCGCCGCACGGCCTCCGCCGCCTGCCCGTCGGCGAGGGCGATGCCGAACTTCTGGTCCTCGTGCGCGGTGGCGATGAACTCGTGGGTGTGGGCCTCGACGCCCACCGTGACGCGGATCTGCACGCGCTGCCGCTTGCCGAGTCCCTCGGCGATGTGGGCGACGCGCGCGATCTCCTGGAAGGAGTCGAGCACGATGCGACCGACGCCCACCTGGACCGCGCGGCTGATCTCTTCCTCGGTCTTGTTGTTGCCGTGGAAGGCGATGCGCTCGGCGGGCATGCCCGCGGAGAGCGCCGTGGCGAGCTCGCCCCCGGAGCACACATCCAGGTTCAGCCCCTCCTCGTCCAGCCACCGCACGACAGCACGCGACAGGAAGGCCTTGCCGGCGTAGAAGACATCGGCGTCAGGGCCGAAGGCGTCGCGCCAGGCGGCGCACCGGGCGCGGAAGTCCTCCTCGTCGAGGAAGTACGCCGGAGTGCCGAACTCCTCGGCGAGCCGGGCGACTTCGATCCCGCCGACGCTGACGCCGCCGTCGCCGGCGCGGGCCACGGTCTGCGCCCACACCTTCGGGTCGAGGGCGTTGAGGTCGTCGGCGGGGGCGGTGTAGTGGCCCTCGGGCAGGACGTCGGCGTGACGGGGGCCGGCGGGGTGTGCGGAACGGCTCATGGCTGCGATGGCTCTCTTCGTCTACTTCTGTGTCACAGATGTTCGGGTGCGTCGATGCCGAGCAGGGTCAGGCCGCCTGCGAGCACCGTCCCGACAGCTTCGGCGAGCGCGAGCCGGGCACGGTGGGCGGCCGAGGGTTTCTCCTCGCCTTGGGGCAGTACGGCCGGGTGGAGCGAGGCCATGAAGCTGTCGGCGACGCCGACGAGGTGCCGGGCGAGCCGGTCGGGAGCGTGCTGCTGGGCCGCGGCGCGCAGTATGCGGGGATGGTCGCCGAGGGCGGCGACGAGGTCTTCCTCTCCGGCCACCTCGCCGGGGGCGGCGGTGAAGCCGAGGTCCGCGGCGCTGCGGGTCAGGGCGCGGGTGCGGGCGTGGGCGTACCGGACGCGGAAGAGCGGATTGGTCTCACGCTGGGCGAGGTGCTCCTCGTACGCGTCGCCGATCCGGGGCCGGTCGTGGCCCGCGGGGTGGAGCAGGGCCCAGCGGGCGGCGTCGCGGCCGAGTGGCAGGGGGTCGGCGGGGGCGGGCACGGGGCGGATGTCCGCGTCGGCCTCCGGCCCGCCGATCTCGTCGACCCGCACGCCGAGGACGTCGGCCCACTCCGGGCGGGGGCATTCGACGCAACTGGTCCCTACGAGGACACCTTGAGCGCGCAGAAGGCGGGCGACGGAGTCCATGACGACGAGGGCGCGGACCTCGTGCGGGGCGTGCAGCTGAACGACCTGACCGGTGGGAGCGTCGGCTTCGGCGAACCCGTACCGGTCCCCGGCGCGCAGGATCTCCGTGACGAGCGTGCCGGACGCGGACTCCGCCATCCTGAAGTTGAGGAACCCGGGTCCGGTGACGGCGACCTCGGCGACACCGGGACAGTCCCCCAGCCGCCGGGACAGGATCTCGGCGACCTGACGCGGGGGCCGTCCTGCGGGGCGGGCGAGCTGCAGCGCGACGTTGGTGGCGTAGTCCCCCTGCCCACCGGCCCGCGACCGCTCGACGACGATCCGCTCCTCGCCGGCCGCGCACACGGCAGCGTCGAGCTCACCGTCGTCGACCGCGCGGCGGACGGCGCGCAGGACGGTGCGGGAGAGCTCGGCGGGGGTCACGGGACAAGCGTATGGGAGGAGGGGGGTGGGTATGCGACCCGGTTTCCCGGAAGGCCCGGGATACGGACGGGGAACCGGGACGGCGGGGAGCCGCCGGGCCGCTCAGGCGTCGGCGGTGCGGGAGGCCTGCTGGGAGGCCTGCTCGGCGTCATCAGCGGCACTCACGGTACGCCCGGCGCCCGCCCTGGAGGCACCGGCGGGGCCTGCCCCCGCGCGCCCCTGCTCGCTCAACTGCCGTACGACACGCACCAGTTCACTGGGTTCGAAGGGCTTGGCGAGGAACGCGTCCACGCCGACGTCGAGCCCGCTCTCGACCTCGTACTGGGTGCAGGCGCTGACGACGAGGATGGGCAGCGAACGCGTACGGGCGTCCGCCCGGAGCCGGGCGGCGGTGCGCAGTCCGTCGAGCCGGGGCATCACGATGTCCAGCGTGACGACATCGGGCCGCACCTGATCGATCACATCCAGACATTCGGCACCATCGGCCGCGGTCACGACCTCGAAGCCCTCCAGCTCGAGATTGACCCTGATCAGCTGCCGAATGACCTTGTTGTCGTCCACGACAAGGACTCGGCCGGACGCGCCTGGCACAACTCGAGAGTAGGTCGACACCGGCCACCGCGTCCGGGTTTTCCCCACTTCCGCCCCGTACAGGCGACCCGAACCCGGCCGTCCCCCGCGCGATAACCCGTTCCTGAGGACCACAAAGGAGCTGGTAGTGTTCTACCCGTCGCGAAGCACAATGCGGCGCACGCCCCCGTAGCTCAGGGGATAGAGCATCGGCCTCCGGAGCCGGGTGCGCAGGTTCGAATCCTGCCGGGGGCACCTTGTACAAGGTGCCTGACAGACCCCGTCAACAGCGGAAACGCTGTCGGCGGGGTCTTGTTGCGTTTGCGGGCGGACGCGGGTCGGGCCGGGTCAGGCGTAGAAGCGGGAGACGCTCTGGAGGACTGCCGCCGGCTTCGGGGCGCCTTCTATTTCTATTGTTCCGTCGATGGTGATCTGGGCTCCGCCGCCCGGCACCTCTTCCACCGATGCCACCCTCGCCGCCAGGCGGATGCGGGAGCCCGCCTTGACCGGGGAGGGGAAGCGGACCTTGTTGAGGCCGTAGTTGACCTTTGTGGTGACGCCCTGGACGTCCAGGAGATCGGTGAAGAGGGGGATGAAGAGGGAGAGCGTCAGATAGCCGTGGGCGATCGGGGCGCCGAAGGGGCCGGCGGCGGCGCGTTCGGGGTCCACGTGGATCCACTGGTGGTCGCCGGTCGCGTCGGCGAACGTGTTGATGCGGTCCTGGGTGATCTCCAGCCAGTCGCTGGTGCCGAGGTCGGTTCCGGAGAGCTTCGTGAGTTCGGCCAGGCCGTTCACCGTGAGGGTTGTCATCGCTGGCTGCTGTCCTGTTCGTCGAGGGTGGGGGCGGTGCCGTACGTCGCACGGAGGCGGGACTTGATGAGCTTTCCGGATGCCGTCCGCGGGAGTTCGGGGGCCAGGATCAGGGATTTGGGGATCTTGTACTTCGCCAACTGGCCGGAGAGGGAGGCCAGGAGGGATTCGGGGGGTGGGGCGGCGCCCGTGCGCGGGACGACTATGGCGCGGGGGACCTCGCCCCACTTCTCGTCCGGGACGCCGATCACCGCGCACTCCGCCACGTCGGGGTGGGCGAGCAGGGCGGCCTCGATCTCCGCGGGGTAGATGTTCTCGCCGCCGGAGATGATCATGTCCTTGAAGCGGTCGACGATGGTGACGTAGCCGTCGGCGTCCACGCGTGCCGCGTCTCCGGTGCGGAACCAGCCGTCGGAGAAGGCGGCCTCGGTCTCCGCCGGCAGGCCCCAGTAGCCCGGCATCACGTGCGGTCCGCGGACCACCACCTCGCCCGTCTCGCCTGTATCCACCGGGGTCAGGTCCGGGCCCACCACCTGTACGTCGCTGAAGAAGTGCGGCACGCCTGCCGAGCCCGCCTTGGACACCGCGTGTTCGGCGTCGAGGAAGAGGGTGCCGGGGGCCGCCTCCGTCATGCCGTAGCCCTGGAGGAAGGTGAGGCCGCGCTCCTGGTAGGCCGCGATCAGCGGGGGCGGCACCGGGGCGCCGCCGCAGGTCAGGATGCGCAGCGAGGACAGGTCGGCGGTCGGCCAGGCGGGCTGCCGGGTCAACAGGTCGAACATTGTCGGGACGCCGAACATGAACGTGATCCCGTGCCGCCGCACCAGGTCGAACGTGGCCTCGGGGTCGAAGGCGCCGACCAGGACGCACGTGCCGCCCTTGAGCAGCACCGGCAGCGTCAGCATGTTCAGGCCCGCCGTGTGGAACAGGGGCGCCGAGACGAGGGCGACCTCGTCCGCGATCAGGTCGTGGTCGACGAGGACGTTGATCGCGTTCCAGGTCAGGTTGGCGTGGGTGAGCATGGCGCCCTTGGGGCGGCCCGTCGTGCCCGAGGTGTACATGATGAGGCAGAGGTCGTCGCCGCCGACCGCCTCGTCGACCGGGTCCGCGGGGGCGGTCGCGAGCAGTTCCTCGTAGCGTCCCCCCTCGGCCTCGATCGTCACGGGGACGGACAGCTCCTTCGCCTGGTCCCCGCCGCCGGTGTGCAGGAGGGTCTTCGCTCCTGAGTCCCTTATCTGGTAGGCGAGTTCGGCCGTCGACAGGCGCGTGTTGAGCGGGACGAAGACCGCCCCCAGGGTGCCCGCCGCGAACAGCGTCTCCAGGTACGAGGGGTGGTTCGGGCCGAGGTACGCGACGCGGTCGCCGCGGCGTACGCCCTGTGCGCGCAGGACGTGCGCCAGGCGGGTCGTACGGTCGTGCAGGTCGGCGTACGTATAGGTGGTGCCGTGGTGGATCAGGGCGGTGCGGTGCGGGGTCTTGCGGGCCCGGCGGGCGGGCCACGAACCCAGTCCCTCGTTGCGCATACCGATCCCCTTCAGGGCTTGGTGAGACCGAGCAGGCGGGCCGCGTTCTCCTTGAGGATCTTGGGGCGGACCGCTTCCTTGATGTCCAGCTTCGCGAAGTCCGCCAGCCAGCGGTCCGGGGTCAGGACCGGGTAGTCCGAGCCGAAGAGGACCTTGTCCTTGAGGAGCGTGTTCGCGTACTGGATCAGCTGGGGCGGGAAGTACTTCGGGGACCAGCCGGAGAGGTCGATGTGCACCCCCGGCTTGTGGGTCGCCACGGCCAGGGCCTCGTCCTGCCAGGGGAACGAGGGGTGCGCCAGGATGATTTTGAGGTGGGGGAAGTCGGCCGCCACGTCGTCCACGTGCAGGGGGTTCGAGTACTTCAGACGGATGCCGCCGCCGCCCGGCACGCCCGCGCCGATGCCCGTCTGGCCGGTGTGGAAGAGGGCGATCGTGCCCGTCTCCTCGATCAGCTCGTAGAGCTCGTAGGCCACGGAGCGGTCGTTCGGGAAGAAGGCCTGGATGGAGGGGTGGAATTTGAAGCCCTTCACCCCGTACTCCTCCACCAGGCGGCGGGCCTGCTTCACCCCCGCCCTGCCCCGGAACGGGTCGATCGAGGCGAAGGGGATCAGGACGTCGGGGTGGGCGGCCGCCGCCTCCGCCACCTCCTCGTTCGGGACGGGTTCCGTGCCGGTCGCGGACTCGGCGTCGACCGTGAAGATCACGGCGGCCATGTTCCGCTCGCGGTAGTACGCGGCCGTCTCCTCGAGGGTCGGCTTCCGGTTGCCCTCGATCTTGAAGTACGAGGACGAGGCCGCGTGGAGTTCGTCGTCGAGGGAGGACTTTCCCTTGGAGGAGACCTCGGCGTGGGTGTGGACGTCGATGGCCGTCAGCTCGTCGATGTTCATCACGCCTCCGGGAGCTTCGGTGCCGGGATGCCCACCGTCTGGAGCTCGGCGCCGACCGACGTCGGCCACGCCTCCGCGAGCGTGTCCGGGGTCCAGCCCCCGTCCGCGTAGGCCGACTTGATCTCCTGCGGGTGCGACCAGAGCGTGAGCCGGTCGCCGCCGATGCCGATCGCCTGGCCCGTCACGGAGCGGGCCGCTTCGGAGGCGAGGAAGGGAACGAGGGCCGCGCAGTCCTCAGGGGTGCCGAAGCCCTCGCCCTTGCGCAGGAAGGACGGGAGCGGTTCGCCGCCGCGCAGGGCCTCCACGTACGGGGCGAAGGCCGGGATCGTCTCCGTCATGGCCGTCGCGGCGACCGGGACGATCGCGTTGACCGTGATGTTCGCGCGGGCCAGCTCCATCGACCACGTGCGGGCCATGGAGACGATGCCGGCCTTCGCGGCGGCGTAGTTCGTCTGGCCGAAATTGCCCCGTTGGCCCGCGGGCGAGCCGACGAGGACGAGCGTGCCTCCCTCGCCCTGCTCGCGCATGCGGACCGCGGCGGCGCGGGCACAGGTGAAGGTGCCCTTCAGGTGGGTGGTGACCACAGCGTCGAAGTCGTCGTCGGTCATCTTCCACAGGACCTTGTCGCGCAGGATGCCGGCGTTGGTGACCAGGACGTCGAGGCGGCCGAACTCGCTCACCGCCCGCGCCACCAGGCGGTCCGCGGCCTCGGCCGTACCGACCGGGACCACCTCGGCGACGGCCGTGCCGCCCGCCTCCCGGATGGACTTCACGGCCGCTTCGGCGACGGCCTCGTCGACGTCGTTGACGACGACCGACGCGCCGTGGGCGGCGAGGGCATGGGCGTAGGAGAGGCCGAGGCCACGGCCGCCGCCGGTGACGACGGCCGCCTTTCCGGTGAGATCGATGGACACGTGTGGATCCCTTCCTGCCTGCGATACGTGGGGCAAGAAGGAAGCTAAGAGCAATAATTGGTGACGTCAATAGTTGTCGTCACCCCACAGGTGCGAGAGACTGTCGCGGCACACCGCAGGCCCACCCCCAGGGAGACCCCATGACCCCCGCCCCGATCGACGCGCACGAGCCATGGATGCGCGGGCTGCACGCCGACACGGGCTATCTGCTGTACCGGCTCGGCCTGCGCTCGGGGCAGCTGTTCAACGCCTCGCTCCAGGAGTCGGGACTGCGCCTGCGCCACTACGCGGTGCTGCGCTTCCTGGCCACGATCGAGGGCGCGCCCCAAAGGGAGTTGAGCGCGCAGCTCGGCTACGACCCGAGCGCGATCGTGGGCCTGGTCGACGACCTGGAGAAGGCCTCGTTCGTCGAGCGGCGGCCGTCCCCCGGCGACCGGCGCAGCCGGATCGTGGTGCTCACGGACGACGGTCGGGACTTCCTGCGCGGCACGGACGAGGCGGGGCTGCGCGTGACGAGCGAGCTGCTCGCACCGCTGGACGCGGACGAATGCGAGACGCTGCACGGGCTGCTCCGGCGGGTCGCGGAGGCAGGGCTCAACTGACGCGCACTTTCGGCCGTTGTCGACTTCTCGCTACGGCGACCGGTGGGGAACCCGTTTGAGTGTTTGTCATTCCTGATCAGGACTGTGAGAGCCGCCACGCGGGCCTGATCCAGGTTTACTCGTGCCCCACCGCATGACTACGGTTCGGTCGATGTCTCGCAGCCACTTGAACCTCACGAATCCAGGAAGATGCGTATCCGGTAGCCGGGGTTCCCAACGGGAGGGATCGTGAGCGAACCGGTACAGCTCGCGGCTCATCGGGTCCCACTGCCCGATCAGCAGGACGCCGTCGCACCGTCCGCGAGCACTCCATCCAGGAGACAGGCGGCCACACCGGCCGCCGCGGCGACACAGAAGACCGGCAAGGCCCGGGACGCGTTCTACGACAACGCCAAGTACCTGGCGATCGTCCTGGTCGCGATGGGGCACTCCTGGGAGCCGCTGCGCGACGGGAGTCGGGCGGCCTCCGCCCTCTACATCATCGTGTACACGTTCCACATGCCGGCGTTCATCGTGATCTCCGGCTACTTCTCGCGGTCGTTCGACGCGAGCCCTGCTCGGCTGAAGCGGCTGATCACGGGTGTGGCCGTGCCGTACGTGGTGTTCGAGGTCGTCTACACCCTCTTCAAGCGGTACGCGGGTGACGATCCCGGATACGACTTCAGCCTGCTCGACCCCTGGTACCTGACCTGGTTCCTGGTGTCGCTGTTCGTATGGCGGCTGAGCACGCCGATCTGGAAGACGATCCGCTGGCCGCTGCCGGTGGCGCTCGCCGTCGCGGCGCTCGCCTCCGTCTCCCCCAGCATCGGCGACGACCTGGACATGCAGCGCCTGCTGCAGTTCCTGCCGTTCTTCGTCCTCGGCCTGTGCCTGAAGCCGGAGCACTTCCAGCTGGTGCGCCGCAAGGAGGCGCGGATCATCGCGGTGCCGGTGTTCGGGGCCGCGCTGCTGTTCGCGTACTGGGCGGCGCCGCGGATGACCGCGGCGTGGACGTACCACCGCGACAGCGCCCAGGAGTTGGGCGCGCCCGGCTGGACCGGAATCGTCATGACCCTGGCCATGTTCGGCTGTTCGGTGATTCTCACGGCGTGCTTCTTCGCATGGGTGCCGGGCCGCAAGATGTGGTTCACGGCGCTCGGCGCGGGCACCCTGTACGGCTACCTGCTGCACGGCTTCGTCGCCAAGGGCTCCCGCTTCGGGGACTGGTACGACGTGGACTGGGTGCACACACCGTGGGGCCAGGTCGTGGTGACACTGCTCGCGGGAAGCCTCATCACCGTGCTGTGCACACCACCGGTCCAGCGGATGTTCCGGTTCGTGATGGAGCCGAAGATGGAGTGGGCGTTCAAACGGGACGCCGCGAAGGTGGCCAGGGGGCGGTAGCCGCTTTCTGTTCATCCGGCGACGGGGTTGCGGTCTCGGGGCTCTGCCCCGGGCCCCGCTGGCTCTCGTCCCAAAGCGGGGCTTGAAAGCTCAGGCCGACGTCTTCTTCTTGGGCGTCGGCTTCTTCTTTGCCGAGGTGCTCTTCTTCGCCGCCGTCGTCTTCTTGGCCGTGGTCTTCTTGGCCGTGGTCTTCTTCTTCGCGGGTGCCTTCTTGGCGGCGGTCTTCTTCGTACGGGAGCGGGACGACAGCTCCGTCACCTCGGCCACGTCCTCGCCCTCGTCACGCGCCTTCTTGGCCGCCCGTACGCTGCTCTCCAGCGCCGACATGAGGTCGATGACCTTGCCGCCTCCGCCGTCCGACTTCTTGGGGGTCTCGGCCGGTTCGGTGCCGGAGGCCTTCGCCTCGATCATCTCCTCCACGGCGTCCCGGTAGTCGTCGTGCAGCGAGTCCATGTCGACCTCGCCGAGCGTGTCCATCAGGGCGTCCGCCAGATCGAGTTCGGCGTCGCGGACCGTGACGTGGGAGTCGGGGGCGGCCTCCTCGGGGGCCCGGATCTCGTCCGGCCAGAGCAGTCCGTGCATCGCGATGACGTCGTCGACGACCCGCAGCATCCCGAGCCGTTCCCGGCCACGCAGCGCGAACTTGGCGATGGCCACCTTGTTGCTGCGCTTGAGCGCCTCGCGCAGGAGCGTGTACGGCTTGGCGGCCGGGACGCCGTTGGCCTGGAGGTAGTACGCCGTGCCCATCTGGAGCGGGTCGATCCGCTCGGCCGGCACGAAGGAGACGATCTCGATGGTCCTGGCCGTGGGGATCGGGAGCTGGGCGAGATCGTCCTCGGTGATCGGGATGATCGAGCCGTCGGCGTCCTCGTACCCCTTGCCGATCTCGTCGTTCGCGACTTCCTTGTCCTCCAGCTCGCACACCTTGTGATAGCGGATGCGGCCGCCGTCCTCCAGGTGGATCTGGCGGAAGGAGATCGAGTGGTTCTCGGTGGCGTTGACCAGCTTGATCGGGATGCTGACCAGGCCGAAGGAGATGGCGCCGTTCCATATGGAGCGCACGGTGGACCTCCCGGTTCGCGCCGATGCGCGACATAGAGGACATAACGGGCTGGGTTGCCAGAGTATTACCGTATGGCGCCGAACACAGAAGTGGAGGGGCGGCGGCTCACGCTCAGCAATCTGGAGAAGGTTCTGTATCCGGACTCCGGGTTCACCAAGGGCGAGCTGCTGCACTACTACGCGACGGCCGCGGAGGCCCTGCTCCCGCACCTGCGGGGCCGCCCGGTCTCCTTCCTGCGCTTCCCCGACGGGCCCGGGGGCCAGCGGTTCTTCGCCAAGAACGTGCCACCGGGGACACCCTCCTGGGTGAAGACGGCCGAGGTGCCGCGCTCGGACGGGGTCTCGCGGCAGATCCTCGTACAGGACCTGCCGACGCTGATGTGGGCGGCGAACCTGGTCACCGAGTTCCACACACCGCAGTGGCGGGCGGACGCGCCGGGCCGGGCCGACCGGCTGGTCTTCGACCTGGACCCCGGTGCCCCGGCCGACATCGTGCAGTGCTGCGAGGTGGCCGGGTGGCTGCGGGAGCGGTTGGCGCGGGACGGGCTGGACGCGTACGCGAAGACGTCCGGGTCCAAGGGGCTGCATCTGCTCGTACCGGTGGTGCCCACGGCGTCCGAGCGGGTCAGCGCGTACGCGAAGGGGCTCGCGCGGGAGGCGGAGGCGGCGCTGCCGGGGCTTGTGGTGCATCGGATGGCGCGGAACCTGCGGGGCGGGAAGGTGTTCGTCGACCACAGTCAGAACTCGGCCGCGAAGACGACGGCGGCGGCGTACACGGTCCGGGCGCGGGTGTCTCCGACGGTTTCGGCGCCGGTGACGTGGGGGGAGGTGGAGGGGTGTGGTTCTGCGGGGGATCTGGTTTTTGTGGCGGGGGACGTTGTCGCGCGGCTGGAGCGGGATGGGGATTTGCTCGCGGGGTTGCTCGATGTGGGGCGGGCGGGGGAGCTTCCTTGACGCGGATGGCGTTGCGGTTGCGGGGCTCTGCCCCGGGCCCCGCGCCTCAAGCGCCGGCGGGGCTGAATTTGCCGAACCGGGCTTGGAATGGTCACACGCGCGTCCACGTTCCCCTGTCTCGCGCCATCATGTGGAGCGCCTCCACGTCCGCCGGTTTGAGGAGGCCGCCGGTGCGGGTGAGGGTGGAGAGGTCCGTGTCGGTGAAGAGGCGGATGTCGCGTGGTGGCGTCGGCACCTCCACCGTCGTCGGTTCCACCAGGACGAGGCCCGCGCGGACCTCCGCGGTGAGGGCGAAGGAGGCCCGGGACGCGTCGGCCCGCACCCGGCGCAGCAGTGGCTGCGGCTCCCCGCGGCCCACCGTCACCCAGGGGTCGCCGACCCGCACCCGTTGCCTGCGCACCGGCAGTACGTGCAGCGCGAACAGGCCGCCGGGGCCGATCAGCAGGTGGTGGATGTGGGATCCGCCGGGCAGCGGCACCGAGTGCAGCACCCGCCAGCCCACCGCCTCCAGTTCGTCGAGGACCTCGCCCACCCGTTCCTGCGCGGCGAGCGCCCTGCGCCGCGGGTCGGTGCGCAGCCGGCGCTGCGGGCCGGGGTCGCGGTCCAGGGAGATGACGAGGGCCTCGCCCGGCCGGTTCGGCGCGAGGTCGTCGTCGGGGTGGAGGGTGAGCCCGGCCAGTTCGGCGGGGGTCGGCGCCGGGGGCGGGCCGACGGCGACCTGGCCGACGACGAACGGCCTGAGCACGTCGAGCACATCCGCCCGCCGGGTCTCGCTGAGCAGGTTCACCCGGCCCGCGTCCCGGTCGTACCAGGCGACGCTCGTGCCGTCGTCCCCGCACACGTAGAGCCACTCCTGGCCGTGCCGCCAGGTCGGTATGACGCGCAGTCCGCTCATGCCCCATCACCCCACGACCATGGGAGCAGCAAGCCATGCCGCAGGGCAAGAAGCCCGCAGGCCCGGCATGATGACCATCGCCACCCGTTCAACCCGGCAGGCAGGAGTGCAGTGAAGAAAGGGCCCGGGCGCCTCGGCCGATCGGTTCTCGCCGTGCCCACCGCCGCGCTGCTCTGCGCGTGCGCCGGCTGCGGGGACCAGGGCGGTCTGGAGAGCGCGGGCCCGACCCCGACGGCCGTCGGCCCGGAGCGGCTGTGGCCCACGCTGCCGCCCGCGACCCGCGCCGCCGACGACTACGGCGCCGAGGAGACGGCCGTGGTCAAGGGCGTCGAGGTACCCGGCGGGAAGCTGCGCGACGTCGACCCGGTGACGATCGTGCGGGCCCGCGTGGCCGCCGCGCCCGACGACTACAAGGACATCGCCGCCGACGTCGCGGACTGCCCGGCGTCCAAGGACTGCCCCGTGCTCGGCGGGTACTACCGGGATCTGACCGGCGACGGCCGGGACGATCTGCTCGTCGCCGTCCGCGCCCCGCACCGCCAGGCGTACCTGCAGACGTACACGTACAGCGGCGGGAAGCTGACCCAGATCATGGACGACAAGGACGCCGTCCTCAAGGTGCATCTGGCGGGCCGGAACATCGTGGTGCGCGCCGCCGCCGACCTGTCCGGGTACGAGTACCGCACGTCCTGGTCGTACGACGGCCACCAGAAGGCGATGCTGCCGACCCGCGACGAGATCCTGCGCACCGGTTCCTCGCACACTCCTGACGCGCCGTCACCGAGCCGCTCATGAGTCCGCGCGCGCTGCGGCTGCCCGCCTGGTCCGCGTCCCTGACGTGGAAGGCGACCGTGTTCATCACCGTGATGTGCTGTGCGCTCGCCGCGCTGCTCGGCGTCCTGGTGCACGTCTCGGTCACCGATCAGACGACGGGCCAGGCCCGCGAACGCGCGCTCACCCTCCTGAAGTCCACCACCAAGCGGTACGAGGCCGGGGGCAGGCTCGCGCCTGGCGCGGGCCTCGATCCGCCGGGCCTGCCCGCCGAGTTGCGCGCCCTCGCCGTGCGCGGGGAGCGCGGCACGATGATCACGGCGCGCCGGGAGCGGCCGACGATGTGGGCGGCGGGCCCGGCGGCCGCCGACCGGAACGGCGGGCGGGCCCTCGCGGTGCGGGTCGACTTCACGCAGGGCAGGCGCACCATCGACGGGCTCGACGGGGCGATCCTCACGTCGTCCGCGCTCGCGATCGGGGCGACGCTGCTGGTCGGCGCGTTCGCGGTGACCCGTGTGACGCGACGTCTGCACGCGACGGCGCGGGTGGCGCGCAGGATCAGCGCGGGAGACATGGACGCGCGCGTCGACGACCGCCGGACGAAGGATCCGGGGCGGCGCCAGGACGAGGTGGCCGATGTCGCGGGCGCGCTCGACAGCATGGCCGCCTCCTTGCAGGCCCGGATCCTGACCGAGCAGCGGTTCACCGCCGATGTCGCGCACGAGCTGCGCACGCCGCTGACCGGGCTGCACGCCGCCGCCGAGCTGCTGCCGCCGGGGCGGCCCACGGAGCTGGTGCGGGACCGGGTCGCCGCGCTGCGCACGCTCACCGAGGACCTGCTGGAGATCTCGCGGCTCGACGCGCGCAGCGAGCGGCTCGACCTGGACGAGAACCGGCTCGGCCCGGTGGTCGAGCGCGTGGTGCGGGCGTCCGGCACGGACACCGAGGTCGATCTCGTGCGGGACGTCTGCGTGCTGACGGACCGTCGCCGCCTGGAGCGGGTCCTCGGCAACCTCGTGGCGAACGCGCACCTGCACGGCGCCGCGCCCGTCACCCTGACCGTGGCAGGGCCGGTGATCACGGTGCGCGACCACGGCGCGGGCTACCCCGGCTATCTCGTGGAGCACGGGCCGCAGCGCTTCCGCACCGAGGGCGGTGCCCGTGGGCACGGGCTCGGCCTGACCATCGCGCTCGGTCAGGCCGAAGTCCTGGGCGCACGCCTGGAGTTCGGGAACGCGCCGGACGGTGGCGCGGTGGCGACGCTGACGCTGCCGTACGAGGGGACCGAGCCGGAGATTCCGTAGCGGAGAGTGACCTTTTGCGCACCCCGCGTACCGCTTTTAGTGTGAAACCGGGCATTCAAGGCGCCCTTCTCGCTCCTCACCCCCGCCCCAGGAGGACTCGCATGTCCCTCACCACCCGCCTCGGTATGGGCATCGCCGCTGTCGCCACCCTCGTCGCGACCGCGGCCGTCCCCGCCGTCGCCCAGAGCGCCGGCGCCCCCGGTGCCGACGACTCGCCGCCGGTCTACAAGGGTCGCGTCACCGCGAAGTCCGGGCTGCTGCTGCGCGACGCCCCGGCCCGCGGTGCCAAGGTCGTCCGCTCCGAGCCGTACCACGCGATCGTCCGGATCTTCTGCAAGACCTCGGGCGACAGTGTCGGCGGGAACGCGTACTGGTATCTGCTCACCGACGGCACCTGGGCGTGGGGTTCGGCGAAGTACATCCAGAACATCGGCGCCGTGCCGCGCTGGTGCTGACATGACCTGATATCGGGTACTTGCTTGCTACGTTCCCGGTATGACCGGATCATCGGGTACATCGGGAACCAGCGCCTCCTCCTCGGTACCCGCTGTGCGCGTCCCCCGGCGCCGGGGGACAGAGCTGGCCCTGCTCGTCATCGCCGTGCTGCTCAGCGTCTACGGATACATCGACGTCGGGCTCGCCAAGGACAGCCGGGTCCCGGGCGGGGCCGCCGGATACGGGGCCGGGCTCGGCGCGCTCGCGCTCGTCGCGCACCTCGTGGTCCGCTTCCGCGCCCCGTACGCCGATCCGCTGGTGCTGCCGATCGCCGTGCTGCTCAACGGCCTCGGCCTGGTGCTGATCTGGCGGCTCGACCTGGAGACCCCGAGCGACCAGGCGGCGCCCACCCAGTTGATCTGGTCCACGCTCGGTGTGGCCCTGTTCATCCTCACCGTGCTGTTCCTGCGCGACCACCGGGTACTGCAGAGATACGCGTACATCTGCGTGGTCACGGCCCTGGTGCTGATGATCCTGCCGATCTTCTTCCCGCCGATCAACGGCGCCCGGATCTGGATCCAGATCGGCAGCTTCTCCATCCAGCCGGGCGAGTTCGCCAAGATCCTGCTCGCGATCTTCTTCGCCAGCTATCTCGCGGCCAACCGGCACGCCCTGGCGTACACCGGCAAGCGGATCTGGCGGTTCCAGCTGCCGACGATGCGGGTGTTCGCGCCGATCCTGGTGATCTGGCTGATGACCGTCGGCGTGCTCGTCCTGGAGACCGACCTCGGCACCTCGCTGCTCTTCTTCGGCCTGTTCGTGATCATGCTGTACGTGGCGACGGGCCGCGGCAGCTGGATCGGCATCGGGCTCGTGCTCGCGGCCGTGGGCGCGGTCATCGTCGCCTCCTTCGAGCCGCATGTGCACAGCCGCGTCGAGGACTGGCTGCACCCCTTCGCCTCCATCGACGCGGGTCAGGGCGCCAGCCAGCTCGCGCAGTCGCTGTTCGCGTTCGCGGCGGGCGGCATGCTCGGCACCGGGCTCGGCCTCGGCCACTCGAACCTGATCGGCTTCGCCGCGAAGTCCGACTTCATCCTGGCGACGGCGGGCGAGGAGCTGGGGCTCGCCGGGCTCACCGCGATCTTCCTGCTGTACGCGCTGCTCGTGGAGCGGGGCTACCGGGCAGGCCTCGCGCTGCGCGATCCGTTCGGCCGGCTGCTCTCCATCGGGCTCGCCTCGATCGTCGCGCTGCAGGTCTTCGTCATCGCGGGCGGCGTGATGGGGCTCATTCCGCTCACCGGCATGGCGATGCCGTTCCTCGCGCAGGGCGGCTCGTCCCTCGTCACCAACTGGATCATCGTCGCGATCATCATCCGGGTCAGCGACCGGGCCCGGAGCCAGCTGCTGCCCGAGTCCCCCGGGACCGCCCCGGACCCCGTGGAGGGCGCCAAGTGACCAAGTACATCCGCCGGGCCTCGGTGTTCTGCCTGATCCTGCTGATCGCGCTGCTCATCAACGCGGCCCGTATCCAGTTCTTCCAGGCCGACAAGCTCGACGACAACTCGGCCAACCGCCGCTCCACGATCGAGCGATACGGGCAGCCGCGCGGCGACATCCTCGTCCAGGGGAAGTCGGTCACCGGCTCGAAGGACACCGGGGAGTCGCTGCGCTACGAGCGGACGTACAAGAACGGCCCGCTGTACGCCCCCGTCACCGGCTACGCCTCGCAGACGTACGGCACGACGTTCGTCGAGAGCGCCGAGGACGACGTCCTCTCCGGCACCGACCCGATGCTGTCCCCCGTCCCGTTCTGGAACGAGATCTCCCGCGCCCAGGAGCCCGGCGGCAATGTGAAGACCACCATCAACGCCCGCGCGCAGCAGGCCGCGTACTCCGGGCTCGGCGGCAAGAAGGGCGCGGTCGCGGCGATCGACCCGTCGACCGGAAAGATCCTGGCGCTGGTCTCCACCCCGTCGTACGACCCCGGGAGGATCGCCGGCACCGACTCCTCCTCGACCGACGCGTGGGCCGCGCTGAACAAGTCCGAGGACCAGCCGATGCTCAACCGGGCGCTGCGCCAGACGTATCCGCCGGGCTCCACGTTCAAGGTGGTCACGGCGGCCGCGATCCTGGAGAACAGCGTGGTGAGCGGCATCGACTCCTCGACCGACACCCCGTCCCCGTACACCCTGCCGGGCACGACGACACAGCTGACGAACGAGTCCGCCTCGGACGCCTGCACGGACGCGACGCTGGAGTACGCGCTGCGGGTCTCCTGCAACACCGTGTTCGCCAACCTCGGGGTGCAGACGGGGCTCTCGGACATGGTGAAGATGTCGGAGAACTTCGGCTTCAACGACAGCGGGATCAAGGTCCCGATGTCGGCCGCCACGTCCAACTTCGACACGGACATGAACGACGCGCAGCTGGCGCTCTCCTCCATCGGCCAGTACGACACCGCCGCGACGCCGCTGCAGATGGCGATGGTGTCCTCGGCCGTCGCCAACGGCGGCACCCTGATGCAGCCGCACCTCGTCGACAAGACCACGACGAACGACGGCGACACGGTCTCGGAGACCGGCAGCGACACCTACAAGCAGGTCATGTCCCCGTACACGGCGACGCAGCTGCAGACGATGATGGAGGACGTCGTCTCCGAGGGAACGGGCACCGGGGCGCGGATCTCCGGCGCCACCGTCGGTGGCAAGACCGGCACCGCGCAGCACGGCGAGAACAACAAGGGCACTCCGTATGCCTGGTTCATCTCCTACGCCAAGGACAAGGACGCGTCTGCGCCGGGGGTCGCGGTCGCGGTGGTCGTGGAGGACGCCTCCGCGAATCGTGACGACATCAGTGGTGGGGGCAGTGCCGCGCCCATCGCCAAGTCGGTGATGGAGGCGGTGCTGGGCTCAGACTGATTTGCCCGCCTCGACGGCCTCCGCGACCTCCGCCACCCGCTCCTGTTCCTCCGTCGCGAAGCGTTGCGCGTCGAGTTGTTCGGCGATCTCCTCGTCCTGGGCCATGAGCAGGTCGAGGTTGGAGTTGCCCATGTCGAAGACGCCCATGTCGACGTAGGCCTGTTGCAGGCGCTTGCCCCACAGGCCGATGTCCTTGACGCACGGGACGATCCGCGAGAACAGCAACTGCCGGAACATGGCCAGGAATTCGGACTGCTCCGTGTACTTCTCCGCGTCCGCCTTGGGGATGCCGAAGTTCTCCAGGACCTCGATGCCGCGCAGCCGGTCGCGCATCAGGTAGCAGCCCTCGATGACGAACTCCTCGCGCTCGCGCAGTTCGGCGTCGCTGAGCTGCTTGTAGTAGTCGCGCAGGGCCATCCGCCCGAAGGCCACGTGCCGGGCCTCGTCCTGCATCACGTAGGCGAGGATCTGCTTGGGCAGCGGCTTGTCGGTGGTGTCGCGGAGCAGGCCGAACGCGGCGAGCGCCAGGCCCTCGATGAGGACCTGCATGCCGAGATACGGCATGTCCCAGCGGGAGTCGCGCAGTGTGTCGCCGAGCAGGGACTGGAGGTTGTCGTTGATCGGGTAGAGCATCCCGAGCTTCTCGTGCAGGAAGCGGCCGTAGATCTCCGCGTGCCGCGCCTCGTCCATGGTCTGCGTCGCCGAGTAGAACTTGGCGTCGAGGTCGGGCACGGACTCCACGATGCGCGCGGCGCACACCATCGCGCCCTGCTCGCCGTGCAGGAACTGGCTGAACTGCCAGGAGGCGGAGTGCTTGCGCAGCTCGGCCTTGTCCTTGTCGGTCATCTTCGCCCAGTAGGGCGTGTTGTAGAGGGCCAGCGCGTCGTCGGGGGTGCCGAGGGGGTCGTAGGGGTCGACCTCCAGCTCCCAGTCGATGCGCTTGGCGCCGTCCCACTGCTTGTCCTTGCCCTTTTGGTAGAGGGAGAGGAGGCGGTCGCGCCCGTCGTCGTATTCCCAGCTGAGGCGAGCCGAACTGGCGGACGGTACTTGCCAGTTGGACCCGTTCGGGGCCTTGGTGTACAGCTCATGCGTCGCCATGTTGGCAGGCTCACACGGTGGTAGACGCGGGGTCAACAAGTCGTGCGCAAGGGATTGACGGTCTTGCTGACGCGCAGTCTCATAAGAACCGATGCAGGCGTGACCGCTGGTAACCCGTACGACGAGGTGGGGACAGCCATGACGACCATGACGGAAGCCGACGCGCTGGCGGGACTGCGCGACGCGCTCGGTCTGCTCAAGGACCGGGAGCAGGTGGCCGAGCGGCTGCTCGACTCTTCCGCCAAGCACTCCTTCGACCCGGACAAGGAGCTGGACTGGAACGCTCCCTTCGAGGCGGGCAAGTGGTTCTGGCCGCCCGAGCTGGTGTCCCTGTACGGCACCCCGCTGTGGAAGCGGATGAGCGAGGAGCAGCGGATCCAGCTGTCGCAGCACGAGGCGGCGGCGCTGGCCTCGCTGGGCATCTGGTTCGAGCTGATCCTGATGCAGCTCCTCGTGCGCCACGTCTACGACAAGGCGGCGACCAGCGCACACGTCCGCTACGCGCTGACCGAGATCGAGGACGAGTGCCGGCACTCGAAGATGTTCGCGCGGCTGATCTCGCGCGGCGAGACGCCGTGGTACCCGGTGGCGCCGGTCCACCACAACCTGGGCCGCCTCTTCAAGACCATCTCCACCACACCCGGCTCGTTCACGGCGACGCTGCTCGGCGAGGAGGTCCTCGACTGGATGCAGCGGCTGACGTTCCCCGACGAGCGCGTGCAGACGCTGATCCGCGGCGTGACACGCATCCACGTCGTGGAGGAGGCCCGCCATGTCCGGTACGCGCGCGAGGAGTTGCGGCGCCAGATGGTGACGGCGCCGCGCTGGTCGCAGGAGTTCACGCGGATCACCTCGGGCGAGTTCGCCCGCGTCTTCTCCGTGGCGTTCATCAACCCGCAGGTGTACGAGAACGTGGGCCTCGACAAGAAGGAGGCCATGGCCCAGGTCAAGGCCAGCGGCCACCGCCGCGAGGTCATGCAGACCGGGGCCAAGCGCCTGACCGACTTCCTCGACGACATCGGCGTGCTGCGCGGCGTCGGCCGGCAGATGTGGCGGTCCTCGGGACTTCTGGCCTAGATGACGCACTCGACGTGCCGGTTACGCTTCGAAGCATGACCTCGGCAACCGGCACGCCCGCCTATAAGCGGCTCAGCGTCGAGGTGCGGCGGGCGCAGCTGCTCGAGTCGGCGCTGTCGCTGTTCGCGCACCGGGCCCCGGAAGAGGTCTCGCTCGACGACGTGGCGGAGGTCGCCGGGGTGTCCCGGCCCCTCGTCTACCGCTACTTCCCCGGCGGCAAGCAGCAGTTGTACGAGGCCGCGCTGCGCTCCGCGGCCGACGACCTGGAGCAGTGCTTCGCGGAGCGCCCCGAGGGCCCGCTGACCGCGCGCCTGACCCGCGCGCTCGACCGCTACCTGGGCTTCGTCGACCAGCACGACATGGGCTTCGCGGCGCTGCTCCAGGGCGGCAGCGTGGTGGAGACCTCCCGTACGACGGCGATCGTGGACGGGGTGCGGCGGGCCGCGGCCGAGCACGTCCTCAGCCACCTCGGCCAGGACTCGCCGGGACCGCGCCTGCGGATGACCGTCCGGATGTGGATCACGGCGGTGGAGGCGGCCTCGCTGATCTGGCTCGACGAGGGCAAGCAGCCACCGCTCGACGAGCTGCGCGACGGGCTCGTCGACCAGTTCATGGCGGTCCTGACGGCGACGGCCGGCCGGGACCCGCAGACCGCGGACGTGGTGCGGTACGCGCTCGCGCTGGAGTCGCCGGAGGGCCCCGTGGGGGAGCTGGCGCGGCGGGTGCTGCCGGTGGTGAGCGATGCGGCGCATCTGCTGTGAGCCGCGCTGCGTGACGGCCGCGCGCCGCTCTGCGTGACACTGGTGGCGTGAAGAGCGAAGACATCCCCTTTGCCGGCGGACCCCTCGACGGCCGGACGCTTCCGGTGCTCGTGACCGCCACCGGGAATCCGCCCAAGGTCTACAAGGTGCCGGTGCCGGACGCCGACGGGGGCCCGGACACCGTGCTCGTGTACGTGCGGGAGGCCGTGCCCGGCGGGAAGCGGATGCGGCTCCTGGCGAAGTGGCGTTACGTGTTCGCGCCGGACGGGAGGCCCGAGCGGGCGGTCAAGTGGCCGTGGTCGAGGAACCGGTCGCCCGAGGAGCAGCCGCCGCGGACGTAAAGGCGGCTCGCCGGGCGGGCACCGGACGGGTGGCGGGGTTGCGCCGAAGCGAGCAGCCCGGCGGGTGGGCGGCCCGGCTTTCTGTTCATGTTCACGGTGTGGGGCACAGAGGCTGCCCCGCACCGGAGGTGATCAGGTGTCAGGCAGGCTTGTGCGGTGGGTGTGCACGGTGGCCGTCACGGGAGCGCTGCTCACGCCGCTGCCCGCGAGCGCGGCACCGGTTCCCGAGCCGCGGCCGGGACCCGGCGGGGCACGTTCCGTCGCCGATCTCCTCACGGACCTCCAGCGCTCGTACCAGGACGCCGAGGCGGCCACGGAGACGTACAACGCGACGGAGGAGGCGCTCAAGGAGCGGCGCAAGGACGCGGACGGCCTCGCCAAGAAGCTGGCCGCCGCGCGGTCGTCGCTGCACAGCAGCAGGACCGATGCCGGACGGCTCGCACGCGAGCAGTATCAGGGGCGCAGCGAGTTCTCCCCGTACCTACGGCTCCTCCTCGCGCGGGACCCCCAGCGGGCGCTCGACGAGGGCCATGTGATGCGGCGGGCCGCGCGGGAGCGGCAGGCCGCCGTCGACCGGCTCACCGGCCGGGAGAAGAAGGCCGACGCGCTGGCGACGAAGGCGCGGGGCGCGCTGGACCAGCAGCTGCGGCTCGCGGAGCGGCAGAAGAAGGAGCGGGACGCGGTACAGGCCCGGTTGAAGGAGGTCGAGCAGCTGCTCGCCTCGCTCACCGCCGACCAACTCGCCGATGTGGCACGCCTGGAGGCGCAAGGGACGTCGCGGGCGCAGCAGGCGTTCATGGCGTCCGGGGCGCTGAGTTCGACGAGGAGGGCCCCGTCGAAGGCGGGCGAGGAGGCGCTCTCCTACGCCGTCCAGCAGATCGGCAAGCCGTACGTCTGGGGAGCGGAGGGCCCGAAGTCCTTCGACTGCTCGGGCCTCACGTCGCAGGCCTGGGCCCATGCCGGGCGGGTGATCCCGCGGACGTCGCAGGAGCAGTGGGCGTCGCTGCCGCGGGTGCCGATGTCGGAGCTGCGCCCCGGCGACCTGGTCATCTACTTCCCCAAGGCCACGCATGTGGCGATGTACCTGGGCGACGGCATGGTGGTGCAGGCCCCGCGCCCCGGCACCCGCGTCAAGGTCTCCCCCATCGCGGCGAACCCCCTCCTGGGAGCGGTCCGCCCGGACCTGGGGTCGTCCCCGATGTCCGGGTACCGGGCCCCGGAGCTGCCGGAGGGGGCGAGGGCCGGGGACGACACGGGGTACGGGTCGGCGGGGTGAATCAAGCCCCTGCGGCGATTGAGCAGCGGGGTCCGGGGCAGCGCCCCGAGACCGCAACGCCGTCACCCCGAACGCGAACTACTGCCCGGTCAGCGACCCCAAGTACGCCGCCGTCTTCTCCGGCTCATAGAAGAAGTTCTCGAAGTCGGACGGGTCGTTGAAGCCGTTCGCGAAGCGGTCCGCGGCCGGCTGGAGCTGACCGGCCGCGCCGATCAGGTTGAGGACGTGCTCCGGCGGAGCCTGCAGCATCGTGTTCGTCCACTTCGTGACGTGCTGCGCCGTGTCCCAGTACCGGTCGAACGCCGACTGCATCCACTCCTCGTCGAACGGCTTGTCACCGCGCTCGACGATGGCGGCGAGGTACGCCGCGGCGCACTTGGAGGCCGAGTTGGAGCCCTGGCCCGTGATCGGGTCGTTCGCCACGACCACATCCGCCACACCGAGCACCGCGCCACCGGAGGGAAGCCGGCCGATGGGGTTGCGCACGGTGGGGGCGTACCGCCCGGCCAACGTGCCGTTCGCGTCCGTCAGTTCGACCTTCGTGGCGCGCGCGTACTCCCACGGCGTGAACTTCTCCATGAGCTCCAGCGTCAGCGCCAGGTGCTCGGAGGGGTCCTTGACGCCCTTGAACGCGTCCAGCGGGCCGCCGGGGATGCCCTCCCAGAAGAGGATGTCCGCGCGGCCGGAGGTGGTGAGCGTGGGCATCACGAAGAGTTCGCCGACGCCCGGCACCAGGTTGCAGCGCACCGCGTCGAAGTCCGGGTGCTCGGGGCGCACGCCCATCCCGTGGACGTAGGCGACAGCGAGGGCCCGCTGCGGCTCGGTGTACGGGGACCGCTGGGCGTCCCGGCCGAACATCGAGACCAGCTCGCCCTTGCCCGCCGAGACCAGCACCAGGTCGTACGTACGCGAGAAGTAGTCGAGGTCGGAGACCGCCGCGCCGTGGATGACGAGCTGCCCGCCGCGCTGCGCGAACGTCTCCATCCAGCCGGCCATCTTCACGCGCTGGTCGACGGACTGCGCGAAGCCGTCGAGCCTGCCCACCCAGTCGATGGCGCGCTGCGTCGGACCGGGGGCGTGCGAGCCGGGCGCGGCCACCGAGACGCCGAGGCCCTCGATCCTCGGGGCCTGCGACTCCCAGAAGTTGAGCTGGAGGTCGCGCTCGTGCTGGAGCGCCGTGTGGAACATGCACTGCGTCGACATGACCCGTCCGGAACGGATCTCGTCGGCGGTGCGGTTGGACATCAGGGTGACCTCGTACCCCTGGGTCTGCAGGCCGAGGGCGAGCTGGAGGCCGGACTGGCCGGCTCCCACGACGAGTATCTTCCGCGACATATGAGACTGCCTTAACTGCCGTAACTAATGTGTGGGGGGCGGGGCTTGACCACTATGCAGGCATGGTGCCGCGCGGCTACTCGGGGGTCGCGTCCAAGGCGTGGCCGACCAGCGCCAGGAGCGTCTCGACCGCTGCGATGCGGCGCCGCGCGTCCATGATCAGCACCGGTACGTGCGGCGGCACGGTGAGCGCCTCCCGTACGTCCTCGGGCGCGAACTCCTCGGTGTCGTCGAAGTGGTTGACGGCGACGACGTACGGCAGTCCGCAGCTCTCGAAGTAGTCGAGCGCGGGGAAGGAGTCCTTCAGGCGGCGGGTGTCCGCGAGCACGACGGCGCCGATCGCGCCGCGCACCAGGTCGTCCCACATGAACCAGAAACGCTGCTGGCCCGGCGTGCCGAACAGGTACAGGACCAGGTCGTCGTCGAGCGTGATGCGGCCGAAGTCCATGGCGACCGTGGTCGTCGACTTGCCCGGCGTCGCGGTGAGGTCGTCGGTCTCCTCGCTCGCCTGGGTCATCAGCGCCTCGGTCTCGAGGGGCTGGATCTCGGAAACGGCGGATACCAGGGTCGTCTTGCCGACGCCGAAGCCGCCCGCCACGATGATCTTCGTGGCGACGGGGGCCCGGGTTCTGTCGGTCTGCCAGGCCTGCAACTGCTCGTCTTCCATGGGCAGTTCGCCGAGCAGTTCAGAGGCGGCGGAGTCCACTCAACACCCTTTCGAGGAGTGCCCGGTCCGGCTGTCCGGGGCCGTGGCCTGTTCCGTATACACGGATCTTTCCCTGGTCCGCCAGGTCGCTGAGCAGCACGCGCACCACGCCGAGCGGCATCTTGAGCAGCGCGGCGATCTCCGCGACCGTGCGCATGCGACGGCACAGCGCGACGATGGCGCGCATCTCCGGCATGATGCCGGCGAGCTCTCCCTTGCCCAGCTCGGGGCGGTCCTCCGGCCCCTCGATCGCCGCTGTGCTGGAGATGAACGTCTCCACGAGCAGCACATGGCCGAAGCGGGTGCGGCCGCCGGTCAGCGAGTAGGGGCGGACGCGGGCGGACCTGCGGTCCCCACCGCGCACGGGCAGCCTGCTCGAGCCGTACGTTCTGTTCGTGCCGTTCGTACTGTGTGCACTGCCTGAAGTGCCGGGGGTCATCGGGTGGCCTCCATCGACTGGCGCAGTTCGCTGCGGAGTTCGGGCGTCAGGACGTGCCCGGCACGGCCGACGAAGAGCGCCATGTGGTACGCGATGACGCCCATGTCGCAGTCCGCGGAGGCGTGCACGCCGAGCAGGGAGCCGTCGCTGATCGACATGACGAAGAGGCTCCCCTCGTCCATCGCGACCATCGTCTGCTTGATGCCTCCGCCGTCCATCAGCTTGGCGGCTCCGATGGTCAGCGAACCGAGCCCGGCCACGATGGCCGCCAGGTCGGCGCTCGACCCTTTGGGGCCTGTGCTCGGGTCGGTGGCCGGGGCCGCGTCGTGCCGACCCGGGTCGGAGGAGAGCAGGAGCAGCCCGTCGGACGAGACGACCGCGACGGACTGCAACCCTGGCACCTCCTCGACCAGGTCGGTCAGCAACCAGTGCAGATTGCGTGCCTCGCTACTGAGACCGTTCATTCCCTTTAGTCCGTTGAGTGCAGGGGTGGGCGCAGTCAACTGCTTGCCTCCTCGGCTGTGTCCCCCTCGGCTTCACTTCTACGTCCAGGGTTCTCGGCGAACTCGGCCGTCACATCACGACGGCCCGCCGTGGCGCCGCGGTGGAACCCGCCGAGCTTGCGGCGCAGCGCCTCCGCGTCCACGGAGCCGGTGCGCGGCTTCGGGGCGGAGACGGGGGCGGCCGCCTTCGGGGTGCGCTTGGGCAGTCCCTTGGCGGTGACGCGCTCGGCCGGTTCGGGCTCCGGCTCGGGCTCCGGTTCGGGCTCCGGTGCGAGCTGCTGGTCAAGCTGCTCGGGGTGTCCGGCGGGCCCGTCGTGCTCGTCGCGCGGCGCGCGCGGGTGCGGCACCTCGGCGACGGGCTCGGGGGTCGGCGCGGGCTCCGGGACCGGCTCGGGCTCGGGCTGTGGCTCCGGCTCCGGCTCCGGCTCCGGCGGAACCGGCGCGCTCAGCTCCATGGTCGTTTCCGCGAGCGGCTCGGGCGGCTCGGTCGGATCGGCCGACTCGCGCACGGCCTGCTCGGCCGCCTCGATCAGCGGGTCACCGTACGGAAGCTCGTGCTCCGGCTCCGTACGCCCGTACAGCTCATTGGAGTTGGCCTCCGCCTCGGACCCCGCGAGCCGTACCGCGGGCGCGGCGCCGGGCACCAGGACGGCGGGCGGCACCGAGGCCGCGGGCGCGGCGGCGAAGAGCGAGGCGGGCAGCACGGCGACCGCCGCCACTCCGCCCTGCTTCTGCTCACGCAGCCGTACGCGCACCCCATGGCGCACCGCGAGCCGCGCGACGACGTGCAGGCCGAGCCCGAACCCGTCCACGTCCTCGGGGTCGTGCGCCTCCTCGGCGGTGAAGGACGAGAGTCGCGTGTTCAGCTCGCGCATCCGCTCGTCGGTCATCCCTATGCCCTCGTCCTGGACGGAGAGCATGACCGAGCCGCTCTCCAGGAGCCAGCCGGAGACCTCGACGGAGGCGTCCGGCGGCGAGAACGACGTGGCGTTCTCCAGGAGTTCGGCGATGAGGTGGCTGAGGTCGTCGGCGGCGAATCCGGCGAGGTGCGCGTGCGGCGGCAGCGCGGCGATCCGCACCCGCTCGTAGCGCTCGATCTCGGAGACCGCGGCGCGCACCATGTCGACGAGGGCCACGGAGCCCCCGTGCTGCGGCCCGCGCTCGGTGCCCGCGAGGACCAGGAGGTTCTCGCTGTGCCGCCGCATGACGGTGGCGGAGTGGTCGAGCTTGTAGAGCGTGGCGAGCCGGTCCGGGTCCTGCTCGCGCTCCTCCAGGCCCTCGATGATGCCGAGTTGCCGCTCGACGAGCCCGAGGGTGCGCAGCGCCAGATTGACGAACGTCCCGTGGATCGAGTGCTTGACCCGGTCCAGCTTGCGGGCGGTGTCGGCGAGTTCGCCGCGCAGCCGGTCCCGCTCGTCGGCCATCCGCTGGCGCTCGCCGACGAGGTGCTTGCGGTCGGACTCCAGGGTGCCGATGCGTCCGTGCAGCCCGACGGCGTGCGCGTGCAGGGCGTTGATCGAGTCGACGACCTGGGCGAACTCGTCGTTGCGGCCGGTGAACTTGACCGGCTCCTCGGCGGCGGGGTCGCCCGCGACGCGCGCGGAGCCGATCCGCAGCGCGGCGAGCGGCCGGGTCAGCGAGCGGGCCGTCGCCATGGCCACACCGACGGCGGCGAGCAGACAGACGCCGACGAGCGCGATGCTGATCTCCAGCGCCGTGACGTCGTCGTCGCGCAGCTGCTCCAGGCGCTTGACCCGCTGGTCCCCGAGCGCGGCCTCGGCGCCCCGCATGAGGTCGATCCGGGCGGTGAGGGCGTCCTCGACGCTCTTGGGGTCGTAGCGGAGCTCGGTCGCGCTCAGGGCCGGGGCGTCGGCGAGGCGCTTCAGATACGCGTCGGCCCGCGTGACGTCCGGGCCCGTGACGGTGGAGTCGTACGCGGTGACGGCCGCGGTCGTCCCCGAGTCGTGGAAGTCGTCGAGCGCGGCCTGCTCGCGCACCCTGGCCCGCTGGCCCTCGGCGCTGAGCGCGTCGCGCTGGCCGCGGGCGGCGGACCCGCCTGCGACCGCCTTGCGCAGGCCGGTCACCGGGTCGACCTGCGTGGTCGTGGTGCGGGGCACGGCGAGCGCGGAGAGCAGCAGACCGCGCGCGGCGGACGCCTGCTCGACGGCGCGGTCCAGGTCCGCGAGGGCGTACGCCCCTGAGCCCGCGCGCACGGGTATGCGCTCGGCCAGATCCTCTGCGCGCGCGTGCAGTTCACCGATGGAGCGCGAGTACGCGGTGTGCGCCTCCAGGGCGGAGCCCTTGCCGGTGAGGGCGGAGCGGCGCACGGCCGCGACGTCGTCGAGGGTGTGGCGCAGTGGGGCGGGTGCGTCCACGCGCAGCTCGTCGACCTGCCGGTCGACGCGGGCCCCGCGCTCCTCGCTCAGGCCCTGCCCCTTGGGGCGGCCGCCCGCGATGAACCGTGTGACCTCGTCCCGCTCGTCGGCGAGCGCGTGCGACAGGGCGAGCGAGCGCTGCGTCTGCTGGGCGTCGTCGACGAGGGTCTGCGATTCGCCCACGCGGTCGGAGGCGCCGACGATCAGCGGCGCCCCGGCGCCGACGACGGCCGCGGCGACCACGGCCACCGCCACGATCAACCGGTTGCGGACCCGGGCGCGCTTGCCCCGGCCGGAACCCGTGCGGCTCACCTCGGGTGCCTGGCCCGGTGCGACATCACCCGACGCACCCAACCCACTGGCCCCATTACCGCCGGAGGTGTTCCCCACTGATGCTCGCATTCCTGATTCGTACCCCATGGGTCCGGGTGACGCTGCGTCAACACTCGTGACCCTCCTGGCCTGGCTCCTGACCCTTCCAGTGCCGGTGAGCAGGGGGCGGCCATCACCTGGCCCGCCACCCGAAGGAGTGAACATCGAGCGGGAGTTGGGGAGCAAGTTCCCGTGTGGCGATCACCCTCTGTCAAGCGCGCGCGGGTTGGACGTCTTCGGCGGCCTTTGGCAGGATGCCCCGCCACACCCCCGACGGAAGTGATCATTCCGCGCAAACCCGGCGCTCAGAGGGCGTCTTCGGGCCGCTGCGCGATCTGCACAGAATCCATACGGCCCGACTCGCCCCAACTCGCGGCGCCCCACCTCTCCGTGAGGGCGCCTCATGCAAACTGACCGCATGCGCATCGAACTGACCACCGAGCCGGGCGCCGCCGAGCGACCGAACGAGGACTACGTATCGGTGGCCGCACCGGCCGCCGGGCACGGTGGATCGCTCGTCGTCCTCGACGGGGTCACTCCCCCGGCCACCGACGTCGGATGCCGGCACTCCGTCCCGTGGTTCACCGCCCACCTCGGCGGCGCACTGGCCGAACTGTCCGTTTCGCGGCGGGATATGAGCCTGGCCGACGCGCTCGGCGCGGCAATCACCCGAACCGCTGACGCCCATCGGGACACCTGTGACCTTTCTCACCCGCGTACTCCGCAGGCGACCGTCGTGGTCGCCCGCTGGGACGCGGAGCGGGTGGAGCATCTGGTGCTCTCCGACTCGGCGTTGCTCGTCGAGGCCCCCGACGGCACGGTCACTCCGCTGCTCGACGACCGCCTCGACCGGGTCCCACGCGCCCACCTCGTCTCGAACGAGGTGGCCGACGCCACGGTGCGCAACAGGGAGGGCGGTTTCTTCACGGCCGCCGCGGACCCGTCGGTGGCGCGGCGCGCGGTGACCGGCACGCTCCCCCGGGCCGAGGTGCGGGCGCTCGCCGCGATGACGGACGGCGTGACGCGCTGGGTGGAGAAGTTCCACGAGGGCGACTGGACGGACCTGTTCACCCTCGTCCGCAAGGAGGGCCCGGAGGCGGTGGTGTCCCGGGTCCGCGCCCTGGAGGACGCGGACGCGGAGACCCGTACGTACCTGCGCCGCAGCAAGACCCACGACGACGCGACGCTGGCGTACGTGGAGCTCTCCGCAAGCCCCTCCGGCGATTGAGGAGCGGGGTCCGGGGCAGAGCCCCGAGTCCGCAACCCCGGCGGGGCGCAACGAACTACTCGGCCCCGGCGTTCAACTGGTGCAACAGCCTCGCCAGCTCCGCGACTTCCCGCCGGTCCCACCCGTCCAGCTGCCGCACGTACCGCATGCGCCGCGCATCCCGCACCCGCCCGAAGTGCTCGCGCCCGTGCTCGGTGAGCGACACCAGCCACGCCCGGCCGTCCGCGGGATCCGGCTCGCGGTCGACGAAGCCGAGCTCCTCCAGGGCCCGCAGCTGGCGGCTCATCGTCGCCTTGCCGACGCCGATGTACCCGGCGAGCTCGGTGGCCCGCTGTGCCCCGCACTCCTCCAGGCGCACCAACAGCCCGTACGCGGCCGGTTCCAGGTCGGGGTGGACCTCCCGGGCCATCTCGCCGGAGTTGGCCCGTGCCCGGCGCAGGAAAATGGTCAACTCGCGCTCCAGGGCGAGGAACTCACCGTCCACAGCCGTCGGCACGGCAGCGGGTCGCGGTTCGGTCTCCGCGCTCCGTCGCCCGTCGTTTCCGTCTTCGCCCACGTCAGCACCCATGACCAGATTTTCCCCAGCTTTCCGGAGGTTCCCGAATCTGAAAGTTTTCGCCCATCACGGCCATCACCGCAGTTCCGCCAGTATTTCGCAGGAGTAGACCAACGGCACACACCGGCCCCTCTTCCGCACGCGGGTCTACGTGCGTAGCGTTTCACCGCTGCCCTTTCCTGGCATGCACACACCATCAAGCGCACCGGCGCCACCGCACGTGACCCCACGTCGTTCTCGGAGGCCTCTCATGCCCGTGCACAGACCTGTCCCCACCCGCCGCAGACGCGGCACCCGCCTCGGAATCACCGGCACCCTGCTCGCCGCGCTCTCCCTCCTCCTCGCCCTGCCCGGCGCGGCGCAGGCCGCCGACACGCCCGCCCGCGGCGAGGCCCACATGGGCATGGGGGTCGCCGAGCACGACGGCGTCGGCTCCCTGCCGCCCACCGGCGGCAGCGTCGCCGCCGCTCAGACCGAAGGCGTCGACGTCTCCAGCCACCAGGGCAACGTGGCCTGGTCGACGCTCTGGAACAGCGGCGTGCGCTGGGCCTACACGAAGGCCACCGAAGGCACGTACTACACGAACCCGTACTTCGCGCAGCAGTACAACGGCTCCTACAACGTGGGCATGGTCCGCGGCGCGTACCACTTCGCGACCCCGGACACCACGAGCGGCGCCACCCAGGCCAACTACTTCGTGGACCACGGAGGCGGCTGGTCCAAGGACGGGAAGACGCTGCCCGGCGCGCTCGACATCGAGTGGAACCCGTACGGCGCCGCCTGCTTCGGCAAGACGCAGAGCGGCATGGTGACCTGGATCCGGGACTTCCTGAACCAGTACAAGGCCCGCACGGGACGCGACGCCGTCATCTACACGGCGACCAGCTGGTGGACCCAGTGCACGGGCAACTACAGCGGCTTCGCCGCCAACAACCCGCTGTGGATCGCGCGTTACGCCTCGACGGTGGGCACGCTCCCGGCCGGTTGGGCCTACCAGACCATGTGGCAGTACACGTCGACCGGCCCGACGGTCGGCGACCACAACAAGTTCAACGGGGCGCTCGACCGCGTCGTGGCGCTCGCCAACGGCTGAGCCCTGACGAGCGGACGGCGGCCGGGCTCCCCCCTCCTGGAGTCCGGCCGCCGTCACGTTCAGACGACCCGGGTCAGCACGTGCCGGCCGGCCTGTCCCGCTTCACGAGGTTCGTGTAGCCGGTGGTGCCGTCCAGCCACAGGACGCGCTGCCCTTCATCAGCGGCGGCGTACACCTGGTCACCGCGGTTGCAGGAGACGCGCTGGGCGCCGCCCTTGCCGTCGGGGGCCACCTGGTACAGCTTCGGCAGGGTCTCGTTGGCCCAGCTCGTGGCCGGCGGCAGCACGGTGACGCTGACCGCGTCGTTCGAGGCCGTCAGCGAGTAGGCGTACAGCGAGCCGCCGCCGGACTCCGGGGTGAGGGTGAGCGGGTTCGCACCGTCGAGGTCCGCGCGGCGCACCGCTGCCCGGCCGGAGTCGGTGGCGTCGTTGTCCTCGATCCAGAAGACACCGTCGTCGGTGATCGCGGTCTGGCCGATGCCCGCGGTCTTGGTGCTGTCGGCGACGGGCATCTGCGTCTTGGCACCGGTCGCCGCGTCGAAGACCTCGACACCGAGCGTGTAGTCGCCGTTCGCGCCGGGAGCCACCTTGGCGTAGGCGATCTTGCCGTCCTTGACGGAGGCCAGACCCGAGACGTTGTAGGGGCGGCCGTCGTCGACCAGACCGACCTTGCCGGTCTTCATGTTGACGTACCTGACGTTCGTGACGCCGAACTGCGGGTTGAACGCGGTGTAGACGACGTAGTCGCCGTCCACGGCGAGCCCGGAGACGTCGCTGCCGATGCCGTCGACCATCTTCGGGAGGCCGCCCTCGACCGGCCGCGCCATGATCTTGACGCCCGAGCTGCTGTAGTCGGCCCACACCACCGTCTTGCCGTCGGTGTCGGCGTACACGTTGTAGTCGCCGTTGTTGGCGCTCATCAGCCGGGGCGTGCCCTTGCCGGACGTGTTGCCCAGCCACACCGCGTACGGCTCGCTGCCGTCCTCGTTCGAGTTCGAGACGGCGTACTTGCCGCCGCCCGCACCGACGCCGGTGTTGTAGATGTTCACCTTGTTCAGGATCGTGTCGGTGTCGACGCCGAGCGCCTTCTCCCAGCCGGGCACGATGCCGTGGGCGTCGAACGACGTCTTCACCGTCTTCAGCTGGGCCTTGGTGACGCCCAGCTCCTGCGCGGCGGCGACAACGGCCGCGCGGCCCTCGGTGAAGCCGTCGAGCGGGGTCATGTACGCCGACAGCGCACGGTAGGTGATCCGGTCGGCGAGCTCGGCGCCGAGGTCCTGGCGGATGTCCCACAGGGCGCCGGAGAAGATCGTGGAGTTGAGGTGCACGCCGCCGTTGTCACCGCGGTACGTGGTGCCGATGAAGTCCTTGGCCGTGGTCTTGCCGTCGTTGAGGTCGCGCAGTGCGCACTCGCGGGGGCTGAGCGTGGTGCACAGGTCCTCGCCGAGCAGCCCGGCGTCCGGGTCGTCCATGGAGACGTGGTTGGCCTCCAGGTCGATGGCGTTGCCGAAGTAGTCGGCGATCGCCTCGTTCATGGCGCCGGACTGGCCCGCGTAGACGAGGTTCGCGGTGTGCTCGACGACGCCGTGCGTCATCTCGTGGCCGACGACGTCGGTGTCCGCGGAGAAGGTGCGGAAGTCGCCGCCGCCCTGGCCGTACACCATCTTGGTGCCGTCCCAGAAGGCGTTGTTGTACGGGCCGCCGTTGGAGACCACGCCGACCAGGGAGTTGATGGAGCCGTCCTTGCCGTCGAGACCGGCGCGGCCGAAGTGGTTCTTGTAGTAGTCGTAGACCTTGCCGGCCGCCCAATGGGCGTCGACGGCACCGGAGTCGGTGTAGTCCGCGCCGAGGTCCGGGGTGCTCGACTGGAACGTGTTGACCCCGGTGGGCCAGCGGCCGGAAGCGGCGGCCACCTCGCGGCCGCGGGCGTCGTAGGTCGACAGCATCGGGCCCTCGTACGGGGAGTCGGCGGCCCGCTTGCTGTAGTCGATCATCTGGTAGACGCCCTTGGTGTCCTTGTACAGGTTCACCTCGGTCTTCTCGCCGTTGTAGCGGGTGCCGGTGCCCTTGACGACGAGCTGGTCGGCCGCCGTGGTGGCCGCGTCGCCGGTCGCGGGTGCCTCGTCGGTGGCACCGCCTGCGGCGGCCGTCGCGCCGAACGTCTTGATGCCGCTGTACTGCAGCAGCGGGAAGCCGGAGTGCGCGTCGACGTACACCTCCTGCTGGACCGGCGAGCCGTCGGACGGGCCGACCCCGGTGACGGTGATGTGCCGGGTGAGCACGCCGGCGCCCTGCGGGAGGATCGTGACGCCGGTGGCCTTGCCGGTGAGCTTGTGCTCACCGGCCTTGTCGCCCTTGGCGGGGGCGGTCATCAGACCGCCGCCGAGCTGCGCGGAGACGGCTCCGATGGCGCGCTGCACCGCGACCTTCTCGGTGACCTTCGGCGTGACCGTGTCGAGCTTCAGCTCGGTGAAGTACTTGCCGGAGGTGCCGGTGACGGTCCGCTCGCCGGACTTCTTCTCCATCCGGACCACGTACTGGCCGCCGAGCACCTCGACGCCCTTGTACTTCTGCTGGAGCCGGACCGTCTCCTTGCCGCCCTTGTCGGTCTGCGTCCCGGCGGACGCGAGGTCCTTCGCCGAGGTGTCCGCGATGTGGTAGCGGTCCTTCTTCGCCTTCAGGTGGCCGCGCGCCGCGTCGGCGGGGCTGTCCGTGGCGGAGGCCTCCTCGTGCAGCCCGGTGACGAGCGCCGGGGTGTCCGTGTCGCCGCCGGCCACGACGGGGTTCGCCGGATCGGCCGCCTGGGCGGCGGGTATGCCGGTCACCATCAGGCCGGCGGCGGCGAGCAGCGCCGCCACCCCTTGGCCGACGGCTGTGCCAGGCCTTCTGTCCCTACTGTCTCTACGGTCTCTGCTGTCTCTGCTGTCTCTACGTCTGCGTCCTGAGGTCCGCACGGTTCCCCTCCGGGGCCACTGATGCATGAACGGATGTCGGATGCGGCCATGCAAATACCGGAGCCCCCACCTGAACAATGCGTTCCCGGTGCCTACTTGTGGACGTACACACTTGTGTGGCCTGCGGGTTCGGCCGAAAATCCCCTGATGAAACCGGCTGGGCACGACGACGCGCAGTGGCAGGCCCTCGGCCTCGGCGAGAACGAGCTGGGCGTCTACGAAGCGCTGCTCGGCGGCGGTGACCTCGGCTCGCGGGCGGCGCTCGCCCGCGCGAC
>NZ_JAOZYC010000098.1:0-124376 GCF_035798155.1 Streptomyces endophyticus | reverse complement strand
GGCAGCGGGGGGCGCGGGTCGTCCTCGGCGCGGTCCGGCGGTTCGGTCGCCGCGGCGGGACGCAGGCCGGCCCGGCGGCGCACGGTGTGCACGGCGGCCTCGTCGAGGAGGGCGAGTGGCGGGCGGTCCGAACGGCGTTCGGTTCCGAGCAGGGCGGCGCTGACGAGGTCGTCCCAGGTGGCGGTGGTGGTCATCGTGGGTCCTCTCCGTGGTGCGGTCCTCTTCACCGGCAACGGTGTTTCGGCGTGCTGGTTGTTTTCGGATTGGTCAGCACAGCGATATGACCTCCCCCGCTTCCTCCGCCCAGGTGGCCAGCGGGCGGAAGCCGGTCGGGCCGCATTCGCCGAACACCGTCACCGGCGCGCCCCCGGAGACGGCGACCAGGCGCCACAGGCCGGGGGACGCCGCCGCGGGTGCGGTGAGGGGGAGCGCCGACTTTCCTTCGTCGTCCGCGAGTTGCCAGTGGCCGTCCGGGGTCCGCGTCGGTATCACCTCCGCGAGCGTCACCGGCCAGGACTCGAGCCAGGGGTCGGCCGCGAGCGCCGATCCGTAGGCCGCGAGACCGGCGGTGACGTCAACTCCCTTCGGGCGTACGGCACCAAGTACGGCACCAAGTACGGCACCAGGTACGGCACCAGGACGTATCCCGTCCGACTCAGTCGGGGCGAACTGCTCGCCCAGCTCCGCCCGGAGGGCCCCCGCTCCCGGATACGCCGACACCGCGGCGTCGAGCGTGCGCCCGGTCGGCAGAGCCAGGGCCGGGGCGCGGCCGGCGGCCCCGTAGGAGAGGAGGAGCACGGTGCGCGCGCTCTGCGTGCCGTGCAGCCATATCCGGCGCGTGGTGAGGTGCCCGTCCGCCGTGTCGTACTGGGAGAGGACCAGCCAGCGGTCGCGCAGCGGTGGCTCTCTGTCCGGGGCCGGCAGGCCCACGCGCGAGCGGACCGTCGCCGCCAGGTCACCGGGCAGGTCGTCCCGGCGCAGCCAGCCCTGGCAGAGGAGGTGGAGCAGCGCGCACGCCTCAAGCAGCCGCACCGGCCAGCCGGGGCCGGACGCCGGGATCGCCCCCAACTCTCTGACGCGCGCGGCAAGTCCGGGCGCCTGCGCGTCGACCATGCGCGCGGCCGTCTCCTCCCACAGCCCGTAACCCGACCGCTCCGCCTGTGCGAGGCCGCCGCGCAGCAGGTCGGCGAGGCGCTGCTCCAGCTCCGTCGCGCCCGCCGTGATCCGCTGGGCGCGGCGCTCGGCTCTGCGCCGGGCCGCCGCCGGATCCGCCGGGGCGCCGCTCGAGCCGACGGCCGACGCCGCGGTCTGCTGGGACTCGGCCCGCTTCTGCCGCCCCGCCAGCCACGGCTCGGCCCACTCCGGCGGCGACTGGCCCGCCGGGACCTGTGCGTCGCCGCCCGCCCAGAGCAGCAAGAGCCCGAGCGCGTGCTTGCACGGGAACTTGCGGCTCGGGCAACTGCACTTGTACCCCGGCCCGTTCGCCCCCGAAGCGCCCCCGCCGATGTCCACGATCGTCTGGTACGGCTTGCCGCCGCTCCCCTTGCACAGTCCCCATACCGCCCCCTCGTCCGAATCCTCCGCGCCCGCGGAACTCCCGGTCCCCGACCACGGGCCCGGGTCCCCGAGCTTGCTTCCCGCCTTGCGTGACGCAGCGTCAGGCGCCAGTGCGAGCACCTGATCCGTCGTCCAGCGCACCCCCAGCTGATTCATGTCATCGACGGTAGATCCCGCCACTGACAATCCGTCCGGCAACGGCTCTGACCTGCGGCGACGATGCGGTCGATGTCGATTGTCAGTGGCGTGGTGCACCGTGGAATCCAGCACGCGGCGAGAGCGGTCGAGAGCTCGTCGTGCGGGTTCGAGTTGGGCGAGTTGGAGGGGGACAGCCATGACCATTTCCGCCGAGAGCCAGACCGAGAGCCAGACCGGGAGCCAGACCGGGAGCAGGACCGGTAGCCAGGCCGCCGACGAGGTGCTGCGGCCGCACGCCGAGGACGCGTTCGCGGAGGAACTCGCGGTGCTCGCCGCGCAGGACGACCGGCCGCGGCCGGCCCGCTGGCGCCTGTCGCCGTGGGCCGTCGCGACGTATCTGCTCGGCGGCACACTGCCCGACGGCACGGTGATCTCGCCGAAATACGTGGGCCCGCGGCGCATCGTCGAGGTCGCCGTGACGACGCTGGCGACCGACCGGGCGCTGCTCCTGCTCGGCGTGCCCGGCACCGCCAAGACCTGGGTGTCCGAGCATCTCGCGGCCGCCGTGAGCGGCGATTCGACGCTGCTGGTGCAGGGCACGGCGGGGACGCCGGAGGAGGCCATCCGATACGGGTGGAACTACGCGCAGCTGCTGGCCAACGGGCCGAGCAGGGACGCCCTCGTGCCGAGCCCGGTCATGCGGGCGATGGCGGACGGGATGACCGCGCGCGTCGAGGAGCTGACGCGCATCCCGGCCGATGTGCAGGACACGCTGATCACGATTCTGTCCGAGAAGACCCTGCCGATACCGGAGTTGGGGCAGGAGGTGCAGGCCGTGCGCGGCTTCAACCTCATCGCCACGGCCAATGACAGGGACCGCGGGGTCAACGATCTGTCGAGCGCGCTGCGGCGCCGGTTCAACACGGTCGTGCTGCCGCTGCCGGCGAGCGTGGAGGACGAGGTCGACATCGTCTCGCGGCGGGTCGACCAGGTCGGCCGCGCACTGGAGTTGCCCAGCGCGCCGGACGGGATGGACGAGATCCGTCGGGTCGTCACCGTCTTCCGCGAGCTGCGCGACGGTGTGACGGCCGATGGGCGCACGAAGGTGAAGTCCCCCAGCGGCACGCTGTCGACGGCCGAGGCGATCTCCGTGGTCACCAACGGCCTCGCCCTGTCCGCCCACTTCGGGGACGGCGTACTGCGTTCCTCCGACGTCGCCGCCGGGATCCTCGGGGCCGTGGTGCGTGATCCGGCGGCGGACCGGGTCGTCTGGCAGGAGTACCTGGAGGCCGTGGTGCGGGAGCGCGACGGCTGGAAGGACTTCTACCGGGCCTGCCGAGAGGTGAGCGCATGACGACACCGACACCGACACCGACGCCCCGGGCCACGGGCCCCGCGCTGCTCGGCGTGCGGCACCACGGGCCGGGCTCCGCGCGCGCCGTGCGCACCGCGCTCGATGCAGCCGAGCCGCGGATCGTACTGATCGAAGGGCCACCGGAGGCGGACGGCCTCGTGCCGCTCGCCGCCGAGGCCGGTATGCGGCCGCCGGTCGCGCTGCTCGCGCACGTCGTGGACGAGCCGGGGAAGTCCGCGTTCTGGCCGTTCGCCGAGTTCTCGCCCGAATGGGTCGCGATCCGCTGGGCGTTGGCGCGCGACGTGCCGGTGCGCTTCATCGACCTGCCGGCCGCGCACAGCCTGGCGCTGCGCGGCGATGACGAACCCGGGCCCGAGGATCCCGAATCCCCTGAGGGCGAGGGCTCTGAGGACGAGGACTCCGTGCGCGTCGACCCCCTGCGGGTCCTCGCCGAGACCGCCGGATACGACGACGCGGAGCGCTGGTGGGAGGACGTCGTCGAGCACCGGGACGGCGACGCCTTCGCCGCGCTCGGCGAGGCGATGGGCGCGCTGCGGGAGACGTGCGGGGACGGGGGACACGATCGCGACCTTCCGCGTGAGGCGTACATGCGGATCCAAGTGCGGGCGGCCCAGCGTGAGTTCGGGGACGACGTGGCCGTCGTGTGCGGGGCCTGGCACGTGCCCGCGCTGCGGCAGAGGACGACCGTCGCGGCCGACCGCGCCCTGCTCAAGGGGCTGCCGAAGGCGAAGGTCGACATGACGTGGGTGCCGTGGACGCACCGACGCCTGGCCCGCGTCAGCGGATACGGGGCGGGGATCGACTCGCCCGGCTGGTACGGGCATCTGTTCAGTGCGCCCGACCGGCCCGTGGAGCGGTGGCTGACGAAGGTCGCCGGGCTGCTGCGCGAGGAGGACCGCATCGTGTCCTCCGCCCACGTCATCGAGGCCGTACGTCTCGCGGAGACCCTCGCCGTGATGCGCGGGCGGCCGCTCGCGGGGCTCACCGAGACCACCGACGCGGTGCGGGCCGTGCTGTGCGAGGGCTCGGACGTACCGCTGGCGCTCATCCACGACAAGCTGGTGGTGGGCGACGTGCTGGGGGAGGTGCCCGAGGCGGCGCCCGCGGTGCCGCTGCAGCGCGACCTCACGCGGCAGCAGCGTTCTCTGCGGCTCAAACCGGCCGCGGCGGAGAAGGAGTTGGACCTCGACCTTCGGGGCGACACCGACGCCGCGCGCAGCCGCCTGCTGCACCGGCTGCGGCTCCTGGGCGTCGCCTGGGGAGAGCCGGCGAGATCGGCGCGCGGCTCCACCGGCACCTTCCGCGAGTCGTGGCGGCTGCGCTGGGAGCCGGAGCTGTCCGTGCGGGTCGCCGAGGCCGGGGTGTGGGGGACGACCGTGCTCGCCGCCGCGACCGCCAAGGCGGAGACGGACGCGATCGCCGCGAGGGCGCTCGCCGACGTCACGGCGCTCGCCGAGGCGTGTCTGCTCGCGGGGCTCGCGGACGCGCTGCCGACGGTGATGCGGATCCTCGCCGACCGCGCCGCCCTCGACGCGGACGTCGGCCACCTCGCCGGGGCCCTGCCGGCCCTGGTCCGCGCCCTGCGCTACGGCGACGTGCGCGGCACCGACACCGGCGCCCTCGCCGAGGTGGCGGCGGGCCTCGCCGAGCGGGTCTTCGTCGGTCTGCCCCCGGCGTGCGCGGGGCTCGACGCGGAGGCGGCCGAAGAGCTGCGCGGCCACGTCGACGCGGTGCACTCGGCCGTCGCGCTTCTGGAGGACGCCGGGGTGCGCGAGCGCTGGCGGACCGTGCTGCGCGTGCTCGCGGAGCGGGGCGGCGTGGCCGGGGTGATCCGGGGGCGGTGCGCGCGGATCCTGCTGGACGAGGGCGCGCTCGACGAGGACGACGCCGCCCGGCTGATGAGCCTCGCGCTCTCGCCCGGCACCGAGCCGGCCGAGGCGGCGGCGTGGATCGAGGGATTCGTAGGAGGCACGGCCGGAGGTTCGGGCGGCGGGCTGCTTCTGGTGCACGACGAGCGACTTCTGGGCCTGGTCGACGCGTGGCTGACGGGGGTGTCGGGCGACGCGTTCACGGACGTACTGCCGTTGCTGCGGCGCACGTTCTCGGCGTACGAGCCCGGCGTGCGGCGGACCTTGGGCGAACTGGTCAGGCGCGGGCCCTCCGAGAGCGGGCGGTCCCCGATCGCCGGTGCACCGCGCGGCTTCGGGGAGGAACTGGACGCGGAGCGGGCGGACGCGGTGCTGCCGGTGCTGCGCCTCCTGCTCGGCGCGGGGGCCGGTGGCGGAGACGGCGAGAGCAGAGACGACGAGAGCGACAACGGCCTTGAGGGGGCGGTGGCATGACCGGCACCGGCACTGGCACCGGAACCGGGACCGACACGGACGAGCGGTTGCGCCGCTGGCGCCTCGTGCTCGGCGGGGCGGACGCGGACGGCACAGGCTGCGGGCTCGCGGGGCAGGACGCGGCGATGGACGGCGCCCTCGCCGCGCTGTACGGCTCGGGCAGCGACAAGCAACAGGGCGACAGGCAACAGGGCGGCAGCCGGAGCGCGGGGCTCGGGGCGTCCGCTCCGGCCGTGGCCCGCTGGCTCGGCGACATCCGGACCTACTTCCCGTCCTCCGTCGTCCAGGTCATGCAGCGGGACGCCATCGACCGGCTCGGGCTCTCCACGCTGCTGCTCGAACCGGAGATGCTGGAGGCCGTCGACGCGGACGTCCATCTCGTCGGCACGCTGCTCTCGCTCAACAAGGCGATGCCCGAGACGACGAAGGAGACGGCACGCGCCGTCGTGCGCAAGGTCGTCGAGGACCTCGAGAAGAAGCTCGCCACGCGGACCCGTGCCACCCTCACCGGCGCCCTCGACCGCAGTGCCCGCATTCAGCGGCCGCGCCACCACGACATCGACTGGAACCGCACCATCGCGGCCAACCTCAAGCACTACCTGCCCGAGTACCGCACGATCGTGCCCGAGCGGCTGATCGGGTACGGGCGCGCGGCGCAGTCCGTGAAGAAGGAGGTCGTCCTCTGCATCGACCAGTCGGGCTCGATGGCGGCATCCGTCGTCTACGCCTCCGTCTTCGGGGCGGTGCTCGCCTCCATGCGCTCGATAGCGACCCGGCTCGTCGTCTTCGACACGGCCGTCGTGGACCTGACGGACCAGCTCGACGACCCGGTGGACGTCCTGTTCGGCACCCAGCTCGGCGGCGGCACGGACATCAACCGGGCGCTCGCCTACTGCCAGTCGCAGATCACCCGCCCCGCCGAGACCGTTGTCGTCCTCATCTCCGACCTCTACGAAGGAGGCATCCGCAACGAGATGTTGAAGAGGGTCGCCGCGATGAAGGCGTCCGGCGTGCAGTTCGTGACGCTGCTCGCACTCTCCGACGAGGGCGCGCCCGCCTACGACCGGGAGCACGCGGCGGCGCTCGCGGGTCTTGGTGCGCCGGCCTTCGCCTGCACACCGGACCTGTTCCCCGACGTCATGGCCGCTGCCATCGAGAAACGCCCCTTGCCGATACCGGACACGGCATCGGAAAAGGGTGCACCCGCCGCGAACCGGATATGAGTACCCATCGGTAACGGGGGGCTTGCGCCGCCTCCCTCGCCCCATGCGAGGATTCGGCCACCGTGACTTCCCCGATGGCACTTCCCGACCCCGTCGCGCGCCTGGTGCGCGCGTCGGCAGGACGGCGTGCGCTGCAACTGGCGCTGCTGTTCGGCGGGTTGTTCGTCCTCGGGATCATGTGCGGCGGCCGGGCGCAGGCGGACGGGTTGCCCGACGCCGGTTCGCTCGAGGCAGGGCACGTGGCGGTGCGGGAGCATGTCGCCGATTCCGCGCGGAAGTTGCGTGAGGCGGGATCCCGCGAGGCCCCGGCTCCGTCCGAGGACACCGAGACCTCTGAGGACGCCGGCGCATCCGGCGCATCCGACGCGTCCGACACATCTGAGCCCTCGACCCCGACCCCAACCCCGGCGTCGGCGAAGGAACGGGCGAAGGCGCGGGCCGTCGAGCACGCGTCCGCGCCCGACTCCACGCCCGACTCCGGCCCCGCATCCGCACCCGCACCGGTTCGGCCCGCGGAGCCGACGCCGAACCTGGTCGACGCGAAGCAGGCACCCGGCGCGAAGCAGGCACCCGGCGCCGAGCGTGCGTCCGGCGTGCGGCACTCGTCCGGTGCCGAGCACGTTTCCGATGTGAGGCGCGCGGGCCGGGCACTGTACGACAAGCGCACCGCACCCGTGCGGGCGTACCTCACCGATCCGCTGCGTCAGCACATCGAGGCGCTCGGGGGCGACCAGGTCCGCCTGCGTTCCGCCGTCGACGCGCTGCGGTATCTGACGGAGCCGGTCGGTGCCACCGTGCGCCAGTTGACGGGGCCGGTCGAGGAGTTGGCGACGCGAGCCGTCGCTGAGCTCGTCGGCGCGGTGCCGGAGCAGCTGACGCACGGCCGCCTCGGCGGGATCATCCGCATCGTGGACCCCGCCGACCCGCGGCCCGAGCCGCCCGCCGCGACCGCACCGCAGCTGTCGGACACCCCGGCGGTGCACGGCGACCGGCCCGCCACGGCCGGGGGCCGGTCGCACGCCGAGGCGAGCGGCCCGCAGGCGTACGACGTCGCGCGGTTCGGCGACGTACAGAAGGCGGAAGCGGGCGCGAAGGCCGAGGCGCGTCCCGCGTCGCCCGTTGTGCCGCAGCGTCCCGACGGTGTGCCGTCGGCAGGCGCGAGCGCGGGCGACGGCGGTTCGACGCGCCACGGTGATCTGCACGCGGCGGCGTTCGGCGGCCGTGCGCCCGTTCTGCTCGCGTCCGGCGCGACGGCGTCCGCGGGCACCGCGCCGGTGGTCGACCGGCTTCGCGACATTCCCGAATTCCCCGGCTAGGGCAGCCCTTCCCCGCTCGTGACCTGCCGCGCGGGGGCGGAACAGGTCTGCCCAGCCGTGAAGTGAATTCGAAGGAACTGACGTACTCATGAACAAGAACATCCGCCGCTCCATCGTGATAGCCGCCGGCGTCTCCGGCGCCTGGGCCCTCGGCTCCGCCGTGGCCAGCGCCGACGAGCTGCCCGCGCACTCGCTGTCCGTGCCGGACGTCGCCGGTGACACCGTCTCCGACGTGCAGAACACGACGTCGCAGGTGACCGACAAGGTCGACCAGGTCGCGCACAACGACGTGACCGACAAGCTCGCGAACCAGCAGGTGACCAACAAGGCCAAGGCCGCCACCCAGCAGGCCAAGGCGCAGGTCCAGTCGAAGGCCCACCAGGTCCAGGCCCCGACCACCGCCGACGTCAAGGACGTTGCCGGCATCAAGGACGTCGCCGACGTCGCCGACGTCGCCGGCGTCAAGGACAAGGCCTCCGGCCACGTCGCCGACGCCCAGGGTCGCGCCCAGGAGGGTGTCGACTACCTGTTCGGCCCGCTCGACGCCTTCGCCCCGCAGCTCCAGCAGCAGCTGACGCAGGCGGCCGCCCAGGCCCCCGGCTACGTACAGGACAACGCTCAGGGCACCGCCCAGGGCGCCGTGCAGAACGTCCGCACGAACACCGCCCCGGCCGTCGGCGAGACCGCCGACGCCGTGCTCCCGCCCCTCGCGAACACCGCCGTGCAGGGCGTGCTCCCGGTCGTGGGCCAGGCCGTCGGCGACGTGACCACCCTGGCGGGCGGCGCGGTCGGCGACGTGACGCCGTTCGCGCAGACCGTCGTCGGCGACAACGTCGCGCCGTTCGCCACCGGTGTCACCGGCCAGGTCCAGCCGCTGGCCCAGGGCGTGGCCGGCGACAACGTGGCCCCGTTCGCGCAGAGCGTGGTCGGCAATGACGTCACCCCGTTCGCGGGCGGCGTCGTGGGCGCGGTCCAGCCGCTCGTGCAGACGGTCGTCAACCACGTGCAGCCGGTCGTCGGCGGCGTCGGCGCCAGCGCGCAGGGCCTGGCGCAGGGCGTCACGGGCGACGTCACCCCGTTCGCGCAGGGTGTCGTGGGCGACAACGTGGCCCCCTTCGCGCAGGCCGTGGTCGGCGACAACGTGGCGCCGCTGGCCGGCGGCGTGACCCACGAGGTCGCCCCGTTCGCGCAGGGCCTGACCGGCACCGTGACCGCCGACGCCCACCCGCTCGCGGGCAACGCCGTCACCGGTGCGCAGGGTGTCGCCGGTTCCGTCGCGCCCAGCTACCTGCCCGGCGTCTGACCTACGCGACCGTGCCCGGACGGCCGAAAGCCATCGGCCGCACCGGGTCGCTTTCCATGCATGACGGCGGGTGGTCCGCTTGGGGACGTGACCACCCGCTGACCTGCGGCCTCACCGAGCGCACCCCCGCTCGGTGAGGCCGCTTTCGTCTCCCCGGAGCCTCGACAGCGCCGCAGATAGCCCCACAAATGGGACGCTCTGTGATGGGTATCACCGCTCAGGTGTGATCTGTGATTTAGAAGCCGTCGCTGAGCGGCGATAACCTGCGAGACGGACATGCCGCGTACTCGGTCACCGTGTACGCCTCCTTAGTGACAGCAGCGCACAGCAGCGAAAGCGGCCACGGCACTCGTCACGTGTGACAGCGGAGTCACGTTGCCCCTCGCGGCACGCCCACGCAGATAACGAACCGCGAGATCACTGATAGGGACGGACGCGCGTGGACCTGTTCGAGTACCAGGCGAGGGACCTCTTCGCCAAGCACGGTGTACCGGTGCTGGCCGGTGAAGTCATCGACACGCCTGAGGCGGCCCGCGAGGCGACCGAGCGTCTTGGCGGCAAGTCCGTCGTCAAGGCGCAGGTGAAGGTCGGCGGCCGCGGCAAGGCCGGCGGCGTGAAGCTGGCTGCCACCCCCGACGAGGCCGTGCAGCACGCGACCAACATCCTCGGCATGGACATCAAGGGCCACACGGTCCACAAGGTGATGATGGCCGAGACGGCTCCGGAGATCACGGAGGAGTACTACGTCTCCTTCCTCCTGGACCGCACCAACCGCACCTTCCTCTCCATCGCCTCCGTCGAGGGCGGCATGGAGATCGAGGAGGTGGCGGCCAACCGCCCGGAGGCCGTCGCCAAGACGCCGATCGACGCCAATGAGGGCGTGACCCCCGAGGTCGCCCGTCAGATCGTCGCCGACGCCAAGTTCCCGGCCGAGGTCGCCGACCAGGTCGCCGAGATCCTCCAGACGCTGTGGAAGACCTTCATCGCCGAGGACGCCCTCCTCGTCGAGGTCAACCCGCTCGCGAAGGTCGCCTCCGGCAAGGTCATCGCCCTCGACGGCAAGGTGTCCCTGGACGAGAACGCCGACTTCCGGCACCCCGACCACGAGGCCCTTCAGGACAAGGACGCGGCCGACCCGCTCGAGGCCGCTGCCAAGGAGAAGGGCCTCAACTACGTCAAGCTCGACGGCGAGGTCGGCATCATCGGTAACGGTGCCGGTCTGGTCATGTCGACGCTCGACGTCGTCGCGTACGCCGGTGAGAACCACGGCAACGTGAAGCCGGCCAACTTCCTCGACATCGGTGGCGGCGCGTCCGCCCAGGTGATGGCGAACGGCCTGGAGATCATCCTCGGCGACTCCGACGTCAAGTCGGTCTTCGTCAACGTCTTCGGCGGCATCACCGCCTGCGACGAGGTCGCCAACGGCATCGTCCAGGCCCTGGCGCTCCTTGAGGAGAAGGGCGAGAAGGTCGAGAAGCCGCTCGTCGTCCGCCTCGACGGCAACAACGCCGAGCTGGGTCGCAAGATCCTCTCCGACGCCAACCACCCGCTGGTGCAGCGCGTGGACACCATGGACGGCGCGGCCGACAAGGCCGCCGAGCTCGCGGCCGCGAAGTAAGGACGAGGGACTAAACAGCCATGGCTATCTTCCTCAACAAGGACAGCAAGGTCATCGTCCAGGGCATGACCGGTGCCACGGGCATGAAGCACACCAAGCTCATGCTCGCCGACGGCACGAACATCGTCGGCGGTGTGAACCCGCGCAAGGCCGGCACGTCCGTCGACTTCGACGGCAACGAGGTCCCGGTCTTCGGCACGGTCGCCGAGGCGATCGAGAAGACGGGCGCCAACGTGTCCGTGCTCTTCGTCCCGCCGGCCTTCTCCAAGGCCGCCGTGGTCGAGGCCATCGACGCCGAGATCCCGCTCGCCGTGGTCATCACCGAGGGCATCGCCGTCCACGACTCCGCCGCGTTCTACGCGTACGCGAAGTCGCAGGGCGACAAGACCCGCATCATCGGCCCGAACTGCCCCGGCCTCATCACGCCGGGCCAGTCGAACGCCGGCATCATCCCGGGCGACATCACGAAGCCGGGCCGTATCGGCCTCGTCTCGAAGTCCGGCACGCTGACGTACCAGATGATGTACGAGCTCCGTGACATCGGCTTCTCGTCCGCCGTCGGCATCGGTGGCGACCCGGTCATCGGCACGACGCACATCGACGCGCTCGCCGCGTTCGAGGCCGACCCCGAGACCGACCTCATCGTCATGATCGGCGAGATCGGCGGCGACGCCGAGGAGCGCGCGGCCGACTACATCAAGGCCAACGTGACGAAGCCGGTCGTCGGCTACGTCGCCGGCTTCACGGCGCCCGAGGGCAAGACCATGGGCCACGCCGGCGCCATCGTCTCCGGCTCCTCCGGCACCGCGCAGGCGAAGAAGGAGGCCCTTGAGGCCGCCGGCGTCAAGGTCGGCAAGACGCCGACCGAGACGGCCAAGCTGGCGCGCGAGATCCTCTCGTAACCAGCCGCACTCCGCACAGCAGTGGGCCCGCACCGGTGACGGTGCGGGCCCACTGGCGTTGCGCCACGCGCGCTATTCGGTTCTCGGTGTGAGCCGCTCGGGCCCGCCGCTCAGCCGGTCCCGCAGCTCCTTGCGCAGCTCCAGGTCCGCGGGCGTCAGCGGTTCGGGACCGGTCAGCGGCGGCACGCCGGCGATCGGCGAGCCCGGTGCCGGGACCGGCTCGTAGTGCGTGGGCGCCACCCGCACGGTCAGCGCCGTCGCGCCGATGATGAAGACCGTGAACGCGACGGCCGCCCGCGTCCAGAGGCGGGTGCGCCGCTCGCCGCCGCTGCGCACCACCGTGGACACGGGCGCGTCCAGCTTCTCCGAGCCCGCCAGCTCCGTGAGCCGCTGGTGCAGCTGCTCGGGGACCGCGAGATCGGGCAGCCGCCGGGCGACCGCCTCACGGGCGTGCAGGATGCGGTTGGCGGCGGCCGGCGTGCTGGCCTCCGTCTCCGCGGCGGTCTCCGGCAGATCCAGGCCCACCCCGTCGTACAGCAGCAGCGTGCGCCGGTAGACGGGGGGCAGGTCGAGGAGGGCGCCGAGCAGCTCGCGGTCCTCCGGGGTGGCGGGCGGTGCCTCCGGCTGGCGCTTGCCGGGGCGCAGGCCGTGCCACGGTGACATCGCGTACTCGTACGCCGCCGCGCGCACCCAGCCCGCCGGATCCGGGTCGACCGCCACCTCGGGCCAGTTCTGCCAGGCCTGCTGGAAGGCGCGCTCGACGGCCTCACGGGCGAGGATCCTGCGCCCGGTGAGCAGATAGGTCTGCCGGACGAGGAACGGCGCGGCGTGCGTGTAGAGCGCGTCGAAGGCCTCGGCGGCGGTACCGGCGCGGGTTGCCGCCGCGACGGGTTCCGGCGCGGGGGCGGGCTCCTGCTCCGCCACGGCCGTGGCGGTGGCCGCGGCCGTCGGCGGCGCGGGTTCCTGTATCGCGGCGGCCTCCGGGACCGGCCGAGCCGTCGTCGGTGCCGTCGTGGTCGGTGCCGTCGCCATGGGTGCCGTCGTCGGGGACGGCTCCTCCGCGTCGGTCAGCTCCGCCAGGAGGCGCGCGTACGCCTCCCGCTTCTGGCCCTTTGGAGTGGTACGGCCGGCTTCCCAGCGGCGGACGGTTTCGCGTGTCACGCCGACCCGCTCGGCGACCTCGTCCCGGGAGAGCGAACCGGCCTCGCGGAGCCTGCGGCGCTCCTTGGGCGGCGGCAGTGGGGTGGCAGCGCCCTGCGTCATCGTGAACTCCACACACCCTTTCGCGCGAAAAAGAACATAAACGTATCTTGTGCGACACATCCGGGCTTCGCCTGTTGCGCGAGGTAAGGGCGTGTCGTTGGGAGCATGGTCATGTGACCCAAATGACCGGCCTTGGACTGTCGTTGCCCCTGCTCCTGACCCGGCTGCGGGAACGGGCCCCGGGACCCGTCGGGGGTGCGCTGCGGGGTGCCCTCGCTGCGGGGCTCGGGCTCGGCGCGTGCGCCGTGCTCGTGATGGTGCTGTGGATCAGCTCGCCGTTCCCCGACAGCGGGCCCAGCGGCGCGCTGCACACCGCCGCCGCGCTGTGGCTCCTGGCGCACGGCGCCGAAGTGATCAGAACGGACACCCTGTCCGGGGTGCCCGTCCCGCTGGGAGTCGGTCCGCTGCTGCTGGTCGCGCTGCCGGTGTGGCTTGTGCACCGGGCGGCGCGGGACGCGGCGGAGGAGTCCGAGTCCGTGGCGGGCGTCTGGGCCGGGGTGGCGCTCGGCTATCTGTCGGTGGCGGCCGCCGCGGTGTACTACTGCGCGGGCGGCGAGCTGCGCCCCTCGTGGGTGAGCTGCGTGGCGCATCTGGTCGTGCTCGCGGTGGCCGCGGCCGGGTCCGGGGTGTGGACGGCGCACGGACGACCGTACGGGCCGCTGCCGGGGCCGCTGTCGGGACTGCTCCCGGAGGGGTTCGTACGGGAGGTGGCGCCGGTCGCCGTGCGGGCGGCGGTGGCTGGGGTGCTCGCGCTGGTCGCGGGCGGGGCGCTGCTGGTGGCCGGGATGCTCGTGTGGCACGGGGAAGCGGTGCGGGAGTCGTTCCTGCAGCTCACGGGGGCCTGGTCGGGGCGGCTCGCGGTGCTGCTGCTCTGCGCGGGGCTCGTGCCGAACGCCGCGATCTGGGGGGCCGCGTACGCGCTCGGTCCCGGGGTCGTGCTCGGGGTCGGGCACACCGTGGGGCCGCTGGGCAGCTCAGGGGCGGCGATGCTGCCCGCGTTCCCGCTGCTCGTGGCGGTGCCGAAGGCCGGGGACGGGTCGCCGCTCACGTGGGCCGTGGGGGCGGTGCCCGTGGTGGCGGGAGTGGTCGTGGCGGGGTTCGTCGTGGCGGCGGGCGCGGGGTGGTCGTGGCGGCGGATCGCGGGAGCGGTGGCCGTGGCCGGGGCGCTGTGCGGGGTGGTGATGGGGTGCCTGGCGGGGGCGGCCGGTGGGGCCCTCGGCCGGTCGGCGCTCGCGGAGTTCGGCCCTGTGGGGTGGGTGACCGGGGCGGTGGCCGCGGGGTGGGTCTGTGCGGTGGGGGTGCCGGTGGGGTCGGCGGTGTGGTGGTGGCGAACCCGTGCGGACCGGGCCACCGAGCCCGAGCCCGACCCTGAGACGGCGCCGGAGCCCCCGGCGCCACCGGCGCAGAAGGACGAGTCCTTCGCCCTCTACGACTTCTTCGACGACGAACCCACCACACCAAGCCCGTCCGGGGGTATTTCCGGGGGTAGTTCAAGCCCCTCCGGCGATTGAGCAGCGGGGTCCGGGACGGAGCCCCGCGAGCTCGACCCCGGATCAGCGCTCGCCGAGGAGGGGCCGCAGCTCCTTCGGCAGAAGGTCCTCGCAGGACTTCTGCGCCGCGCTGGTCAACGCATCCGCCCGGCACTCGTAATAGTCGCTGTACACAAGCTTCGCCGTGAACAGCGACGCCACCATCGCGAGCGCGAGCGCACCCGTGACCAGGCCGCTGATCGCAGCTGTCGTCTGCGGGCGCGTGGCCTCGGAGCCCGCGGGGCGGGGCGTCGTGGGGGCCGGGGCGTCCGGGTCCGCGGGGCGCGGCTTCATGCGCAGCGCGCTGACGCCCCAGTACAGGGCGAGCACGCCGAGCAGCAGGGCCACGTACGGCCAGCTGAACAGGGCGAAGAAGAAGCCCCACATGCCGGAGAGCAGCGCGAAGCGCGCGCGGCGCTGGGCCGGGTCCGTCGGGTCCCAGCGCATGCCGCCGGGGCCGGGGCCCTGCCCGCCGTTCTGCCCCTCGGGGCCGCCGCCCCCGCCGTTGCCCGGCCGGTCGCCGAAGCGGCCGCCCTGGGCGCGGCCCGGCTGGCGGTCGCTCCACTGGCCGCCCCAGGGCGCGCTGCCCTGTCCGGAATCGGAACCGGAGCCCGAGTCGGAGTCCGGGCCCTCGGGGTGGCGCGGCTGCCACGGCCGGTCGGGCGCGTCCTCGGCCGGCGGCGCGAACGGATTGCTGTCCCTGGAGTCGTCCGACTCCTTGGACGGCGACGGCGGCGTGGGTCGGCCTTCGCGCGGCAGGACGGCGCCGGTGGGCAGCGTGAGGCGAAGGCTTCGGTCCGGCATCAGATGTGCGTCTTCCCCTAGGTCGTCGGTCACGGGGCCGCTGGCGCGGCCGGGCGTGGCGTTCTTCACGTCAACGTCCGATCGTCGCTCAGCGTTCCGTTCCGCCGACGCTACCTGTAGGCCCGGCCCCCGTCCCGTGGGGGCTGTCGGCTGTGCCGGTATCGTTGCTGCCGGTCGGCCGCTTCGTAGGATTCCCGTATCGGGGGAGGCGAAGCGTTCATGCGAACGCACAAAGATGCGGCCGCACAAGCCGACCGCTCAACGTAGCTCCCCTAGAAAGGGCCCCCTCGTGGCCAAGGCCAAGCGCCTCGTCGTGCTGGTCTCCGGATCAGGAACGAATCTGCAGGCACTCCTCGATGAGATCGCGGCGCGGGGAGCCGATGCGTACGGCGCCGAGATCGTGGCCGTCGGCGCCGACCGGACGGGCATCGTCGGACTGGAGCGCGCCGAGCGCGCGGGTCTGCCCACGTTCGTGTGCCGCGTGAAGGACCACGCCACCCGCGAGGAGTGGGACCGCGCGCTCGCCGAGGCCACGGCCGCGTACGAGCCGGACCTGGTGGTCTCCGCGGGGTTCATGAAGATCGTGGGCAAGGAGTTCCTCGCCCACTTCGGCGGGCGGTTCGTGAACACGCACCCGGCCCTGCTGCCCAGTTTTCCCGGTGCGCACGGTGTGCGGGACGCGCTCGCGTACGGCGCCAAGGTCACCGGATGCACCGTTCACTTCGTCGACGACGGCGTCGACACCGGACCGATCATCGCCCAGGGCGTGGTCGAGATCCGGGACGAGGACGACGAAAGCGCTCTGCACGAGCGCATCAAGGAAGTCGAGCGCACGCTGCTCGTCGATGTCGTGGGGCGGCTCGCCCGTAACGGCTTCAGCATTGAGGGACGAAAGGTAGTCACCCCGTGACCGCGGAAAACAGCGCCGGAACCGCCGGAAGCAACAAGCGACCCATCCGCCGGGCGCTCGTCAGCGTCTATGACAAGACCGGTCTGGAAGAGCTCGCGCGCGGGCTCCACGAGGCGGGCGTCGAGCTGGTGTCCACCGGCTCCACCGCTGGGAAGATCGCCGGCGCCGGGGTGCCGGTCACCAAGGTCGAGGAGCTCACCGGGTTCCCCGAGTGTCTCGACGGCCGCGTGAAGACCCTGCACCCGAAGGTGCACGCCGGGATCCTCGCCGACCTGCGCCTGGAGGACCACCAGAAGCAGCTCGCCGACCTCGGAGTGAAGCCGTTCGACCTGGTGATCGTGAACCTGTACCCGTTCCGGGAGACCGTCGCCTCGGGCGCCACCCCGGACGAGTGCGTCGAGCAGATCGACATCGGCGGCCCCTCGATGGTTCGCGCCGCCGCCAAGAACCACCCGTCGGTCGCGATCGTCACGAGCCCCGAGCGGTACGCGGGTGTCCTCGCGGCCGTCAAGGACGGTGGCTTCGACCTCGCGACCCGCAAGCGCCTCGCCGCCGAGGCGTTCCAGCACACGGCGTCGTACGACGTGGCTGTGGCCTCCTGGTTCGCCGACGACTATGCCGCCGCGGACGACTCCGGCTTCCCCGACTTCATCGGCGCGACGTACGAGCGCAAGAACGTCCTGCGCTACGGCGAGAACCCGCACCAGGGCGCGGCCCTCTACGTCGACGGCACGGGCGGCCTCGCCGAGGCCGAGCAGCTGCACGGCAAGGAGATGTCGTACAACAACTTCACGGACACGGACGCCGCGCGCCGTGCCGCGTACGACCACGAGGACCCCTGCGTCGCGATCATCAAGCACGCCAACCCGTGCGGCATCGCGGTCTCCTCGAATGTCGCCGAGGCGCACCGCAAGGCCCACGCCTGTGACCCGCTGTCGGCGTTCGGCGGCGTCATCGCCGTGAACCGCCCGGTCACCAAGGAGATGGCCGAGCAGGTCGCCGAGATCTTCACCGAGGTCATCGTCGCGCCCGACTACGAGGACGGCGCCCTCGAAGCCCTCACCAAGAAGAAGAACATCCGCGTGCTGCGCGCCCCGAACGGGCCGTCCGCCAAGGTCGAGACGAAGCAGATCGACGGCGGCGCGCTGCTCCAGGTCACCGACCGCCTCCAGGCCGACGGTGACAACCCGGCCTCCTGGACCCTCGCCACCGGCGACGCGCTGTCCGAGGGCGAGCTGGCCGAGCTGGCGTTCGCCTGGAAGGCGAGCCGCGCGGTCAAGTCCAACGCGATCCTGCTCGCCAAGGACGGCGCCTCCGTCGGCGTCGGCATGGGCCAGGTCAACCGCGTGGACTCCGCGAAGCTCGCCGTCGAGCGGGCGGGCGAGGAGCGGGCGCGCGGCTCGTACGCCGCCTCCGACGCGTTCTTCCCGTTCCCGGACGGCCTGGAGATCCTGACGGCCGCGGGCGTCAAGGCCGTGGTCCAGCCGGGCGGTTCGGTCCGTGACGAGCTGGTCGTCGAGGCCGCGAAGAAGGCGGGCGTGACGATGTACTTCACGGGCACGCGCCACTTCTTCCACTGATCCACGAAGAGGCGGGGCCCCGTACGCGTGCGTACGGGGCCCCGCCTCATTGTCCGTCCGCCCGGCGTCAGCCCTTCACGTTCACGACGACCGTGCCCGCGACCTTGTCGTGCCAGCCCTGGTTGCGCTTGTTGCCGTCCCAGAACGGGGACAGGTAGACGAGCAGCGCGCCGATGCCGCAGAAGAGCCCGCCGACCATCGGGATCACCCAGCGCAGGAAGCCCGCGCCGACGCCCGGCTTCGCACCGGTCTCCAGCTTCAGGACGCGGATGCCGACCGCCAGCTTGCCGAGCGTGCCGCCGACGAGGCCGATCATCAGGACCTCGTAGAGCAGCACGAGCACCATGAACACGGCAATGACGGGCAGGACGTCGGAGTACCAGTCCGTCACCGCGTCGTTCACGCAGGTGCTGTCCGTCGAGGAGCAGGCGTTGACGGCGTCCATCAGGTCACCGATCTTCGTCCCGAGGAAGATCGCGTAGACCACGAAGAAGATGAGCCCGTCGATCAGGCGCGCGCCGAAGCGGCGGCCCATCGACGCGAGCGGCGGCACACCGGCCGGGCCCGCGGGCTGCTGCGGGTAGCCGCCGTACTGCTGCTGCTGCGCGTACGGCTGGCCGGGCGGCTGCTGCGGGTAGCCGTAGTTCTGCGGCGGGACGCCCTGGGGGGCCTGCTGGCCGTACGGGTTGTTCTGCGGCGGCTGCTGTTGTCCGTAGGGGTTGTTCTGGTCGCCGAAACTCATGGCGGGATTCCTCCGGTGCTGGCGATCGGGGACGACGCGGACCTGCGGAGGAATGGAACGGTCGTGCGCGGTGATGCGGCCGCCTGAGCGGATCTTCCCCCCTGCCGCTGCCCGCGGCACACTGCGGGGATCATGCTCGTAAACCGGACACCCTCCTGTCCAGTGGGCTCCCCAGGCCGTTGTGCAAGTGCAACTTGGGTGAATCACCGCCGCCCTGAAACAATGGCGGCATGACCGCCCAGATTCTCGATGGCAAGGCCACCGCAGCCGCGATCAAGTCCGATCTGACCGCCCGCGTGGCGGCGCTGAAGGAGAAGGGGGTCACGCCGGGGCTCGGCACGATCCTCGTAGGGGAGGACCCCGGAAGCCAGAAGTACGTGGCAGGAAAGCACCGTGACTGCGCGCAGGTCGGCATCGCGTCGATCCAGCGCCAGCTGCCCGCGACGGCCACGCAGGAGGAGATCGAGGCCGTCGTCCGCGAGCTCAACGAGGACCCGACCTGCACCGGCTACATCGTCCAGCTGCCGCTGCCCAAGGGCATCGACGAGAACCGCGTCCTGGAGCTGATGGACCCGGACAAGGACGCCGACGGCCTGCACCCCATGAACCTCGGCCGCCTCGTCCTGAACGAGCCGGCGCCGCTGCCCTGCACCCCGTACGGCATCATCACGCTGCTCAGGAAGCACGGCGTGGAGATCAAGGGCGCGGAGGTCGTCGTCGTCGGCCGTGGCGTCACCATCGGCCGGCCGATGCCGCTGCTGCTCACCCGCAAGTCCGAGAACGCCACGGTGACGCAGTGCCACACCGGCACCCGTGACCTGTCCGCGCACCTCAAGCGGGCCGACATCGTCGTGGCCGCCGCGGGCGTGCCGCACCTGATCAAGCCCGAGGACATCAAGCCGGGCGCCGCCGTGCTGGACGTCGGTGTCTCGCGCGACGAGAACGGCAAGATCGTCGGCGATGTGCACCCCGGCGTCACCGAGGTGGCCGGCTGGATCTCGCCGAACCCGGGCGGCGTGGGACCGATGACCCGTGCCCAGCTCCTCGTGAACGTGGTCGAGGCCGCCGAACGGGACGCGCACGGTGTCGGCTGAGGCGGCCGGGAGCGCGGAGATGGGCGCCGCGCCCGAAGATGCCTCCCAGGCCCCGAAGAAGTTCGGCAGCCGGCGCTTCCCGCTCTTCACGCGCGACACCGCGCGCCCGGAGGGCGGCGGCCGGGCCGCCGGCGGGGACGCGCCCGCGCCCGCCCGTCAGTGGCCGATCATCGCCGTTCTCTCCGTGACCGCTCTCGGGCTGCTGCTGACCACCTTCGGTCTTTTCCGCGTCGGCACGATCCTGGTGGGCGTCGCGCTGCTCGGCGGGGCCGTGCTGCGCTGGCTGCTGCCGGACGTCGGGATGCTGGCCGTGCGTTCGCGCTTCACCGACATGATCACGTGCGCGGGCCTCGGCATCGTCATCGTGCTGCTGGCGATGATGGCGCAGCCCGACCCGTGGCTGCAGATTCCGTTTCTTCAGGACACCCTGCACTTCACGGTGCGATGAGCCGTCGATGAGCGCTCGATGAGCCGTCGGTGAGCCACTGACGACCCCAAGTGACAGGCGGGGCCTCCACATTGGAGGCCCCGCCTCCTTTTGTGGTGATCTCCGGCACGTTCTCGGGGTTTTCCGCACGCAGGGCCCGGTGCACGCTGTCGAATGACCCCATACGCCCCCGGACCGGGAACTGCCATCCTGGTTTCCCGCATCCCAATGGGTAGCCAGTGGGGGCCGAAGCGCGATGCGCGGCGCGGGGGGACAGGGCTCGCGGGGGGAATAGGGGGAAGGGCGATATGCCTCGTTGGAAGGCGCTTCCGGATGAACTCGACCCACAGGTCAGGGAGTTCGCCGGACAGCTGCGCCGGCTAGTGGACCGTAGCGGCCTCGGGATCGCCGCGCTCGCGGACCGTACCGGGTACAGCAAGACGTCGTGGGAGCGGTACCTGAACGGGCGGCTGCTCGCGCCGAAGGGCGCCATCGTCGCGCTCGCCGAGGTGACCGGCACCAATCCCGTTCATCTGACGACGATGTGGGAGCTCGCGGAGCGCGCGTGGAGCCGTTCCGAGATGCGCCACGACATGACCATGGAGGCCATCCGGATATCCCAGGCGCGGGCCGCGCTGGGCGAGTTCGGGGGGCCCGCACAGGCCACGCAGACCAAACCCGCCAAGCCGGCCAAACAGACCAGACCGGCCAAGCAGGCCCGGGTGCAGGGCCCGACGGTGCCGCCGCAGGCGACGGCGCCGAGCGTGGACCAGTTCGGGCCCGCTCCCGTGCTGTCGCCGCAGGAGCCCCCGCGGGGCGCGGTGCCGGGCGGCGGGGGCGGCAGGCGACGGCTGCTGATGTTCGGGGCCGGAGCCCTGGGCGCGATCCTGATCATCGCCATCGGCTTCTTCGTGCTCGACGGGAAGGGGGGCGGCGGGGCCGAGGCCGGGAAGTCGCCCTCGCCGAGCGCGAGCGCGCCCCAGCTGCCCGAGGGCGTCAAATGCGTGGGCGCGGGCTGCGGCGGCAAGGACCCGGAGGTCATGAACTGCGGCGGCGCCCTCGCCCAGAACTCGACGGAGGCCGTGATCGGCACCGTCACCGTCCAGGTCCGCTACAGCAAGACGTGCAAGGCGGCGTGGGGCCGGATCCAGGGGGCGGCGCCCGGGGACGTCGTGCGGTTGCAGAAGGGCGCCGCGTCCTCGAAGAAGGGCACGGTCAGCTCCGCGGACACGGACGCGTACACGCCGATGATGGCCGTGGACGCGGCCGCCGACGTCAAGGCGTGCGCGACGCTCGTGAGCGGGCAGAAGGGCTGCACCAAGTAGCTCCGCACGGACGGGGCATGGGAGCGCCACTTCGGGGAAGGCGCACCACTACCCCCACGGGATGGCGCAGTAGCACCCCCACTGGCGGCCGCCTGAGCCTTTCTCTCCCGGGCTCGGCGGCCGTCTCTGTGTTCGGACCGTGTGCACGGGTGAGTGGGCTGTGGGGCGATCCACATGGACCTGTGGTTCCCGTGCGGGCCGGGCGCGATAGCCTGACGAACGGATCTCTTGATACCAAGAGATCGATCAAATGACCTGCTGTCCTACGGAGAACGCCATGACCCGCACTCCCGTGAACGTCACCGTCACCGGCGCCGCCGGCCAGATCGGCTACGCACTGCTCTTCCGCATCGCCTCCGGCCAGCTGCTCGGCGCGGACGTGCCGGTCAAGCTGCGTCTCCTGGAGATCACCCCGGCGCTCAAGGCCGCCGAGGGCACCGCCATGGAGCTCGACGACTGCGCCTTCCCGCTGCTCCAGGGCATCGAGATCACCGACGACCCGAACGTCGCCTTCGACGGCACCAACGTCGGCCTCCTCGTCGGCGCCCGCCCGCGTACGAAGGGCATGGAGCGCGGTGACCTCCTTGAGGCCAACGGCGGCATCTTCAAGCCGCAGGGCAAGGCCATCAACGACAACGCCGCGGACGACGTCAAGATCCTCGTCGTCGGCAACCCGGCGAACACCAATGCGCTGATCGCCCAGGCCGCCGCCCCGGACGTACCGGCCGAGCGCTTCACCGCGATGACCCGCCTCGACCACAACCGCGCGCTGACCCAGCTCGCGAAGAAGTCGGGCGCCACGGTCGCCGACATCCAGCGCCTGACGATCTGGGGCAACCACTCGGCGACCCAGTACCCGGACATCTTCCAGGCCACGGTCGCCGGCAAGCCCGCCATCGAGGCCATCGGCAACGACGAGAAGTGGCTGGCCGAGGACTTCATCCCGACCGTCGCCAAGCGCGGTGCCGCGATCATCGAGGCCCGTGGCGCGTCCTCGGCCGCCTCCGCCGCCAACGCCGCGATCGACCACGTCCACACGTGGGTCAACGGCACGGCCGAGGGCAACTGGACCTCCATGGGTATCCCGTCGGACGGCTCGTACGGCGTGCCGGAGGGCATCATCTCGTCCTTCCCCGTCACCACGAAGGACGGCAAGTACGAGATCGTCCAGGGCCTGGAGATCAACGAGTTCTCGCGCACGCGCATCGACGCGTCCGTGCAGGAGCTCGTGGACGAGCGCGAGGCCGTGCGCGGCCTCGGCCTCATCTGATCCACACACTCTGGGCGGCTGCCCCTCGGACATCTCGACGTCCGAGGGGCAGCCGCTTTTCTGTGGTCCCACCACAGACCATGCGGAGTATCCAGTTCTGGATGTCACCGCGACGTCCTATGCTTCTCCCTCATCAACTGCCGCACGAGCACGGGCAGTTCGAACAGTCATCATCGATGGCATCGGGGGAGTGGTGTGAGCACCGCCTATGTACCGCAGCAGTCGTCATCCGAGGCCGACGTCGGGGCGGTGGGGCCGCCCCCGTCGGCGAAACCGCCGCACGCCAGCGAGGCCACCCGGCTGCTCTGCGCCGGCGCCTATCTCGACCAGGGCTACCGGGACCGGGTCATCGAGCAGCTGCATCTGCACGAGCAGCGCATCGCGGCCCCCTCGCTCGGCTTCGACGCGGCCCGCGTCCTCGCGCACGCGTTACGCGCCCGGCGCATCGAAGTGGCCTGGTCCTGGGCCGTGCTCGGCCTGTGGGTGGTGGGCCTGCCGCTGACCGACTACTGGATCCTCGCGTTCCTGCTGCCGTCCGCGCTGCTCGCGCTCGGCGTCTGGATCCGCGGGCCCGGCAAGCAGCCGATCTACCGCAAGGTGGTCGCCTGGTACGTGCGCTGGTGGGGGCGGATCCTGCTGGCGATGCTGCTGATCTCCACCGTGGCCATGGTCACCGGCGGCGGCGAGGACGACTACGACAGCACCTCCTACGAGATCCGCTCGGGCGTCAGCGACGGCCTGCCCGACGGCCTGAGCTGGATGGTCCCCCAGGGGACCGGTTCCGGTGACGCCCTGCACGGCTGGCTCACGCTGCTCCTGCTCGCCCTGATCGCCGGGTGCGTGGGCGCCCAGCGCAGCCAGTTCGCCCGCGCGCTCGGCGCCGAGCTGTCCGAGGCGCGGTTCGGGGACGCGACCGCCGACCCCGCGGAGAGCGCCGAGGGGGCCCGCTTCCAGCGCGTGAAGCGGCGGATCAGGGTCGAGCAGCACGCCCCGCTGATCATGTACCACGCGATCCGCCCGTTCTGCGGGGCGGGCGAACCGGTCGACACCTGGACCCTCGCCGTCGAGCTGCGGCCCGACCGGATGAAGAAGCAGCAGCCGCTCAACAACCGGAAGATCCTGGAGCAGGTCAGGCCGCTGCTCGAACAGCTGCGGCTGCCCGCCGAGTTCGCGGGCACCACCGTGCGCGACCGGCTGCGCTGGCTGGAGATCGACGAGTGCGTCTTCCTGCCCGCCGAGGGCCTCCTGCACCGGGAGGACGCCCCCTACCGGCCGGAGGCCTTCGAGGAGCACCGGGCCCGGTCCGTCGAGGAGGGCGCGGAGAAGCGCCGGCACTTCCTGCGGATCCGGGTCGGCGGCTGGGAGGAGGAGCTGGTCGTCACCGTCTTCGTCCGCGTCCACACCCAGGGCCGGATGCTGATGCTGGAGATCGCGCCGCACGTCCTCGCCCCGGTGCGGGAGCCGTTCCAGAACGCGGACCGCGCCGCCCACCAGTTCCGCCACAACAACCCGCTCGGCAAGGCCGCCTGGGCCTTCGCGCGGGTGGCGGGTTCCCCCGTGCGCTCCCTCGTCACCATCGGCCGCTGGGCCGGCTACGGCTGGCGCGTGCTCACCGGCGGGCACGGCGGCGCGCTGCCGGACGGCCCCGCCGTGTCGGTGCGTGAGCTCGGCTCGGAGGGCCCCGGCTCGCTGTTCCAGCAGATGGATGTCGAGCGCTACCTCAAGTCGATCCAGGACCGCATCGCCAACGGCGTGCTCCACGCGCTCGCCGAATCCGGTTACCAGACCGGCGAGTTCGTCCAGAAGATCGTGAACATCAGCAGTGGCGGCGTGAACATCGACCGCGTCGAGGACTCCACCTTCGCCGTCGGCTCGCACGCCCGCGCGACGTCGGGAGCGGCCGACGGCACCCCGAACGAGAAGGGATCCGATGACCATGGCAGCGAGTGACGAGCCCTCGGTCACCATCGGTGACGTCCACGGCAGCACCTTCGCCATCGGCAGCCACGCCCACGCGGAGAGCCACACGCACAGCGCGCCGCAGGACGACGAGGCGATGCGGGAGCTGCTGGAGGCGGTGCGTGCGCTGCGCGCGGACCTGCCCCGGCTGCGGGACGAGGACGGGCAGCTGCGCACCCTCGACGCCGAGCTCGCCGAGACGGAGGGCGAGATCACCCGTACCGGCAGCGCCCCGGCGAGCCGGATCGAGCGGCTGCGCGCGCTGCTCGGCGACTCGCAGGCGGTCGTCTCGCTGCTCGCGTCGGCCGGCACGGTGGCCGCGATGCTGGGGAACATGAGATGAGCGGACGCCACTGGAACGAGGAGACCCAGCGCTGGGAGGAGGCGGGCACGGGGGCAGGGGCGGTGTCGTCGCCGCCCCCGCCGCGGCCGGAGTTCGCCCCGCCGACGCCCTGGCCTGGCCCCGAGGAGCAGGGGCCGCCCCCACCGTCGCCCGGCCGGACCCGGCGCATCGTCCTCGTGCTGCTGGGCGCGGCCGTGCTCGGCGCCGCCGTCGCGACGACGGTGGTGCTGCTCGGCCGCGGGGACGACCCGCAGCCGGATCCCAAGCCGACCGGGTCGACCGCGGCGCCCACCAGCTCGGCCCCGGAGCCCACTCCCTCGCCGACCGACGAGCTTCCCGCCGGCTACCGGCAGGTGGCGGACGAGGCGGGCTTCGCGCTCGCGGTGCCCGAGGACTGGGACCGCAGCGAGAGCAAGCAGGGGGTGTTCTACACGTCCCCCGACGAGTCCTCGCTCATCCAGGTCTTCACCATCACGGAGCCGGACACCACACCGCTCGAATCGCTCCGGGTCGCGTCCGAGAGCCTTTCGAAGAGTCTCGCGGAGGACGGATACGAGGAGACCTCACTGGAGGAGACCTCGGCGCCCGAGGGGGCCACGGAGACGGTCACCGACGACGCGGCCGAGCTCGTCTACGCGTACGACAGCGAGAAGCTGGGCGCGCGCAGAAAGGTGGTCGACTTCTCGTTCACCACGCAGGACGGCACGCAGTACGCGGTGCTCGTCGCGGGCCCGGAGTCCGAGTGGCCCGAGCAGCGGGACCGGCTCGCCACCGCGCTGTCGCGGTTCGCGCAAGAGTGACGGGACGGTCAGGACGCGGGCGGCGCGCCCTGCTCTCACGCAGCGTCGCCGCCCGCACTCACGCAGTGTCGTGACACAGCGCACTTTCGTCTCCATAAGAGCATGCTTGCCATACGTCGGGGCAGGGGCTTCCGACGTCACCGTAGAGAGCGCCGAAAGGGCGTTTGCGGTGCTCGGGGGACATTCCCGGAACGGAAGGCGAAGCAGGTCGTGTCAGTACAGAACACCATCCATGTCGACGGAGAGTGGCGCGAGGCCGCAGCAGGGGCCACGCGCGAGATCCTCGACCCTGCGGATGCCAAGCCGTTCGCCGTGATCGCCGAGGGCGGCACCGAGGACGCGGACGCCGCGATCGCCGCCGCCCGCAAGGCCTTCGACGAGGGCCCGTGGCCGACGACGCCCGTCGCCGAGCGCGCCGCGCTGCTGCGTCGCGTCGCCGACCTCCTCGTCCGGGACCGGGAGAAGATCGGCCTCCTGGAGAGCCGGGACGCGGGCAAGACCGTCGAGGAGGGCCGCGTCGACGTCGACTGCGTCGCCGATGCCTTCCGCTACTTCGCCGATCTCGTCATCGGCGAGGGCGCGGGCCGCGTCGTCGACGCCGGGTCCGACGACATCCACAGCGTCGTCGTGCACGAGCCCGTCGGCGTCTGCTCCATGATCACGCCGTGGAACTACCCGCTCCTCCAGGCGAGTTGGAAGGTCGCCCCGGCGCTCGCCGCGGGCAACACCTTCGTCATCAAGCCGAGCGAGATCACGCCGCTGACGACGGTCGTGCTGATCGAGCTGCTGGTCGAGGCCGGGCTGCCGCAGGGCGTCGCCAACATCGTGACGGGCCCCGGTGCCACCGTCGGCGCCCGATTCGCCGACCACCCCGACGTCGACCTCGTCTCCTTCACCGGCGGCCTGGCCAGCGGCACCAAGGTCGCGCAGGCCGCGGCCGGCTCCGTCAAGAAGGTCGCCCTCGAACTCGGCGGCAAGAACCCGAACGTCGTCTTCGCCGACGCGTGCGAGACGGACGAGGACTTCGACACCGCCGTCGACCAGGCGCTCAACGCCGCCTTCATCCACAGCGGCCAGGTCTGCTCCGCCGGCTCCCGGCTCATCATCGAGGAGTCCGTGCGCGAGCGCTTCGTCGCCGAACTCACCCGCCGCGCCGAGAAGATCCGCCTCGGCCGCGGCACCGAGGACGACGTCGAGTGCGGCCCGCTCGTCAGCGAGCCCCAGCGCGACAAGACCGAGGGCTACGTCGCCTCCGCGCTCGCCGAGGGCGCCGTGCTGCGCTGCGGCGGCAAGCGCCCCGCGGCCTCCGAGGTCCGGCCCGCCACCGGCTACTTCTACGAGCCGACCGTCCTCGACCAGTGCCACCGCGAGATGCGCGTCGTCCGCGAGGAGACCTTCGGTCCGATCCTCACCGTCGAGACGTTCCGCACCGAGGACGAGGCCGTCGAGCTCGCCAACGACACCGAGTACGGCCTCGCGGGCGGCGTGTGGACCACCGACGCGGGTCGTGCCCGTCGCATGGCGCGCCGGCTGCGCCACGGCACCGTCTGGATCAACGACTTCCACCCCTACCTCCCGCAGGCCGAGTGGGGCGGATTCGGCAAGAGCGGCGTGGGACGCGAGCTGGGTCCCGCCGGGCTCGCCGAGTACCGCGAGAGCAAGCACGTGTACCAGAACCTGGCGCCGAAGCCCGTCCGGTGGTTCGCGGGCTGACGGCCTCGTCCTCCTGGGCCTCGCGCCCGTACACGTAAGCGTTGTGAACGCCTCGGGGCCCTGCCCCGGACCCCGCGCCTCAAGCGCCGGCGGGGCTGGATTTCTTGGAGTTGAGCAGAGCAATGTCTGAAAACACCTACGACTACGTCATCGTCGGTGGCGGCACCGCGGGATCGGTGATCGCCTCCCGCCTCACCGAGAACCCGGACGTCACCGTCGCCGTCATCGAAGGCGGACCCAGCGACATCGACCGCGACGACGTCCTGACGCTGCGCCGCTGGCTCGGCCTGCTCGGTGGTGACCTGGACTACGGCTACACCACCACCGAGCAGCCGCGCGGCAACTCGCACATCCTGCACAGCCGCGCCAAGGTGCTGGGCGGCTGCTCGTCGCACAACACGCTCATCTCGTTCAAGCCGCTGCCCGGCGACTGGGACGAGTGGGCGGCCGCGGGCGCCGAGGGCTGGGACCACAAGGCGATGGACCCGTACTTCGGCAAGCTGCGCAACAACATCGTCCCGGTCGACGCGAAGGACCGGAACGCGATCGCGAGCGACTTCGTCGAGGCCGCGCAGGCCGCGACGGGCGTGCCGCGCGTCGAGGGCTTCAACAAGGGCCCGTTCAAGGACGGCGTCGGCTTCTTCGACCTGTCGTACCACCCCGAGAACAACAAGCGCTCCAGCGCGTCGGTGGCCTACCTCCACCCGCACATGGAGGCCGGTGACCGCCCCAACCTCACGCTGCTCCTGGAGACCTGGGCGTACAAGCTGGAGTTCGACGCCACGGACGAGGGGCTGACCGCGCGCGGCGTGCGCGTGCGCGGCAAGGACGGCGTGGAGAAGCTCATATCCGCGCGCACCGAGGTCCTCGTGTGCGCCGGAGCCGTCGACACGCCGCGCCTGCTGATGCACTCCGGCATCGGCCCGAAGGCCGACCTGGAGGCCCTGGGCATCCCGGTCCTGCACGACCTGCCGGGCGTGGGCGAGAACCTGCTCGACCACCCGGAGTCGGTCATCGTCTGGGAGACGAACGGGCCGATCCCCGAGAACAGCGCCATGGACAGCGACGCGGGTCTGTTCATCCAGCGGGACCCGGCAGCGGCCGGGCCCGACCTGATGTTCCACTTCTACCAAATCCCGTTCACGGACAACCCGGAGCGCCTCGGCTACGAGCAGCCGGAGCACGGGGTGTCCATGACGCCGAACATCCCCAAGCCGAAGAGCCGCGGCCGTGTCTACCTGACCAGCGCGGACCCCGAGGTCAAGCCGGCCCTCGACTTCCGTTACTTCACGGACGAGGACGACTACGACGGCAAGACCCTCGTCGACGGCATCAAGATCGCCCGCGAGATCGCGAAGACCGAGCCGCTGGCCGGCTGGCTCAAGCGCGAGGTCTGCCCCGGCCCCGACGTCACGGACGACGAGGCGCTCAGCGAGTACGCGCGCAAGGTCGCGCACACCGTCTACCACCCCGCGGGAACTTGCCGCATCGGTGCTGCGGACGATGAACTCGCCGTGGTAGACCCCCAGTTGAAGGTCCGCGGGCTGCAGTCCATCCGTATCGCCGACGCGTCCGTCTTCCCGACGATGCCCGCGGTGAACCCGATGATCGGGGTGCTCATGGTCGGGGAGAAGTGCGCCGAACTGCTGGGTGGTGATGCGTGATGAGCACGACCATGTCTTCTGCGAACGCTGAGAAGCGGACCGATTCCGGGTCCGAGTCCGTGTTCGCCGTACGCAATCTGTGGAAGGTGTTCGGCCCGAAGGCCGAACGCGTGCCGGATCAGACCGAGTTGGCGGACCTGAGCGCCGCCGAACTGCGGGCGAAGACCGGCTGCACGGCCGCCGTGCGCGATGTGTCGTTCGACGTCAAGCGGGGCGAAGTCTTCGTTGTCATGGGCCTGTCTGGCTCCGGCAAGTCGACCCTCGTACGCTGCCTGACCCGGCTCATCGAGCCGACGTCGGGGGAGCTGGAGATCGACGGCGAGGACGTCCTGGCCATGGACAAGTCCCGCCTGCGCGAACTGCGTCGGCACCGCGCCGCGATGGTCTTCCAGCACTTCGGCCTCCTCCCGCACCGCACCGTTCTCGACAACGTCGCGTACGGCCTGGAGATCCAGGGCATGGGCCGCGCCGAGCGCCGCGCGAAGGCCATGGAGGTCGTCGCCAAGGTCGGGCTCGACGGCCTTGAGCAGCGCCGCCCCGGGCAGCTGTCCGGCGGTCAGCAGCAGCGCGTCGGCCTGGCGCGTGCGCTGGCGGTCGACCCCGAAGTCCTCCTCTTCGACGAGCCGTTCAGCGCGCTGGACCCGCTGATCCGGCGGGACATGCAGGAGGAGGTCGTGCGCCTGCACCGCGAGGAGGGCCGCACGATGGTCTTCATCACCCACGACCTCACCGAGGCGCTGCGGCTCGGCGACCGGATCGCCCTGATGCGCGACGGCCGCGTCGTCCAGCTCGGCACGCCCGAGGAGATCGTGGGCGCGCCCGCCGACGACTACGTCCGCGAGTTCGTCCGTGACGTGCCGCGCGAGCAGGTCATGACGGTACGCAGGGCCATGCGGCCCGCCGACGCGGACGAGGCGGACCGTGGTCCGTCGATCGCGCCCGACGCGACGGTTTCGGAGGCGATCGAGGCGGTTGCTTCCAGCGGGTTCGCGGTCAGGGTGGTGGAGGACGGGGAGTGTGTCGGGGTCGTCGATCATGAGCGGTTGCTGGGGGTGGTGGCCGGTGTGAGTCCTGGGGCGGGAGCCGGTCCTACGACTCGGGGCTCCGCCCCGGACCCCGCTGCTCAATCGCCGCAGGGGCTTGAAAAGGCGGAATCGCCGGCGGGGCTTGAGAAGCCCGAGGGTGACGAGGGGAACGGCTGATGGCTGCCGCCGTAACGGCCGGCCCGGCCAAAAGCTCGGGTGACCGGCCCCACCCCCTGTGGCGCAACCGCGCCCTGGGGAAGATCGTCCTGCTCGCCGTCGTCGCCGCGGTCCTCATCCCCCTGGCCCACGCCAAGTGGTCCAGCGGGACCTGGCCGCACGCCCTCACCGTCAACCTCACCGAACCCCTCGGCAACGCCACGGACTGGGTGATCGACAACCGGGACAGCGACCCGCTGTTCCTGTACTTCTTCGGCTACATCAGCAACGCCGTGGTCATCTCCGTACGCGCCGTCTACCTGGTCCTGCTGGCAGCGGGCTGGGCAGGCGTCACCGCGGCGGCGGGCCTGATCGCCTGGCGCGTGGCCGGCTGGCGCCTCGCCGCGTCCGCGGTCGTCGCGTTCCTGGCCTGCGGCGCCCTCGGCATGTGGGTCCCCACCATGCAGACGCTCGCGCTGATGGTGATCGCCGTGCTCGCCTCGGTGGTCCTCGGCGCCGCCCTCGGCCTCGCCGCGGGCCTGAGCGACACCATGTACCGGGCCCTGCGCCCGGTCCTCGACACCATGCAGGTGCTGCCCGCGTACGCGTACCTGCTCCCGGTCGTCCTCGTCTTCGGCATGGGCGTCCCGGCCGCCGTGCTCGCCACGGTCGTCTACGCCGCCCCGCCGATGGCCCGCCTCACCGCGCTCGGCCTGCGCTCAGCGGACGGCGGCGTGATGGAGGCCGTCACCTCGCTCGGTGCCACGGCCCGCCAGCGCCTCTTCTCCGCCCGTCTGCCGCTGGCCCGCAAGGAACTCCTCCTCGGCCTCAACCAGACGATCATGATGGGCCTCTCCATGGCCGTCATCGCCTCCGTGATCGGTGCGGGCGGCCTCGGCGACCGCGTCTACCAGGCGCTCGCCTCCGTCGACGTCGGCGCCGCGCTCGCGGCCGGCATCCCGATCGTGCTGCTCGCCGTCGTCCTCGACCGGGTCACGGCCGCGGCCGGGGCGCGGATGGGCTCCCACGACACGTCCGACGTGCACTGGAAGTGGGACGTCCTCGCCGTCGTCGTCGGCACCGGCGTGGTCGCGGTCGTGGGCCACCTCACCGACCGCCTCGACTGGCCCGACGCCTGGACCCTGAACATCGCCGCGCCCGTCAACGACGCGGTCGACTGGATGACGGACCACCTGTACTCCGGCGTCCCGTACATCGGCGGCACCGCCGACTGGGCCGCGCACTTCACCACGGGGATCCTCAACCCGGTGCGCGACGGCCTCACCTGGCTGCCCTGGTGGTCGGTGCTGCTGATCGTCGCCGCGCTCTCCTGGCTGATCGGCACCTGGCGCACCGCGCTCACCGCGGTCCTCGCCATGGCCGGGGTCGGCGTACTGGGCGTGTGGAAGCCGTCGTTGGACACGCTGTCCCAGGTCATCGCGGCGGTCCTGGTCACCCTGGTCCTCGGCTTCGCGATCGGCATCGCGGCGGCCCGCAGCGAACGCTTCGAACGGCTGCTCCGTCCCGTCCTCGACGTCTTCCAGACGATGCCGCAGTTCGTGTACCTGATCCCGGTCGTCGCGCTCTTCGCCGTCGGCCGCGCCCCGGCCGTCGCCGCGGCCGTCGTCTACGCGCTGCCCGCCGTCGTCCGCATCACCACGCAGGGTCTACGACAGGTGGACCCGGCCGCGATGGAGGCGTCCCGCTCCATGGGCGCGACCACGACGCAGCAGCTGCGCCAGGTCCAACTCCCGCTCGCCCGCCCGGCGTTGCTGCTCGCCATCAACCAGGGCATCGTCCTGGTCCTCGCCGTCGTCATCATCGGCGGCCTGGTCGGCGGTGGCGCGCTCGGCTACGACGTCGTGTTCGGCATCGCCCAGGGCGACCTCGCCACGGGCCTCGTCGCGGGCGCCGCGATCGTCTGCCTGGGCCTGATGCTGGACCGGGTGACGCAGCCGACGCAACGCCGCGACACCGCGGGAAAGGGGGCGTGACATGCGTATTCACATCCGTACGCGCATCAGCGCACGCATGACGCCGCTCAAGGCGGTCGTCGGCGCCGGGGTGCTCCTCGCGGCCACCGGCTGCGGGGCGGCCGACATGACGAAACAGTCCTCCCCGTTCGCCAACGCGCAGGGCGCCAAGACGGTGACCCTCTCGGTCCAGTCGTGGGTGGGCGCCCAGGCAAATGTCGCCGTGGCCCAGTACCTCCTGGAGCACGAACTCGGCTACCGCGTCGACACCGTGCAGGTCGACGAGGTCCCCGCGTGGGACGCCCTCAGCCAGGGCCGCGTCGACGCGATCCTGGAGGACTGGGGCCACCCCGACCAGGTGCAGCGCTACGTCAAGGACAAGAAGCTGATCCAGCCCGGCGGTGACCTCGGCGTCACCGGCCACATCGGCTGGTTCGTCCCGACGTACTTCGCGAAGAAGCACCCCGACATCACCAACTGGAAGAACCTCGACAAGTACGCGGACCAGTTCAAGACGGCGGAGAGCGGCGGCAAGGGCCAACTCCTCGACGGCTCCCCGTCGTACGTCACGAACGACAAGGCGCTGGTGAAGAACCTGAACCTGGACTACCAGGTCGTCTTCGCCGGCTCCGAGGCCGCCCAGATCACGCAGATGAAGCAGTTCGCCAAGCAGAAGAAGCCCTTCCTCTCCTACTGGTACACCCCGCAGTGGCTCACGAAGCAGGTGCCGATGACGGAGGTGAAGCTGCCCAAGTACAAGGAGGGCTGCGACGCCGACCCGAAGAAGATCACCTGCGCCTATCCGACGACGCCGCTCCAGAAGTACCTCAACACGGACTTCGCCAAGCACGGCGGCGAGGCGGCGCAGCTCCTGAAGAACTTCAAGTGGACGACGAGCGACCAGAACGAGGTCTCGCTCCTGATCGCCGACAAGAAGCTCAAGCCGGAAGCGGCCGCCAAGAAGTGGGTCGAGACGCACGAGTCCACGTGGAAGTCCTGGCTCCCGAAGAAGTAGCCAGTCGGAACCCAGTCGGGACCCAGTCGGGACTGTGACGGCTAGCTACGACGGAGTCGTGGATAGCCGTCACAGTCCCCGCGCGTCACCTGCCTACCGCAACCCCTCCGCGATCTCCCGCACCGCCCCCATCGCCCTCCGCTGCAACCCCGGGCCGAACGTGATGCGGGTCGCGCCCAGTTCGCCCCACTCGCGGAGCGACGGGCCGCCGGGAGGTGCGCCCACGTTGATCGGGCCCTCGATTCCGGAGCGCAGGGCCGGGACGGCGTCCGCCGGGGCGCCGATCGGGTAGACGCAGTCGGCGCCCGCGGCGACGTACAGGCGGGCGCGGTCCAGCGCCTCGGCGATCGGGTCCGCGGCGCCGCGGATGAACGTGTCGACGCGGGCGTTCAGGACCACCCGGTCACCGGCCGCCGCCCGCACCTCGGCCAGCCAGTCCGCTTGTGCGCGCGGGTCGTTGAGGGTGCCGTCGGGGCCCGAGTCCTCCAGGTTGCAGCCCACCGCGCCGGTTTCCAGGAGGCGTTCCACCAGTTCCTTCGGCGCGAGCCCGTAGCCGCCCTCGATGTCCGCCGACACCGGCACCGACACCGCGCGCACGATCCGGCGGACCGCCGCGAACATCTCGTCCGCCGGGGTCTGCCCGTCCTCGTAGCCGAGCGACGCCGCGACCCCCGCGCTCGGCGTCGCGAGGGCCGGGAAGCCGGCCTCCTCGAAGACGCGGGCGCTCGCCGCGTCCCACGGGCCCGGGAGGACGAGCGCGTCGCCGGGGGAGCGGTCGTGGTGCAGGGCGCGGAACGTATCGGCAGCGCTCGGACTCACCATGCGGGGCCTCCTGGTTCGATGCGCCGGCTCACCATCAGCCGGTTCCAGTTGTTGATTACCACGATCGAGGCGATGAGGTGGGCGAGTTCGGGCTCCGTGAAGTGCTTGGCCGCCTCGTCGTACGTCTCGTTCGGGACGTAGTCCGCCGTCGTCAGGAGCGTAATGGCCTCCGTGAGGGCGAGTGCAGCCTTTTCCCGGTCGTTGAAGGTGTCGTCGGCCTCGCGCCATGAGTTCAGGAGCGCGATGCGTTTCGGGCTCTCGCCGTTCTTGCGCACCGCGATGTCCACGTGCATGTCCAGGCAGAACGCGCACTGGTTGAGCTGCGAGGCCCGGATCGCCACCAGTTCGGTGAGGACCGGGTCGCCGAGGCCCTTCTTGGCGGCGGCGCTGAGCGCCTGCATCGCCGTCCGGACCCCGGCGTCCAACTGCCGCGTACGAGCGGTCACTTGTGGTCGCCCGGTGTGTAGTGGCCCGGCGACTGGCGGGTCGAGACGCCGAACCGGTTCCAGGCGTTGATGACCGTGATCGCGGCGATGAGCTGGGCCAGTTCCTTTTCGTCGAAGGCCTTCGCGGCCTTCTCGTAGACCTCGTCGGAGACGAAGCCGTCGGTGAGGACGGTGATCGCCTCGGTCAGTTCGAGGGCCGCGACCTCCTTCTCCGTGTAGAAGTGCTTCGACTCCTCCCACGCGCTGAGCTGGATGATCCGCTCCACGCTCTCGCCCGCCGCGAGGGCGTCCTTCGTGTGCATGTCGAGGCAGAGCGCGCAGCGGTTGATCTGCGAGGCGCGGACCTTGACCAGTTCGGCGATCTTGGGGTCGACGCCCGCGCGGGCGGCCGCGTCCAGCTTGATCATCGCCTTGAAGACCTCGGGGGCCTGGCGGGACCAGTCGAGGCGGGGGGTGTGCTCGTGCATGTAGGGGGCGGTGCCGGTGCTGTTCTCGGTGCTGTTCCTGGTGCTGTTCTCGTTGTTCGTCATGGTGTGAGCCTACGAGGGAAGTAGCCCAGGAGTATGGTCCATTTACGTGGAAGAATCTTGGGCCAATTCGGCGTCCGGGCGGGCGCTGGGCATCGATCTGCACCTCGACCCCGCTCTCTCCGGGGGCGTACGCCGCGGGCTGACCGACGCGCTCCGTGAGGCCGTGCGCGGCGGGCGGCTCGCCCCCGGCACCCGGCTGCCCGCCTCCCGCACCCTCGCCGCCGACCTCGGCCTCGCCCGCAACACCGTCGCCGACGCCTACGCCGACCTCGTCGCCGAGGGCTGGCTCACCGCCCGGCAGGGCTCCGGCACCCGGGTGGCCGAGCGGCCGGGCCGGGCGCCCACCCCGGCCCGCGCCACGAACCGCGTCCCCTTCGGCGGACACCGCTACGACCTCATGCCCGGCCGCCCCGACCTCGCCTCCTTCCCCCGCGCCGAATGGCTCAAGGCCGCCCGCCGCGCCCTGACCGCCGCCCCGAACGAGGCCCTCGGCTACGGCGACCCGCGCGGCCGCCCCGAACTGCGCGGCGCCCTCGCCGGCTACCTCGCCCGCGCCCGCGGCGTACAGGCCTCGCCGGAGCGGATCGTCGTCTGCGCCGGGTTCGTGCAGGGCATGATCCTGCTCGGCGAGGTGCTGCACCGGCGCGGTGTGCGCGACATCGCCGTGGAGTCGTACGGGCTCGATCTTCATTGGGACTATCTGACCCGGCCCGGACTGCGGACCCGGCCGCTGCCGTTCGATGAACTGGGCGCGGATGTACGGGAGTTGAGTGGCGAAGGTGCTGCTCTGCTGACTCCCGCTCATCAGTTCCCTCTCGGTGTCGCCCTGCACGCGCGCCGTCGCGCCGCCGCCGTCGACTGGGCGCGCCGCACCGGCGGGCTGATCCTGGAGGACGACTACGACGGCGAGTTCCGCTACGACCGCCAGCCCGTCGGCGCCCTCCAGGGCCTCGACCCGGACCGCGTCGTCTACCTCGGCACCGCCAGCAAGTCCCTCGCCCCCGGTCTGCGGCTCGGCTGGATGGTGCTGCCCGCGCCGCTCGTCGACGAGGTCGTCGCGGCCAAGGGGCACACCGACTGGTCCTGCGGCGTCCTCGACCAGCTCACCCTCGCCGAGTTCCTGGAATCCGGCGCGTACGACCGTCATGTGCGCGCCGCGCGCCTGCGCTACCGGCGCCGCCGCGACCAGCTCGTCGCCGCCCTCGCCGAGCGCGCCCCGGCCGTGCGCGCCACCGGTATCGCCGCCGGGCTGCACGCCGTGCTCCAACTCCCGCCCGGCACCGAGCGGTCGGTCGTGCAGGCCGCCGCCTGGCAGCGCCTCGGCATCTCGGGCCTCGCCGAATTCCGGCACGCGGACGCGCCCGAGCCGACAGACCCCATGGACGCCCTGGTCGTCGGCTACGGCACCCCGCCCGACCACGCCTGGCCGGGCGCGTTGGATACGCTGTGCCGGGTCCTGCCCTAGGGCGGGCCACACACACGTACACGCACGTACACGCATGCACGCAACGGGGGAGAACTTCATGACGGACAACACCACCCAACGACGGCTGCGCTCAGGCACCGTCGCGCTCGGCGGCGTGGGCCTGCTGGCCGCCGCGCTCACCGCCTGCTCCTCGGACTCCGATGTCGACAAGCGGTGCATCGACCGCAACAGCTACAACGCCGGCAAGGGCTACAAGGTCGTCTCCGACAAGTACTGCAAGTCCTCGTCGACCAAGTCCTCGGTCAACGGCGGCTGGTACTACGGCGGCAAGAAGAAGGGCAGCCGCGTCGGCAGCGGCTCCTTCACCAAGTCCTCGGGCGGCGGCGTCACGCGCGGCGGCTTCGGCAGCGGCGGCAAGGGCGGAAGCTCCGGCGGCTGAGCCCCGGAGACACTGATGAAGCGACACACCATCACCCCGCGCCCCGACTGGCAGCGAGTCGTCGAGGAGCAGGGGCTCATCTACCCGCTCACCCGCTACCCCGACGACTCCCTGCGCCCCTACTGGGACGAGAGCGCCTACTACGAGTTCTCCCTCCCCGAGGTCGAGGCGCTCGAAGAGGTCGTCGAGGAACTGCACCGCATGTGCCTCGCCGCGGCCGAGCACATCGTCCGTAACGACCGCTTCGCCGACCTCGGGATCACCGACCCGCGCGTCGCCGCGGCGGTCGCCGAGGCCTGGGAACGGCGCACCGAACTCCCTTCCATATACGGCCGGTTCGACCTGCGGTACGACGGCACAGGCCCCGCGAAGCTCCTTGAGTACAACGCCGACACCCCCACCTCACTGGTCGAGGCCGCGAGCCCCCAGTGGTTCTGGATGGAGGAGCGGTTCCCCGGCGCCGACCAGTGGAACTCGCTCCACGAGCGGCTCATCGACGCCTGGAAGAAGCAGGCCGCCCTGCTGCCACCCGGCAGCCCGCTCTACTTCGCGCACTCCTCGGCCGACGAACTCGGCGAGGACCTGATGACCGTCGGCTACCTGAAGGAGACCGCCGAACAGGCGGGCCTGGACACCGACTGGATCTCCATGGAGGAGATCGGCTGGGACAGCCTCTCCGAGCGCTTCGTCGACAACCAACTCCGGTACATCCGCAGCTGCTTCAAGCTCTACCCGTGGGAGTGGCTGACCTCCGACGCGTTCGCCCCGCACGTCCTGGGCGGCCTCGACAACGGCGGCGGTACGGGTACGACGATGTGGATCGAGCCCGCCTGGAAGATGCTGCTCAGCAACAAGGCGCTGCTCGCTGTGTTGTGGGAGCTGTACCCGGACCACCCGAACCTGCTGCCCGCCTACCTCGACGGACCCCGCGAACTCGCGACCGACACGACCGGCCCCGGCTACGTGTCGAAGCCGCTGCTCGGCCGCGAAGGCGCGGGCGTCACGATCCACGAGCCGGGCACGGCGCCGCCCGCCGCACCCGAAGAGCCGTGCTGCTACCAGCAGTTGAGCGAGCTGCCCGACTTCGACGGCAACCGCGTCGTCCTCGGCGCGTGGGTGGTCGAGGACGAGGCGGCCGGGCTCGGAATCCGGGAATCGGCGGGGCTCATCACGGACGAGTACGCCCGCTTCCTGCCCCACGTCATCCTGTGAGCCGCACGGAAGACGCTTACGCGCCCAGCACCGCCCGGAGCTGATCGAGGCCCCAGTCCAGATCGTCCTTGCCGATCACCAGCGGCGGGGCGATCCGGATGGTGGACCCGTGGGTGTCCTTCACCAGGACCCCGCGGTCCATCAGCTTCTCCGAGATCTCCCGGCCCGTCCCGTACGACGGGTCGATGTCGACGCCCGCCCACAGGCCGCGCCCGCGCACCCCGGTGACCTTCCCCGTCCCCGTCAACAGGCCCAGCTCGGCGTGCAGATGCTCGCCGAGTTCGGTGGCCCGCTCCTGGAACTCCCCGGTACGCAGCATCGCGATCACCTCAAGGGCCACGGCGCAGGCGAGCGGGTTCCCGCCGAACGTCGACCCGTGCTCGCCCGGCCGGAACACCCCGAGCACGTCCTTGCGCGACACCACCGCCGACACCGGCACGACCCCGCCGCCGAGCGCCTTGCCCAGCACGTACACGTCCGGCACCACGCCCTCGTGCTCGCACGCGAAGGTGCGGCCGGTCCGCCCGAGGCCCGACTGGATCTCGTCGGCGATGAACAGCACGTTCCGCTCGCGCGTCAGCTCCCGTACGCCCGGGAGATAGCCGGGCGGCGGGACGAGCACGCCCGCCTCGCCCTGGATCGGTTCGAGCAGCACCGCCACCGTGTCGTCCGTGACGGCGGCGCGCAGCGCGTCCAGATCCCCGTACGGGACGATGTCGAAGCCCGGCGTGTACGGACCGAAGTCGGCGCGCGCCTCCTGGTCGGTGGAGAAGCTGACGATGGTCGTCGTCCGGCCGTGGAAGTTGTCGCTCGCGACCACGATCCGGGCCCGCCCGTCCGGCACGCCCTTGACCCGGTAGCCCCACTTCCGGGCGGTCTTCACGGCTGTCTCGACGGCCTCCGCCCCCGTGTTCATCGGCAGCACCATCTCCATGCCGCACAGCTCGGCGAGCTCCGCGCAGAACGCGGCGAACCGGTCGTGGTGAAAGGCCCGCGAGGTCAGCGTCACCCGCTCCAGCTGCGCCTTCGCGGCCTCGATCAGGCGACGGTTGCCGTGCCCGAAGTTGAGCGCCGAGTACCCGGCGAGCATGTCGAGGTAGCGCCGCCCCTCGACGTCCGTCATCCACGCGCCCTCGGCGGTGGCGACGACCACGGGAAGCGGGTGGTAGTTGTGCGCGCCGTGCGCGTCGGAGGCAGTGATCAAGTCCTGCGTGGCGTGTCCTGCGGAGGTGGTGGATGGAGTCACAGAAGTCACGGGATCTCCGTTCGTCGCGGCTCATGGCACTGGGTGTGGGACGGGCTTGTGGCCCCTTCCTATCGTCGCTCGCGATGTGGACGTGGAAACCTCGCCGGGCGACGCGCCCGGTACTGTGAGGGCAGGGCCGTGACTGGCGCGCTGGGATGGGATCGACCATCAGGGAGCGGCCCGAGCAGTGTGTGCCGTGCGCCTGGGCCGACCGCGAACCGACCGTGTGATCACGTATCGACCGTGTCCGGAGGCTGCCCCCATGACCGAATCCCCGCTCACTCCCGAATCCACCGCGTACCGCGCTGCCCTCGACGTCGTGCGCGCCGTGGAGCCGCGCGTCGCCGACGCCATCGGCCAGGAGCTCACCGACCAGCGCGAGATGCTCAAGCTGATCGCCTCGGAGAACTACGCGTCCCCGGCGACGCTGCTGACCATGGGCAACTGGTTCAGCGACAAGTACGCCGAGGGCACCATCGGCCGCCGCTTCTACGCCGGCTGCCGCAACGTCGACACCGTCGAGTCGATCGCCGCCGAGCACGCCCGTGAGCTGTTCGGCGCCCGGCACGCGTACGTCCAGCCGCACTCCGGGATCGACGCGAACCTGGTCGCCTTCTGGGCTGTTCTGGCAGCACGTGTGGAGACGCCTGCTCTGGAAAAGGCGGGTGTGCGCAATGTCAATGACCTGACGGACGCTGACTGGTCCGTGTTGAGGCGGTCCCTGGGGGACCAGCGCATGCTCGGCATGTCCCTGGACGCGGGCGGGCACCTCACCCACGGCTTCCGGCCGAACGTCTCAGGAAAGCTCTTCGACCAGCGCTCCTACGGCACCGACCCCGCCACCGGCCTCATCGACTACGAGGCGCTGCGTGCGCAGGCCCGCGAGTTCAAGCCGATGATCATCGTCGCCGGCTACTCCGCGTACCCGCGGCTCGTGAACTTCCGGATCATGCGCGAGATCGCCGACGAGGTCGGGGCGACGCTCATGGTCGACATGGCGCACTTCGCGGGCCTGGTCGCCGGCAAGGTGCTGACCGGTGACTTCGACCCGGTGCCGCACGCGCAGATCGTCACCACGACCACGCACAAGTCGCTGCGCGGGCCGCGCGGCGGCATGGTGCTGTGCGACGACTCGCTGAAGGACCAGGTCGACCGGGGCTGCCCGATGGTGCTCGGCGGGCCGCTGCCGCACGTCATGGCCGCGAAGGCGGTCGCCCTCGCCGAGGCGCGGCAGCCCGCGTTCCAGGACTACGCGCAGCGCATCGTGGACAACGCGCGGGCGCTGGCCGAGGGGCTGACGCGGCGCGGCGCGACCCTGGTCACGGGCGGTACCGACAACCACCTCAACCTCATCGATGTGGCCTCCTCCTACGGCCTCACGGGCCGCCAGGCCGAGACGGCGCTGCTCGACTCGGGCATCGTCACCAACCGCAACGCGATCCCCGCGGACCCGAACGGTGCGTGGTACACCTCCGGGATCCGGATCGGTACGCCCGCGCTGACCACGCGTGGGCTCGGGACCGGTGAGATGGACGAGATCGCGGCGCTCATGGACCGCGTGCTGACGGCCTCCGAGCCGGGGACCACGAAGTCCGGGGCGGTGTCGAAGGCGAGTCACGTGCTGGAGCCGAAGGTCGCGGACGAGGTGTCCCACCGGGCCACGGATCTGTTGGCCGGGTTCCCGTTGTACGGGCAGATCGACCTGGGCTGAGCCCCTCCGTGGCGTGGGGCGGGTGACCGTCCTCACGCCACGGGGCTCCGCCCCGGACCCCGCTGCTCCAACGCCGCAGGGGCTTAAATTGGCTCACCCGCCGCCGGGGCATGCGGGTGGCCGTCACCCGCCTTGGGCGGCAGGGTGGGCAAGGCGGCGCCCCGGTGCCGCGTGCTCATGACGGCAGGCACCGGCCCCGGAGGGGCTTATAGGTCGACCAGTTGTTGGCGTGGCCCCCGTGGTTCCCGTGGGATTCGGGGGCGGACGCGTATGCGCCACACCAGCGCCGACGCGGCAAGGCCCACGGCCAGGCCGGCCAGGGCCCACCAGATCGGGTTCCGGTCGGCCGGTTCGGTCGTGGGGAACACGCCCGCCCGCGTCAGCTGGTCGACGAGGGTGGGGGAGGCGTGGTGCCAGCGGAGGTCGTCGTCGTTCACGTCGACCATCGGGTCCGTGCGGATCCACGGCGTGCCGTCCTTCGCGACGATCAGCTGGTCCTGACGCTCGATGGCCGTGTCGGTGCCGGGTGCCCGGTGGGTCTGGGGCCAGCCCGCCACGCCGGTCAGGCCCCACACGACCGTGGCCACCACGGGCGGGAAGTGTCCCTCCTGCCAGGCCTGCGGCACCCGCTCGGTCACCGTGTCGAACCCTGTGGTCAGGCGCTCCAGGCGGGCGAAGTTCCGGTCCTCGTCGTGCAAGGCCACCGAAGGGCCCGCCGCGGCGCCGGGCGCGATCACCACCGCCAGATCCGGCACATCCATCCCGGAGCCGGGATGCGTCGGCCGCGCGTGCGCGAGCGGTGCCCCCGCCATCAGCAGAGCCATCAGCAGCGCCACCACCACGAGCACGCCCCGGACAGGCCCTCGTACGTACTGCATCGCCACCCCCGTCGACGCGCCCCCACGTGACTCCCGCCACATCGCCAAGCTACCGGCGCCCACTGACAACGACCAGGTCGCACCCAGGTCCCCGTAAAGGACCTTTGGCCGCTGCGGAGCTGTGTGGCGCACCTGAGACAATGAGGCACATGGCCTCTGATGTTCGCCCTCGTGTGCTCTCCGGTATCCAGCCCACCGCCGGCTCGTTCCACCTCGGCAACTACCTCGGCGCGGTCCGCCAGTGGGTGGCGCTGCAGGAGTCCCACGACGCCTTCTACATGGTCGTGGACCTGCATGCGATCACCGTTCCGCAGGACCCGAAGGAGCTGCGGGCCAATACCCGGCTCGCCGCCGCGCAGCTGCTCGCCGCGGGGCTCGACCCGGAGCGCTGCACGCTGTTCGTGCAGAGCCACGTCCCCGAGCACGCGCAGCTGGCCTGGGTCATGAACTGCCTCACCGGCTTCGGCGAGGCGAGCCGCATGACGCAGTTCAAGGACAAGTCCGCGAAGCAGGGTGCCGACCGGGCGAGTGTGGGGCTGTTCACGTATCCGGTGCTGCAGGTCGCCGACATTCTGCTGTACCAGGCCGACCAGGTTCCGGTCGGTGAGGACCAGCGGCAGCACATCGAGCTGACCCGCGACCTCGCCACGCGTTTCAACGGCCGCTTCGGCGACACGTTCACGCTCCCGGCGCCGTACATCCTCAAGGAGACGGCGAAGATCTACGACCTTCAGGACCCGTCGATCAAGATGAGCAAGTCGGCGTCGACGCCGAAGGGCCTCATCAACCTGCTCGACGAGCCCAAGGCGACCGCCAAGAAGGTCAAGAGCGCCGTCACCGACACCGACACCGTGATCCGCTTCGACGCGGAGAACAAGCCGGGCGTCAGCAACCTGCTCACCATCTACTCCACCCTCACCGGTGCCGGTATCCCGGAACTGGAGAAGAAGTACGAGGGCAAGATGTACGGTGCGCTGAAGACGGACCTGGCCGAGGTCATGGTGGACTTCGTGACACCGTTCCGGACCCGCACCCAGGAATATCTGGACGACCCGGAGACGCTTGACTCGATCCTGGCCAAGGGCGCGGAGAAGGCGCGGACCGTCGCCGCCGAGACCCTTTCCCAGGCCTACGACAAGGTCGGCTTCCTGCCCGCCAAGCACTGAGCCGAGCACGGAAGCGTTCCGTACGTACGCGATGCCACCCGCCCGCGACACGACGACAGGAGTATGACGTGGGGACCGTAACGATCGGTGTCTCGATCGCGGTCCCGGAGCCTCACGGCAGCCTGCTCCAGGAGCGGCGCGCGGGCTTCGGCGACGCCGCGGCGCACGGCATTCCCACGCACATCACCCTGCTCCCGCCGACCGAGGTGGCCGGCACCGACCTCACGGCGATCGAGGCGCACCTGGAGGAAGTCGCCTCCGGTGGCCGCCCGTTCGCGATGAGACTGTCAGGCACGGGCACGTTCCGGCCGCTGTCACCCGTCGTGTTCGTGCAGGTCGTCGAGGGCGCCGAGGCCTGCACCTGGCTTCAGAAGCAGGTGCGGGACGCGTCGGGCCCGGTCTCCCGCGAGTTGCAGTTCCCGTACCACCCGCACGTGACCGTGGCGCACGGCATCGACGAGGACCTGATGGACCGCGCCTACGCGGAGCTCGCCGAGTACGAGGCGGCCTGGGCGTGCACCGGGTTCGCGCTCTACGAGCAGGGCGCCGACGGGGTGTGGCGCAAGCTTCGGGACTTCGCCTTCGGCACGTCGTCGCTGCCCGCGCAGACCTCGGGCCGCACGACCCGCGGTCCCCGGCTGCCCGCGCGCTGACCCTGCGTAGGGATCAGACCGGCAGGCGCCGGAACACCGGCCGTGGCACATGCCGCAGCGCCGACATCACCACGCGCAGCGTTCCCGGCACCCACACCGTCTCCGACCTGCGCCGAAGCCCGGTCTCGATGGCCTGTGCCACCGCGCCGGGCGTCGTGGCCATGGGGGCCTCGGCGAGCCCGGCCGTCATCTTCGACCGTACGAAGCCGGGGCGGACGATCATGACGTGCACGCCCGTCCCGTGCAGCGCGTCCCCGAGCCCCTGCGTGAACGCGTCGAGGCCCGCCTTGCTGGAGCCGTAGATGAAGTCGGCGCGGCGGGCCCGCTCGCCCGCCGCCGACGACAGGACGACGAGCGAGCCGTGGCCCTGGGACTGCAGGGCCCGCGCGCAGACGAGGCTCGCGGAGACGGCGCCCGTGTAGTTGGTCTGGGCGACGCGGACCGCCGACATCGGGTCGTCCTCGTCGCGGGCCTGGTCGCCGAGGATGCCGAACGCGAGCAGCACCATGTCGATGTCGCCCTCGGTGAAGAGTTTGCCGAGCGTCTCCGCGTGCGCGCCGGGGTCCAGCGCGTCGAAGGGGACCGTACGGGTGTCGGCGCCCAGGGCGCGCAGCCCGGCGGCGGCCTCGTCGAGCGCGGGGGACGGGCGGCCCGCCAGCCACACGGTGCGGGTGCGCCGGGCGACGAGGCGGCGGGCGGTCGCCAGCGCGATCTCGGAGGTGCCGCCGAGGACGAGCAGGGACTGGGGGGTGCCGAAGGCGTCTTTCAACGGGGGCTCCTGGGAGGAGAGTCGGGCGTGCGGCGGGTCACAGGTCGAGGCGCCGTGACAGGTCCGAGCGGAACACCCGCTGCGGGTCCCAGCGCGCCCGCAGTGAGCGGAAGTCGTCGAGGCGCGGGTACATGGCGGTGAGCAGTTCGGGCCGCAGCCGGGAGTCCTTGGCGAGGTGGACGCGCCCGCCCGCGGCGGCCACCTCCTCGTCCAACTCGTCGAGGAACGAGCCCAGTTCGGGCAGGTTCGCGGGGATGTCGAGGGCGAGGGTCCAGCCCGGCACCGGGAACGACAGCCAGCCCGGGTCTCCTTCGCCGAAGCGCTTGAGGGTGGCGAGGAGGGACGGGCAGCGGCGCTCGGCGATGCGGTGCACGATGCGGCGCAGCGCCGCATCGGAGCCGTGCCCGAGGGCGAACTGGTACTGCACGAAGCCGCCGCGGCCGTAGACGCGGTTCCAGTGCGGGACGCCGTCGAGCGGGTGGAAGAACGCGGAGAGCTTGCGCAGTTCGCCGGTGCGGGCCCTGGGCGTCTTGCGGTAGCGGAGCTCGTTGAACAGGCCGACGCTGGTGCTGCTGAGCAGGCCTTCGGGGAGGAGGTCCGGAGCCGCGGGGAGGCGGGTGGGGCGGAACTCCAGCGGGGTCCTGCGGGCGCGTGCGGGCAGTGCGTCGAGCGGTGCGTGCTCGCCGCGCGTGAGGACTCCGCGGCCCGTCGCGGCGCCGCGTGCGAGCAGGTCGACCCAGGCGACGGAGTAGCGGTGCTGGTCCGTGGCGGTGAGCCGGGCCAGCAAGTCGTCGAAGTCGGTGGCCCGTTCGGTGTCGACCGACATCAGCGACGTCTCCACGCGCTGGAGTTGGACGGTCGCCGTGAGGATGATCCCGGTCAGGCCCATGCCGCCCGCCGTCGCGTCGAACAGCTCGCTGCCGCGCTCCACGACGCGTACTCCGCCGTCGGCGGTGAGGAGTTCGAGCATGGGGACGTGGCGGGCGAAGGAGCCGCGGACGTGGTGGTTCATGCCGTGGATGTCGGCGCCGATCGCCCCGCCGACCGTGACGTAGCGGGTGCCGGGGGTGACCGGCACGAACCAGCCGAGGGGGAGCAGCACCTCCATCAGGCGGTGCAGCGAGACGCCCGCGTCGCACAGCACGGTGCCGCCCGCGGCGTCGATGGCGTGGATCCGGTCGAGCCCCGTCATGTCGAGGACGGCCCCGCCGGCGTTCTGCGCCGAGTCCCCGTACGCCCGGCCGAGCCCTCGCGCGATGCCGCCGCGGCGTCCGGTGGCGGCGCAGTCCCGGACCGCGAGGACCGCGTCCTCGTAGGAGCGGGGGCGGATCACGCGGGCCGAGGTGGGGGCGGTGCGGCCCCAGCCGCTGACCGGTACGGAGTGCGGGACGGAGGGGAGAGTGGGTACAGGGTCGGTAGCGGGGTCGGCAACCATGACCGTGACCGTATCGCCCGAAGGTGCGAAGTTTGTCGTAAACCTAGCGAGCCCTCACCGGAACGGGTGATCGAAGTGGGGATGGGGGGCAGGCTGGGATCATGGATTGGCTGAAGAAACTCCCCGTCGTCGGGCCGCTGTTCGCCCGGCTGATGCGGACGCACGCCTGGCGCGCCTACGAGCGGCTCGACGAGGCGCGCTGGTCCCAGCTCGCCGCGGCGATGACGTTCATCAGTTTTCTCGCGCTGTTTCCGCTGCTCACCGTGGCCGCGGCGGTGGCCGCCGGCACCATGGGCCCGGACCAGCAGAAGAAGCTGGAGCAGACGCTCAGCGACCAGGTCCCGGGTATCTCCCAGCAGTTGGACATCGGGGCGCTGGTCGACAACGCGGGCACGATCGGGCTCATCGCCGGAGCGCTGCTGCTGTTCACGGGCGTCGGCTGGGTCGGCTCGATGCGGCAGTGCCTGCGGGACGTGTGGGAGCTGCCCGACCTCGACGAGAACCCGATCATGCGCAAGCTCAAGGATGCGGGGATCCTCGTCGGGCTCGGTCTCGCGGGCATCGTGTCGATCGTGGCGTCCACCCTCGCGAACACGGCGGTCGACTGGACGGCCGACCAGATCGGCATCGACAAGGCGGGCTGGGGCGGAATACTGCTCCAGGCCGCGGCCTTCGGGATCGCGGTCCTCGCGGACTTCCTGATCCTGCTCTACGTCCTCGCCCTGCTGCCCGGGGTGCAGCCGGGCCGCCGCGACCTGATCACCGCGGCGCTGATCGGGGCGGCGGGCTTCGAGCTGCTGAAGCTGGTGCTCAGCGGCTATATGAAGGACGTGGCGGCCAAGAGCATGTACGGCGCGTTCGGCACGCCCGTGGCCCTGCTCCTGTGGATCAACTTCACCGCGAAACTGCTGCTGTTCTGCGCCGCGTGGACGGCGACGGGCCGGGTGGGCCTGCGCAAGACGGAAGAAGCGGAGGCGGAAGCAGAAGCGGAGGAAGAGGCGAAAGCGGAGGCACAGGCGGAGGCGACCGAAGACGCGGAGGAGATCAGCCCTTCGTGATCCTCAGCGGCCACTTCTTGCGCACCACGAACACCGCGCCCGCGAGCACCACGAGCACCCCGCCCACGATCGCGAGCGCGATCCCGACGCCGCTGGAGCCGCCGCTGACCGCGGCGTGCGCGGCCGACTTGGCGGGGCCCGCGTCACCGGAGCTCGGGGACGCCGCGCCCGCGGGCGTCTCGCTCCGCGGGCCGACGAGATGGCCGACAGGGGAGACCTTGCCGTCGGCCTGGAAGCCCCAGTCGAAGAGCCGCGCGGTCTCCTTGTAGACGGCCTGGCTCTCCTTCGCCTTCGGGTTCATGACGGTGACGAGCAGCACCCGGTTTCCGCGCTCGGCGACTCCGGTGAACGTGGACCCCGCGTTCGTCGTGTTGCCGTTCTTCACGCCCGCGATGCCCTTGTACGCGGGCAGGCCCAGGGAGCCGGTGAGCAGCCGGTTGGTGTTCTGGATCCCGAAGTGCTTGGTGGTCTTGCCCTTCTTCTGCTTCATGGGGAACTCGGCGGTGGGCGTGGCGGCGTACTCCCGGAAGTCCTTCTTGTGCAGCCCGGAACGGGCGAACAGCGTCAGGTCGTACGCGGAGGAGTGCTGCCCCGGCATGTCGTAACCGTCGGGGCTGACGACATGGGTGTCGCCCGCCTGCAGCTCGTCGGCGTGCGCCTGCATGTCCTTGACGGTCTGCGCGACGCCCTGGTTCATGGCGGACAGGACGTGCACCGCGTCGTTGCCGGAGCGCAGGAAGACGCCCAGCCACAGATCGTGCACCGAGTACGTGAAGCCCTCCTTGACGCCCACGAGGCTCGACCCGGCGCCCATCCCTGCCAGGTCCGAAGGCACCACCTTGTGCGTCGTCGTCTTCGGGAACTTCGGCAGCACGGTGTCCGCGAACAGCATCTTCAGCGTGGAGGCCGGCGGCAGCTGCCAGTGCGCGTTGTGCGAGGCGAGCACCTCGCCCGACTCGGCGTCCGCGACGAGCCAGGACTTCGCCGTCAGGTCCTTCGGCAGGACGGGCGCGCCCCCCTGAAGGTTGACCTGCGTCCCCGGCTTCCCCAACTGGGCGCCGCCCACCTGGGACATCGACGCGGGCGGCTTGTCGTTCTTGTCCTTGTCCGCGGCGGCCGCGGGCAGCGCTCCGGCGAGGGTCAGGGCGGAGGCGGCGCACAGCACCGCGGCCTTCTTCAAGTGCGACGTCGGTCGCGCGGCGTGGGAGTCGGGCACGCTGGTGAAGGTACCTGTACCTGCCCCGTAAGTCTCCACCGCTGCGTCCTGTGTTCGCCCTGACCCACCCCGGCGGCGGTGCGCGAGGCCGCGCGGCGATACTGAGGGTATGAAGCTCAGCCGCCCCGTTTCCTGGTTCCTGCTCGCCTTCGGGGTGTGGAGCTGGGTCATCTGGATCACTTTCATCAAGAATCTCGTCAAGGACGGCAGCGGCCTCGCCTTCGACGACGCCGGGGATCCGACCGCGTACTTCTGGGTGCATCTGACGCTCGCCGTCGTCTCCTTCGTATTGGGGACGGTTGTCGGGGGCATCGGGTTGCGTTCCGTGCGCACACTGCGTCGGACCTCATAGGCGTCCGGGCAGATGGTCGTCGTCTTCGTACTCATCGCCGCCGCCGTTCTCGCGGCCTTCGCGGCCCTGCACTACTACGCATGGCGCCGTCTTGTGCGCGGGACGACCGTCAAGGGCGGGTGGCCCAGGCGGATCGGCACCGTGGTGTTCGTGGCCGGGCCCGTGCTGATGTTCGCGGCGCTGGCGGCGGAGCGGGCCGGGGCGCCGTTCGTGCTGCAACAGGTGCTGGCCTGGCCCGGGTTCCTGTGGATGGCGTTCGCGCTGTACCTGCTGCTCGCGCTGCTGGTGGGGGAGCTCGTGCGGCCCCTGCTGCGGCGCTTCCTCGACCGCGGGGCGCCCGCCGCCGGCGCGGCGGAGGGCGCCCTGGTGCGCGTTCCCGTGCCGGAGATGCGGGAGCTGGCGCCGGTTCCGGGGATCGGCCGCGCAGCCGCGCCCACCCGGCGTCTCGTCCTCGCCCGGACCGTCGGCGTCGCCGCGACCGTGGCTGCCGCGGGCGTCGTGGCCGGTGGCGCGTACGGGGTGCTGCGCGGGCCGACGGTGAAGCGGGTCACCGTGCCGCTGGCCAAACTGCCGCGCGCGGCCCACGGGTTCAGGATCGCCGTGGTCAGCGACATCCACCTCGGGCCCGTGCTCGGGCGGGGCTTCGCCGAGCGGGTCGTCGAGACGATCAACGCGACGCAGCCCGATCTCATCGCCGTCGTCGGTGACCTCGTCGACGGGAGCGTGGAGGACCTCGCGCCCGCCGTCGCCCCGCTCGCGCGGCTGAGCGCGCGGCACGGGACGTACTTCGTCACCGGCAACCACGAGTACTTCTCCGGCGCCGACCCGTGGGTGGAGCACGTCCGCGAGCTCGGGCTCCGGCCGCTGGAGAACGCGCGCGTCGACATCGGGGCCTTCGACCTCGCGGGCGTCAACGACATCGCCGGTGACAACTACGGCGAAGGACCCGACTACGCGAAGGCGCTCGGCGACCGCGACACCTCCCGCGCCTCCGTCCTCCTCGCCCACCAGCCCGTGATGATCCACGAGGCGGTGAAGCACAGCGTCGACCTGCAGCTCTCCGGGCACACCCACGGCGGCCAGCTGTGGCCGGGCAACTTCGTCGCGGCCGCGAGCAATCCGACCCTCGCGGGCCTCGACCGGTACGGCGACACCCAGCTGTACGTCAGCCGGGGCGCGGGCGCGTGGGGGCCGCCGGTGCGGGTGGGCGCGCCGTCCGACATCACCGTGGTGCAGCTGGCGTCCAAGCAGGCCTGAGCCCCGCTCGGGACCTCAGGCCCTCCTGCGCCGTCCCGTCGGCTTCGCCCGGCGGCGCAGGGCCAGCAGGCCGCCGCCGGCGAGGGCCGCCAGGGCCATGGACCCGCCGAGCGCCCAGTCGTCCCCGTGCGAGCCGGTGGACGTGCTCGCGGCCGGTCCCGCGCCCGCCACGTGCGGCGCGCGGGTCGATGTCCTCGGGGTGTTCGGACGCTCGCTCAGCGGCGTGACCAACTCGCCGATGGGGCGCACCCTGTGCGCGGCCGCGAAGCCCCAGTCGAGCAGCGCGGCCGTCTCCTCGTACACGGCTTCGTAGCCGGACTTCGGGTGCATCACGGTGACCAGGAGGGTGCGGCCGCCGCGGGTGGCGGCGCCGGTGAAGGTGTTGCCCGCGTGCGAGGTGTAGCCGTTCTTGACGCCGATGAGGCCCTCGTACGGGGTGACGCCCTGCCCGGTGAGGAGGCGGTCGGTGTTCTGGATCTGGAACGTCTTGGAGCCGCCCGCGGGGAAGTCGGCGACCTTGGTGGCGCAGTAGCCGCGGAAGTCGTCGTTCTTCAGCCCGGCGCGGGCGAACAGCGTCAGGTCGTACGCGGACGAGAGCTGCCCGCGGTGGTCGAAGCCGTCCGGGCTGACGACGTGGGTGTCGTTCGCCTGGAGGTCCTTCGCGCGGGCCTGCATCTGCGCGACGGTCCTGTCGACGCCGCCGTTCATCGAGGCGAGCACATGCACGGCGTCGTTGCCGGAGCGGAGGAACACGCCCTGCCACAACTGGTGCACGCTGTACGTCGTCCCGGCCTGGACGCCGACGAGGCTGGAGCCGAACGGTATGTCCGCGAGGTCCTCGGCCGTCACCTTGTGCTTCAGCGTGCTGTCGAACTTCGGCAGCACCGTGTCCGCGAACAGCATCTTCAGCGTGGAGGCCGGCGGCAGTCGGCGGTGTCCGTTGTACGAGGCGAGCACCTCGCCGCTGTCGCCGTCGGCGATCAGCCACGCCTTCGCGGCGAGCTTCGGCAGCTTCGGCGCGCCCGCCCGGCGCCGCACCTGCACGCCCGAAGCGGCGAGCTGCGTCCCGCCGATCGCGGAGGCGGCCGAGGCGGTCTGCGGGGGCAGTGCGAGCGCCGCTGCCGCGCCCGCCCCGAGGCCGAGGGCGGTGCGGCGGGTGAGCTGCGCGGTCGTGGGGGAGGAGGTGGTGCCGGGCATCCCGTGAAGGTACAGGCCAAAGAGCGGGTAAAGACCGGCGGGGCTCAGCTCCGCGCCAGCTCCGGCCTCTTGAGGTAGTCCGTGAAGCCGATGACGTTGCCCCACGGGTCGGCGAACTCCACGACGTAGCCGGTGGAGGTGGAGAAGGGCGGATCGAGCAGCTCGATGTCGGCGGCGCGCAGCGCGTCGGCCGTCGCGCGGGCGTCCGGTACCTCCAGCCACAGCCGCGCGGCGGGCCAGGCGGGCGGCCGGTGGCCGAACCCGTCCTCGGCCCGCAGCAGCAGCCCGGGCGTCTCCTTGCCGGCCGCGAGCAGCGCGATCCCGGCCTCGTCGATGCGGACCTTCACGGGGAACCCGACGCGCTCGTAGAAGGCGACGGCCTCGCTCAGATCGCCGACGGGGAACAGGGTGTTGTCGAACCCGAGGATTTCCAGCTCATGTGGCATAGCGGCAGATTAGCGAGCAACCAGGCAAAAACGGCGAAGGCCCCGCTCCCGAAAGGGAACGGGGCCCTCAGAGCCCTGCGGCGTGAGCTGGCAAGGTCAGAAGCGGCGCGTGATCAGCGCCCGCTTCACTTCCTGGATCGCCTTGGTGACCTCGATGCCACGCGGGCAGGCGTCCGTGCAGTTGAAGGTCGTGCGGCAGCGCCACACACCGTCACGGTCGTTGAGGATCTCCAGGCGCTGCTCCCCGGCCTCGTCACGCGAGTCGAAGATGAAGCGGTGGGCGTTCACGATGGCGGCAGGACCGAAGTACTGGCCGTCGTTCCAGAACACCGGGCAGGACGACGTGCACGCGGCGCACAGGATGCACTTGGTGGTGTCGTCGAAGCGCGCCCGGTCCTCGTCGGACTGGTAGCGCTCACGCGTCGGCTCGTTCCCCTTGGTGACGAGGAACGGCATGACGTCGCGGTACGCCTGGAAGAACGGGTCCATGTCGACCACGAGGTCCTTGAGGACCGTGAGGCCCTTGATGGCCTCGACCGTGATCGGCTTCTCCGGGTTGATGTCCTTGAGCAGCGTCTTGCAGGCAAGACGGTTCTTGCCGTTGATCCGCATCGCGTCGGACCCGCAGATGCCGTGCGCGCAGGAGCGACGGAACGTCAGCGTGCCGTCCTGCTCCCACTTGACCTTGTGCAGCGCGTCGAGAACGCGCTCCTTGGGGTCCATCTCCAGCTGGAAGTCCTGCCAGGTCGACTCGTCGGAGACCTCAGAGTTGAACCGGCGCACGCGCAGCGTGATCGTGATGTTCGGGGTGTCGGCGAAGCCGGCCTCGGGCGCGCCCGCCGCTTCCGCCTTGTCCATGGTCGGGGTAGCCATCAGTACTTACGCTCCATCGGCTGGTAGCGGGTCTGGACGACCGGCTTGTAGTCGAGCCGGATGGACTCGGAGCCGTCGTCGCCGACCTCGCGGTACGCCATGGTGTGGCGCATGAAGTTGACGTCGTCGCGGGTCGGGAAGTCCTCGCGGTAGTGACCGCCGCGGGACTCCTTGCGGGCCAGGGCGGAAGTCGCCATGACCTCGGCCAGGTCGAGCAGGTTGCCCAGCTCGATGGCCTCAAGGAGGTCCGTGTTGAACCGCTTGCCCTTGTCCTGGACGGACACGTTCTTGTAGCGGGCGCGCAGTTCGGCGATCTTCTCGACTGCCGTCTTGATCGTCTGCTCGGTGCGGAACACCATCACGTTGGCGTCCATGCACTCCTGCAGCTCGTTGCGGATCACCGCGACGCTCTCGGTGCCCTGCGAGTCACGCAGCCGCTCGACGAGCTCCTCGACGAGCGTGGCCGGGTCCTCCGGCAGCTCGACGAACTCGGTCTTGTGCGCGTACTCGGCGGCCGCGATGCCCGCACGACGCCCGAAGACGTTGATGTCGAGCAGCGAGTTGGTGCCGAGGCGGTTGGCGCCGTGCACGGAGACACAGGCGACCTCGCCGGCGGCGTACAGACCGGGAACGACCGTGGTGTTGTCCGCGAGGACCTCACCCTGGACGTTCGTCGGGATGCCGCCCATGGCGTAGTGCGCGGTCGGCTGGATCGGGATCGGGTCCGTGTAGGGCTCGATGCCGAGGTACGTACGCGCGAACTCGGTGATGTCCGGGAGCTTGGCGTCGAGCTGCTCCGGCGGCAGGTGCGTGAGGTCGAGGTAGACGTGGTCGCCCTCGGGACCGCAGCCGCGGCCCTCACGGATCTCGGTGTAGATGGACCTCGAAACCACGTCTCGCGAGGCGAGGTCCTTCATGACCGGCGCGTACTTCTCCATGAAGCGCTCGCCGTCCTTGTTACGGAGGATGCCGCCCTCACCACGGGCGCCTTCCGTAAGGAGGATGCCCATGCGCCAGATGCCGGTCGGGTGGAACTGGAAGAACTCCATGTCCTCCAGCGGGATCCCGCGCCGGTAGCAGGCGGCCTGGCCGTCGCCGGTCAGGGTGTGCGCGTTGGACGTCACCTTGAAGAACTTGCCCGTGCCGCCCGAGGCGTAGATGACCGACTTGGCCTGGAAGATGTGGATCTCGCCGGTGGCCAGCTCGTAGGCGACCACACCGGCGGACTTCTTGACGCCGTCTTCCTCGACGATCAGCTGGTCCAGGACGTAGAACTCGTTGAAGAACTCCACGCCCTCCTTCACGCAGTTCTGGTACAGCGTCTGAAGGATCATGTGGCCCGTGCGGTCCGCGGCGTAGCAGGACCGGCGGACCGGGGCCTCGCCGTGGTTACGGGAGTGACCGCCGAAGCGGCGCTGGTCGATGGTGCCGTTCGGGGTGCGGTTGAACGGCAGGCCCATCTTCTCCAGGTCGAGGACCGAGTCGATGGCCTCCTTCGCCAGGATCTCGGCGGCGTCCTGGTCGACCAGGTAGTCGCCGCCCTTGATCGTGTCGAAGGTGTGCCACTCCCAGTTGTCCTCCTCCACGTTGGCGAGCGCGGCGGCCATGCCGCCCTGCGCCGCACCGGTGTGGGAGCGGGTGGGGTAGAGCTTGGTCAGCACGGCGGTGCGGCTGCGCTTCGTCGACTCGATGGCCGCGCGCATGCCGGCGCCGCCGGCGCCGACGATGACGGTGTCGTACTTGTGAATCTTCACGGTTTCGCTCGCCTCGGCTTTAACGGATGTTGGGGTCGAAGGTGAAGATCACCAGCGTGCCCAGCAGGACGGTGAAGACCGTCGCGGCGTACAGCAGGCCCTTCAGCCACATACGGGTCTGGGGGCGCTCGGCGTAGTCGTTGATGACGGTACGCAGGCCGTTGGCGCCGTGCAGCATCGCGAGCCACAGCATCAGCAGGTCCCAGCCCTGCCAGAACGGGGACGCCCAGCGGCCCGCGACGAACGCGAAGCCGATCTTGGAGACGCCGCCGTCGAGGACGAGCTGGATCAGCAGGTGGCCGAGGACGAGAACGACCAGGACGACGCCGGACAGACGCATGAAGAGCCATGCGGCCATCTCGAAGTTGCCGCGGGTCGAGCGCGGGGTCTTCGAGGTGCGCTTGCGCGGGGCCTCGATGTACGGGGCCGGGTTGTCGACGTCGTAGAGCGAAACGCCCTCTACGGGGCCGACGCCGGGCGTCGCGGGGGTGGTGTCAGCAGACATGTCTGGCCTCAGCTCCCGAAGATGGCGCGGACGGCGTGGCCGAGTACGGGGTAGAGAGCCCCGACCATCAGGACGATCCAGATGCCCATGACGGTCCAGAGCATCTGCTTCTGGTAGCGCGGGCCCTTCGACCAGAAGTCGACGGCGATGACACGCAGGCCGTTGAGCGCGTGGAACAGGATCGCGGCCACGAGGCCGTATTCCAGAAGCGCGACGATCGGCGTCTTATAGGTACCAACGACATCGTCGTACGCCTCGGGGGAGACGCGAACGAGAGCGGTGTCGAGGACGTGCACGAACAGGAAGAAGAAAATGAGGACACCGGTGACTCGATGAGCCACCCATGACCACATGCCTTCCCGGCCGCGGTACAGCGTTCCAGCCGGCACGGAAGAACCCTCCGGGAGCGGGGACTAGAGCCGCGCCGGCTTCAGTGTCGGGCGGGCCCGGCCGGGTACGGTCCACCGGCCGCTCGTCATCGTATCGACGAGTTGTCGGAACACTCGCACGGGGGCCTTATGTGTGATCAAACAGGCAATCAAACAGGCACGTACGGGCTATTGATGCCGGTTTCCCGGCCGGTTTCCCTGCGGGTCAGGCGGGCGAGCCGGCCCCGGGCGAGTCGCCGCAGCTCCTCGGCGGCCAGTTCGCGCTCGTGCAGCGGGTCGTGGCCGAGCCGGGTGCGCAGGCCCGCGAGCAGGTGGTCGAGGGCCTCACCTGGCGCGATGTCGTCCAGGCAGATCACGAAGGGGTGGCCGAAGCGGGTCTCGTACGCGCTGTGTGCCGCGACCAGCGCGGTCAGTGCGGCCGCCGGGTAGCCCGCGGGGGACGGCGGCAGCGACTGCTTCTCGCCCATCAGGGCCTCGGTGATGTCGGCGGGGGCGAGGTCGTACGCCGCCTCGTCCGCCGCGGCGAGCAGCGCGTCGAGGTTCGGGTACGGGCGGTGTGCGGCGACCCGGCGCGCCCAGGCGTGGCTTCGGCAGCACGTGTGCAGTGTCAGCTCGGCGGTCTCCCGCGGCAGCGCGTTGAAGCGCGCCAGGCCTCCGGCGGTGCCGGATGCCGTGGCCTGGACCGGTATGGGCAGGCGGCCGGGAGTCTGGAGGGGGCTCAGCGGGGCCTCCGGCAGGCGAATGGGGCATCCCCTGCTCGAGCGGAGCCGAGAGCTTGGGGAAAGGTGTGGTGGTTGTGGCGTAACGGTAGTCAGGGGTTGTCGCAAGTGTCCGGCGGATGCGTGAAATTCACTCGGACGGGCCGGTTTGCGGGGGTTGGGTGGACGGTAAGCCTGTCCGTTCCCGCACCCCTGGGGGTCCGCCGTTAACGTCGGCGGCGTACTTGTCGGTCTCACGGGGTTCAGCGAGGTGTTCGTGGAGAAGGAGCGGAAAGCTCTGGTGGTCGTCGCCGTCGGGGCCGTTCTGGTCGCGGCCGCGGGGTGCTCGGAGGGTGGCGGATCTCCGTCCGACGGGAAGTCGGCGACGTCCGCGGCGCCCTCGCCCACCCGCTCGTACCCGCTGTCGAAGCCTGCGCACACGATTCCCGAGGTGCGCGACTTCACGCCGGCGCACGGGCCCGGCTGGAAGCCGGACGGCGGCAGGGTCGTCGTGAAGGACGGCGAACTGGCGGACGAGGGGCGGCTCGTCGCCGAGGAGCTGGACCTGACGTACGCGGGGTCCGGGGACGCGGGGTCCGGCGACGTCGAGCTGGCGCTCGGCGGGAAGAGCGGGGCGAACCCGGAGTCGTACCGGATGTCCGTGCGTGGCGGGACCGTGCGGATCGTCGGGCCGAGCGACACCGGCGTGTACTACGGGACCCGCACCCTCAAGCAGGAGGTGCACGACGGCGCGAAGGCCCCGGAGGGCGTCACCGCCGACGAACCCGCCAAGGCGCAGCGCGGGTTCAACCTCGACATCGCGCGCAAGCACTTCACGGCCGACTGGATCAAGGACCGGATCCGGGACATCGGGGACCTGAAGTACAACCAGTTGGGCCTGCACTTCTCCGACGACCAGTCCTTCCGGATCGAGTCCGACTCGCATCCCGAGGTCGTCTCCAAGGACCACCTCAGCAAGGCGCAGGTGAAGGACATCCTGAAGCTCGCCGCCGAGCGGCACATCACGGTCGTGCCGGAGATCGACTCGCCGGGGCACCTGGGCGCCGTGATCGCCGCGCACCCCGACCTCCAGCTGCGCGACGCGAGCGGGGTGGCGGCGCGCGGCGCCGTGGACATCTCGAAGCCGGGCGCCGCGAAGATCGTCGACGACCTGCTGAAGGAGTACGCGAAGCTGTTCAAGGGCGCGTACTGGCACCTGGGCGCCGACGAGTACCGGGCGCTGATGAGCGAGAACCCCGAGGCCTCCTACCCGCAGCTCGCCAGCGCGGCGCGCGCGAAGTACGGGGCGAACGCGAAGGTCCAGGACCTCGCCCAGGGCTGGCTCAACGACCGGGCGAAGACCATGGCCCCCTTCGACCGGAACCTGAAGGCCTGGAACGACGGGTTCTACAAGGGCGGGGTCGTCGACGCGGACAAGGGCATCGAGGTCGCGTACTGGACCGGCAAGGAGATCGGCGCGCGCGAGCCCCTCGAGTATCTGAACGAGGGGCGGAAGATGACGAACTACAACGACGAGTTCCTGTACTACGTCCTCGGCCAGCCCAACACCTTCGTCTATCCGACCGGCGAGCGGATCTACAAGAGCTGGACGCCGCGCGTGCTGCGCAAGACGAGCCCGGTGCCCGCGAAGTACGACGACCGGATTCTGGGCGGTTCGTTCGCCGTGTGGTGCGACATCTCGGGGGCGCAGACCCCGGCACAGGTCGCCAAGGGCGTCCGGATGCCGCTGCGGGCGACCGTGCAGAAGCTGTGGGACCCGAAGAAGCCGGAGCTGAGTTGGCCGGACTTCGTCGACCTGGCCGACAAGCTGGACGGCTGACCGTCGCGATCCGGCGTTCTGGTGGCGAAGTCCCGTGTGCCTGTGGTCTATTCGGCCGCAGGTACGACGTATGTGACGTACACCGGGGCGGGGGGAACGGACATGGGGTACTGGGGCTACTACGTGGTCGCGAGAAGCGGTCAGCCGCTGGACAAGTGCGAGGCCCTGGGCGGGGTGCGCGAGGAGCTGACGCTCCTGGAGGAGCGGGCCGACGGTTGGCAGGTGTGGGAGTGCCCCGGCGGCGGCGAGCAGGCGCGCGACGTGGGCAGCATGAACGCGCTGGCGGCGGAGACCGGGGCGCCCGCCCTGTTCGCGTACGTCATGGACTCCGCCTGCGCGGTCGTCGAGGCGGCCGGGCCCGAGACCGGCGTGTGGACGGCGTGCCTGGGGCGCGCCGCGATGACCGGATACATCGGCGGGGACGAACGCGCCCTGGAGGACTACTTCCTGCCGCCCGGCGACGCCGCCGAGCGGGCCGTCGGCTGGGCCCGCGAGTGCGGCCGGGAGGTGCCGCTGGAGCCGCTCGACGAGGTGTTGCGCGCGGCCGCCGAGCCCTCGGCCGAGGAGCTGTTCTTCCGCTTCCTCGACCGGCTCGGCGTGCGGGGCCGGTGACGTTCCCGCTGTGACGTTCCTTGCCGTGCGGGCGCAGTTGGATACGTAGGCGTCAAGGGGAATTGCTGGGTCCGCGTCCGGAGGAGCGTTACGTCCATGAGCCTGGTGGAACTGATCGCGAAGGCCGATGAACGCGGCCTCGCCACGAGCGGGCTCGGCTGCCTCGACCGGTGTGTGCCGCTGCTCGGCGTCGGCGGTCCCGGCGACCCCGAGGAGGACGTGCTGCGCCCGCTGTGGGCGAGCCTCGCGGAGGACGGCGCGGACTGGGGCGCGCGGCTCGTGGCGGCGCGCGACGCGCTGAGCGGCGCCGCGGGCGAGGGTGAGGCCGCGGAGCTGGTGCGGCGGATGCTCGGGGCCGCGCCGGAGCGGGCGGTGGCCGAGGCGTGGCGGGAGTGGGCGGACGCCTGCTCGGTGGCCGCGCTCCAGGTGCACCGGATGCTCGATGTGGCGGAGGACCGGGCGACCAGCGTGAGCGCGCGCCGCGAGGGCCGCACCGAAGGGATGTCGCCGCTGGTCGCGGCCGAGCTGCGGCGCCAGACCCAGATCCTGGAACTGCTCGCGGGCGGTGGCGCGGGCGGGCTGCGGCAGGCCCTGGTCGTCTCGACGGAGGGGCGCAGGGTGCTGCGGGCGGCCGTCTCGCGGCGCGCGCGAGGCCGCGGCTGACGCGGCTGATCCGGTACGCACGAGGGCCGTGGGGCGGACTGCCCCACGGCCCTCGCGTACTGCTCAACCCGCTTGTTACGGAGCCAGGTTGGTGCCCAGGCGGCCGGTCGCCGGGGTGCCGAGCGTGGCCGTCGTGAGGTTCTTGGTCGAGGACAGGCCCAGACCGCTGGAGTTGCTCGGTACGTAGGTCAGCATGCCCTCGGCCGTGTTCTCGCCCGCCGAACCGAGCACCAGGTCGGCGCGCCCGTACCCGGAGAGGTCGGTCAGGGCGACCGCGGAGCCGAGGTTGTCGTTCGACTCGGAGGAGCCGGGGACGCCGGTGGTGTCCTGCGTGACCGTGAGCGCGCCGGTGCCGGTGATCCCGGTCGAAGTCCCCTTGAGGAGAATCGAGTTACCGGCGTTGGAGCGGTTCGAGGTGCGGGTGATGTCCTCGTTCGGCGCGCCCGCGAGCACGTCCGCGTAGCCGTCGAGGTTGTAGTCGCCGACCGCGATCGAGGCGCCCATCGCGTCGCCCGACTCGGCGGCGCCCGGCACGCCCGAGGTGTCCTGGTGGACGGTCTTGGCGCCCGTGGCGGTCAGTCCGCCCGCGGTCGTGGACGTGGGCAGGGAGCCCTTGACGAAGGTGACCTGGCCGCCCGCCGCCGCGCCGGACTCGGCGGTGTACGGCTGGCCGACGGCGATGTCGTCGATGCCGTCGCCGTTGATGTCGCCCGCCCCGATGGAGCGGCCGCCCTTGACGGACAGCGTGGCGGCCTTGCGCAGGCCGCCCGAACCGCCCTTGTACCAGACGACCTTGCCGAGGCCGGCGCCGTCGCGGTAGTTGAGCGCGACGTCCGCGTAGCCGTCCTGGTTGAAGTCGCCGGACGCGGCGTCCTCGTAGGACAGGTTGTCCTCGGTGGTGGTGATCGTGGAGTCGGTGTCCCAGCCGTCGCCGTAGCGGGCGCTCCAGGTGCCGCCGGTGCCGGTGGAGGCGGCGAACACGTCGGCCTTGCCGTCCGCGTTGAAGTCGCCGACGGCCACGGCGGAGCCGAACCTGGCGTTGGTCAGCTCGTAGCTGCCGTCGATGTTGACGCCGGTGCCGGTGGTGAAGTCCGGGCCGTTCAGGATCGTGTAGGCGCCGCGATTGGAGTGGCCCGTGGTGTCGTCCTCGCCGGGCTGGCCGACGACGACGTCGGTGTTGCCGTCGCCGTTGATGTCGCCGGTGGCGGTGGAGGCGCCGAACTCGTCACCGCTCTCGCCCGCGCCGGGGACGTCGCCGGTCGACTGCGAGATCAGCTTCTTGCCGGTGGCCGTGGGCCCGTTGACGGAGCCGGGCACGAGGGCGATCTGGCCGCCGCTCGACCCCTTGGGCAGCCCGGCGACGATGTCGTCGGTGGCGTCACCGACGACGTTCTGGGACGCCAGGGCGTGCGAGACGCCGGGGGTGGCGGCGAGCGTCGCGATGCGGCCCAGCTTCGGGTACAGGTACGTGCCGGGGCACGCGGTGGCGTTGGTGTCCTTGTGCCCGAAGACGCGGGGGAGGGTGATGGTGGAGCCGTTGGCGACCTTGTTGCCGTCGGTGTTCAGGTCACCGTTGGACGTCAGGGTCACCTTGTCGGTCGCCTTGATGCCGTACTGGCCGAACTTCCAGGCGGCGACGCGGGCGATGGAGTCGAGCGCGGCCTTCGTGGGCTTCGCCGACTGGAAGTTGCCGATGTACGAGATGCCGACGGTGTCCGTGTTGAAGCCGTAGTCGTGGGCCCCGTGCACCGGCAGGTCCATGCCGCCGGTGCGGCCCTCGAATATCTGGCCGCAGCGGTCGACCACGAAGTTGTAGCCGATGTCGTAGTAGCCCTTGGCGACGTGGTCCTGTTGGATCTCGCGCAGCCGCTGGGCGGTCTGCGCGCAGGGCACCTGGTTGTCCAGGTCGACGCCGGTGTGGTGCACGACGGCGGCCTTGATCTCCGTGTCGTACGTGGGAGTTCCGTCGTGCGGGAGGCCGGGGCCCCATACCGACTGCGGGATGATCGTCGGCTTCACGACCGTGGAGGGGCGGGCCTCGGGCGGCGTCTCGTCGGAGGTGAACGCGGCGGACTCGGGGGCGCCCTTGCGGGTTCCGGTGCCCGGGTCGATCAGCTTGACGTCCATTCCGGACGGCAGACCCGACGCCTTGCCGTCGGCGTCGACGACCCGCACCTCGACGCCGTTCGCCGCGGTCTGCGTCGGTACGGACGCGGTGCCGCCGCGGATGTCGGTGCCCTCGCGCTCGGCGCCGTCGGCGTCGTTGGTGTCCTTCGGCAGGGTGGTCCAGGATCCCCACGCGCCGGACGCGGCATCCCGCGCCCGGAACTGGGCCGTGCCGTCGATCTTGTCCTTCGGGTTCTTCCACGTCACCGACACGGCGTTGAACGGCTTCGTCGACTTCTGCGGAACGACCTTCCGGTCCGCCTTCGTCTCCAGGCCCAACGTGTGCACGGCCGCGGCCCGGTACGCGGCCGTCCCGGCCACCTCTGTACCGGGCTCGGCCATCGCGTACGACACGACTCCGGCGCCGCCGACCACGACCGCCCCCATCGTGATCCACGCTCTCCGCTTGAGACTCAGCGGCTTGTACGCGTGCGATCTCTGTCGCGGGCTCAATTGCCCCACCCCTTGATGAAGTTCACATGGACCCCGCGTGACACGCGGGTAGATGCTCTATCCAGCGAACGACAGTCGAGAAGCGTCACTGGTTGCGCAAATGTGTCCTAGATCACTGGGCGAGGACGCCGGGGTGGGGTCCGCTATGACCGGTATCGGAAGAGGATCCGGCCGCGGGTGAGGTCGTAGGGGCTGAGCTCCACGAGGACCCGGTCGAACGGAAGGATCTTGATGTAGTTCTTGCGGATCTTCCCGCTGATGTGCGCGAGCACCTTGTGCCCGTTCTCAAATTCCACGGTGAAGTTGGCGTCGCGAAGGCACTCGAGAACGGTGCCTTCCAGCTCAATGCCCTTTTGCTGTCGTGCCATGGTCTCTCACTCACTTCTCTGGCCGGGTCCACGACCGCGACCCCGCGCGTGCGGGCATCGGCGAGGCGGTCGAAGGCCCTGGGGAGCGCCCTGGGGACACGGCGTTCTCGGGGCTCGCCTCCAGATGTCATTTGTCATGACCGTCTGAACGCTAACAGGCACGGGCGCCCCGCCCAACCACCGAGGCCGTCCGCCCCCTCGTTCCGCCCCCTCGTTCCGCGCGCCATGCTCGCCGAGCTCAGCGCCCGGGCCTGTGACGTTTCTGTGGAGGATGGCGCTGATCCCGTCAAGGGGCGGCGGACGCGGGCGCGTCCACCTTCTGTGGAGACGTGCGAAGAGGAAAGCGCTTGGGCCAGGGAGGGGAACCCCGTCGTGGGCAGGCGCACGACGGGGAGCTGGGCGCGGCCGTCGCGCGGGCCCAGGAGGGCGACGAGGCCGCCTTCGCCGTCGCCTACCGGCTCGTACAGCCGGGGTTGCTCGGGTATCTGCGCGGGCTCGTGGGCGACGAGGCGGAGGACGTCGCCTCCGACGCGTGGCTGGAGATAGCCCGGGACCTCGGCAGGTTCCGGGGCGACGGGGCCGGGTTCCGCGGGTGGACCGCGACCATCGCGCGGCACCGCGCGCTCGATCTGCTGCGCCGCCAGAAGGTGCGGCCGCGGCAGTCCGTACTGGAGCAGGACGTGCTTGAGCTGCCCGCCGGGCACGACACCGCGGAGCAGGCACTGGAGGCCCTCTCCACCGAGCGCGCGCTCGCGCTGCTCGGCCTGCTGCCGCGCGATCAGCGCGAGGCGGTGCTGCTGCGGGTCGTCGTCGGGCTCGACGCGCCCGCCGCCGCCCGCGTCCTCGGCAAGCGGCCCGGCGCCGTGCGCACGGCTGCGTACCGGGGTCTGAAGCGGCTCGCCAGGCAGTTCGGGGGCGGCGAAGCGGGCGGGCGTCCGGTGTGACGGATCGCGGGGCGCGCACGCTGGGGGAGGCGAGATGACTGCGAATTCCTCGCCGCCGGTCGAACCCGGCGGCGAAGCCGACGGAGCGGGCCGCGCCGCCGACCGGTCCTCGGTCGGCGAGCTGCTCGGCGACGCCGTGCGCGGCGGCGCTCCGCTCCCGGGTACCGAGGGCGAGCGGCGGGCGCTCGCCGCCTACCGCGAGGCCCGCGACGCGGGGGCGCTCACCGCGGCGCCCCGCCGGCGCGACGACTGGCGCCCCGGCAGGCGGTGGACGGGGTGGCCGGTGCGGGCCGCGGCCAACTCCCCGCAGAGGCAGGGCAGGTAGCGGTAGCGGCGAACAGGGCCGGAAAAGCGGGACGGCCGAGGTCGCCACCCCCCACAGGAGAGACCCCGGCCGCCACGCGTCACGGGTCGCGAGCGGCCCGTACTTGTCTCAGCGCCGTCGGTGCGTTTTCTGTCACACCACCTTGGAGCAGCGTTGGTTGTCTGTTGTACGAACATGGACGCGAGGACGTTTCAGGCCGTAGCGTTCTGGTTCGCGCCGGGCGCGCGCACCCGTTCGGACGGCGCACACGGCTTCACGGCCAGAGCAGGGGCAGGGGCAGGGAGTGCTGGGGGACGACGCGGAGCTGACCGCCGCGGTGCTCGCGGCGCGGGACGGGAGCGAGACCGCCTTCCGGACCGTGTACCGCACCGTGCACCCACGGCTGCTCGGATACATACGCACGCTCGTCGGCGATCCGGACGCGGAGGACGTCGCGTCGGAGGCCTGGCTCCAGATAGCCCGCGACCTCGACCGGTTCGAGGGCGATGCCGACCGGTTCCGCGGCTGGGCCGCCCGGATCGCCCGCAACCGCGCGCTCGACCACATACGCATGCGGGGACGCCGGCCCGCCATCGGCGGCGACGAGACCGAGCTCACCGGCCGACCCGCCCTCTCCGACACCGCAGACGAGGCCATGGAGTCCCTGGCCACCGGCGACGCCATGGCGCTCATCTCCAAGCTCCCGCAGGACCAGGCCGAGGCCGTCGTGCTGCGTGTCGTCGTCGGGCTCGACGCGAAGAGCGCCGCCCAGACCCTCGGCAAACGGCCCGGCGCGGTCCGTACCGCCGCGCACCGCGGCCTGAAGCGGCTCGCCGAACTGCTCGGCGCCGCCGAACCCACGGCGGGCGAGAATTCCGCCGACTCCCTCGCGGCGGTACCGACTCCACGGCGCGACCGCACCCGTACGTCGACGTCCGCAGGTGTGACGCATTCGCGTTCGCGGGCGCAGAAGGACATGTGATGGCCGACGAGCACGACAAGTGGCTTAACCGCGACGCGGCGGACCGCCTGCTGCGCGGAGAGGCCCCGGCCGAAGCCCCGGACGATGCCCGCAGGGCCGACCTGCTGACCGCCGCGCTGCACGCGCTGGCCGAGGTGCCGACCGGTCCCCAGGGTGAACTCCCGGGCGAGGACGCCGCGTTGAAGGCGTTCCGTGAGACGCGCGCCGTGACGGCTGTGAACGGCGCGGTGAGCGGCGCGGTGAACGGATCCGCGCGCGCGGGCCGCGTCCGGCGGTCCGCACGGTCCGCCCCGAAGACGTCCGGGCGACGCCTGAGCTGGGGTCGCCCCGCGCGGCTCGGAGCCGTCGCCGCGTTCGCCGCGTGCATGGTCGGCGGGGTCGCGGTCGCCGCGGGGACCGGGGTGCTGCCCTCGCCGTTCCGCGGGTCCGACGATCCGGCGCCCGCCTCGTCCGTGTCCGCCGCCGCGAGCCCGGACCGGCCGCTCGCCTCGGCCTCCGCGGGGGTCACGGAGGACGGCCACGCGGTGCCGGGCCCCACGGAGCCGTCCGGCACGTCCGGCAGCGGGTCCACCTCCCGATCCCCGTCCCACGACAACGGCAAGGGCACCCCCGGCGACGGCCGTACGTCCAAGGGGAAGGGCCCCAAGGCGGACGCGAGCGGCAATGAGGGCGCGCGGGCGGGAGCCCAGGCGCGCAAGCTCGTCGATACCTGTCGCAAGTACCGGAGCGGGCAGTCCGGTGCCGCGGACGTGCAGCGCCTGGAGGCGTCCGCGAAGGCCCTCGGACAGGACAGACGGAGCCTCGACCGCTTCTGCGACCGCGTTCTGGCCCGGTCCGGAGCCCCCGCCACGTCGGCCGACAGGACCGCCTCGCACCACACGGACGACAAGAGCGCCTCGGGAAGCCAGACCGCCTCGGACAACGGCAACGGTTCCGACGGCAAGGGCGCCGGTGAGAGCGGGAGCGGCAACGAGGACGAGGCCGACGAGGACGGTGACCCGGGCGCCGCCGCGAGCCCGAGCCCCAGCCCCAGCGCGACCTCCAGCCCGAGTCCTGCCGCCAGCGCGAGCCCGACTCCGTGACCTGCGGAAACGTAACGGGTCAAAAAGGTTGCGCTCCATGTGTGACGTTTCTGGACGACACGGCGCAGTAATGAGTGAGCCGACTGGTCATCGGCCGCGCACGAGCCCGGGTTCCCCCCGTACCTGAGGCTCCGTGCCACTGGCGCGGGTGGGTCACGTTCCCCCGGTCCCACCCGCGCCACTCAACACATCCCCTTCGGGGTCCTCACCAGTAGACGACGACCTTGTCTCCGTTCCTCACCTGCGCGAACAGTCGGGCGATCGTCCGCTCGTCCTTGACGTTCACACAGCCGTGCGAGGCCCCCGCGTACCCGCGCGCCGCGAAGTCCGACGAGTAGTGCACCGCCTGGCCGCCGCTGAAGAACATCGCGTACGGCATGGGGGTGTCGTAGAGCGTCGAGACGTGGTGCCGGGACTTGAAGTCGACGTGGAAGACGCCCTCACGGGTCGGCGTGTACTGGGACCCGAACCGCACGTCCGTCGTCAGCACGCGCCTGCCGTCCACCATCCACACCAGCGTGCGACTGGTCTTGCTGATGCACAGCACCCGCCCCGTCATACAGCGCGGGTCCGGCTTCGCCGGGGGCTGCCCGCCGAACGCGTACAGCTCCCACTTGGTCGGCTCGTGCGTCATCCGCAGCAGCCGCTGCCAGGTCACGGCGTCCGTCTCCCCGGTGCGCGGAAGGCCGCGCTTGCCCTGGAACCCCTTGACCGCCTCGGTGGTCGACGCGTCGTACGTGCCCGTGGGTCCGGTGAAGAGCCAGGCCACCTGGCGCAGCCGCGCCTGTAGTTCCCGTACGCCCTTGGCCCGGTCGCCGGGGGCGAGGAGGACCTTGGGCGGGGGCTTCGGGGCGGGCGTCGCGGACCCGGTGGGCTTGGCGTCGTCGGAGGGGGGCCGGGAGGAGTCGGGGGTGGACGGCTCGGACGTCAGTGGCGGTGCGGCGCGCCCGCCGCCTTCCACCGCCTGGGCCCTGCACCCGCCGACCAGGGCCAGCACCCCGGTGACCGCGATCGATGAACGTAGGACAGCTGTCCGCATGACGTCCCCCCCGCCTGCCGCGCCGCTCTCTTGTGTCACGACAGATGCTGCCCGCCTCCGGGCGGCCTCGAACTCGGCGCGCGCCCCACGTGATGACGACGGGCAAACGCGGGAAAGTCTGTGAGCAAGGTCCCAGCGCGCGGCTCTCCACTGGCCGCACGCCCGCCGCTACAGTCCGTCGCGAGGGACGTTCACTACTGGCAAGTAATCAGCGCAAGTAATCAGCAGCTCATCAGCAACTCATCGGCAAGCATCGGCAAGTCATCGCTGGAGGCACAACCATGGCGCGCGAATCCGAGTCCGGACTGCCCATCGAGCCGGTCTACGGCCCGTCGGCTCTGGAGGGTTGGGACCCGGATCAGAAGCTGGGTGAACCGGGCGCGTACCCCTTCACGCGCGGTGTGTACCCGACGATGTACACGGGCCGCCCGTGGACGATGCGGCAGTACGCCGGGTTCGGCACGGCCACCGAGTCCAACGCCCGCTACAAGCAGCTCATCGCGAACGGCACGATGGGCCTGTCCGTCGCCTTCGACCTGCCGACCCAGATGGGCCACGACAGCGACGCCCCGATCGCGTCCGGCGAGGTCGGCAAGGTGGGCGTGGCGATCGACTCCGTCGAGGACATGCACGTCCTGTTCGGCGGCATCCCGCTGGAGAAGGTCTCCACGTCGATGACGATCAACGCCCCGGCCGCGCTGCTGCTGCTGATGTACCAACTCGTGGGCGAGGAGCAGGGGGTGCCGGCCGACAAGCTCACCGGCACCATCCAGAACGACGTGCTCAAGGAGTACATCGCGCGCGGCACCTACATCTTCCCGCCCAAGCCCTCGCTGCGGCTGATCGCGGACATCTTCAAGTACTGCAAGGCCGAGATCCCGAAGTGGAACACCATCTCGATCTCCGGCTACCACATGGCCGAGGCGGGTGCCTCTCCCGCGCAGGAGATCGCCTTCACGCTCGCCGACGGCATCGAGTACGTCCGCACGGCCGTCGCGGCCGGCATGGACGTCGACGACTTCGCTCCGCGGCTCTCGTTCTTCTTCGTCGCCCGGACGACGATCCTGGAGGAGGTCGCCAAGTTCCGTGCGGCCCGCAGGATTTGGGCGAAGGTGATGAAGGAGGAGTTCGGCGCCAAGAACCCCAAGTCGCTGATGCTCCGCTTCCACACGCAGACGGCGGGCGTGCAGCTCACCGCCCAGCAGCCCGAGGTGAACCTCGTGCGCGTCGCGGTCCAGGGCCTCGGCGCCGTCCTCGGTGGCACGCAGTCGCTGCACACGAACTCCTTCGACGAGGCGATCGCGCTCCCCACCGACAAGTCGGCCCGCCTGGCCCTGCGCACGCAGCAGGTCCTCGCGTACGAGACGGATGTGACGGCCACCGTGGACCCGTTCGCCGGCTCGTACGTCGTCGAGAAGATGACCGACGACGTGGAGGTCGCCGCCCTCGAACTCATGGACAAGGTCGAGGAGATGGGCGGCGCGGTCAACGCGATCGAGCGCGGCTTCCAGAAGAGCGAGATCGAGCGCTCCGCCTACAGCATCGCGCAGGAGACCGACTCCGGTGAGCGTGTCGTGGTCGGCGTCAACCGCTACCAGCTCGAGGGCGAGGAGCCCTACGAGCCGCACCGCGTCGACCCGGCCATCGAGGCCCAGCAGGCGGAGCGGCTCGCGAAGCTGCGGGCCGAGCGGGACCAGGGGGCGGTCGACGCGGCGCTCGCCGAGCTGAAGAAGGCGGCGGAGGGTGAGGACAACGTCCTCTACCCGATGAAGGACGCGTTGCGCGCCCGCGCGACGGTCGGCGAGGTCTGTGACGCGCTGCGGGGGATCTGGGGGGCGTACGTCCCGTCGGAGACGTTCTGACGCGGCTGGTGGCGGTACCGGGGGCGGGCTCACGGGGCTCTGCCCCGGACCCCGCTGCTCAATCGCCGCAGGGGCTTGATCGGGCTTGATTGGTGTCCGGTATGCGGGCCCCTGGACGGTCTACCGGAGGACCGTGGGACACTCCCCGCATGCTGGGTGTCATCGATCTTCCGACCTATCTCGCGGGCCTCGCCCTCATCATTCTTCTGCCGGGGCCGAACTCGCTGTATGTGCTCTCCGTCGGCGCCCGCCGCGGCGTACGCACCGGCTATAAGGCGGCCGCCGGTGTGTGGTGCGGGGACACCGTCCTGATGACCCTCTCCGCCGCCGGAGTCGCCTCCCTGCTTCAGGCCAACTCCGTGATCTTCGGGATCGTGAAGTACGCCGGCGCCGGCTACCTGACCTGGCTCGCCATCGGCATGATGCGCGCCGCGTGGAGCATGTGGCGCACCCGCAAGGAGCGGCTCGCGGCCGAGAGCGGCGCCGCCGAGGAGGAGCCCGCCCAGGAGCGGCCCTTCCGCCGCGCCTTCGTGATCAGCCTGCTCAACCCGAAGGCGATTCTGTTCTTCATTGCCTTCTTCGTTCAGTTCGTCGACCCCTCCTACGCGTACCCCGCCCTGTCCTTCGTGGTGCTCGGCGCCTTCGCGCAGGCGGCCAGCGTGCTCTACCTGTCGGCGCTCATCTTCAGCGGCATGAAGCTCTCCGCCGCCTTCCGCCGCCGCAGGCGCCTCTCGGCGGGCGCGACCTCCGCGGCCGGGGTGCTGTTCCTCGGCTTCGCGGTCAAGCTCTCGCTGGCCAGCGTGTAGCGCAGACCGACCGGACCCCGGTTTCCGGATTCCGGATTCCGTCAGATGTTTCTCCAGTACTCCTCCAGTCCTTCCGCCGTCTCCCCGGCCCACGCCACGTAGCCGTCCGGGCGGATCAGGAACACGCCCCGGCCGTACGCCTCGTACGGCGGGATGTGCGTTGTGCGTACGGGCTCGCGCAGGGACTCGTCCTTCAGTGGCGGGAGTTCGGCCTCCGTGCCCACCGCGAGCAGCGTCCAGTGCGGGCCCCGGAAGGCGTCGAAGAGGCGGATCCCGCCCCGGCGTCCGTCCGGTGCCCGGTCGCCCGCTCGCAGTGCCTCGTCCGGGAGGTTCGGGCGGGTCTCCCGGGTCAGCGTCGACTCCCGGTAGCCGATGCCCAGTTGCCGCAGCTCGCCGCCGCGTCGCGTGGGCGTGCCCGCGGCGCTCGCGCGGTGGATGCGGGTGCTGACGCCGAGGATGTCCGCCGCCACCGGGACGCGTTCCTCCTCGTAGGTGTCCAGGAGGCGGGGCGGGGCGCCCGCCAGGACCGCCGACAGCTTCCAGCCCAGGTTGTACGCGTCCTGCACGCTCGTGTTCAGGCCCTGGCCGCCGGCCGGGGAGTGGATGTGCGCCGCGTCGCCCGCGAGGAAGACCCGGCCCACCCGGAAGCGGTCCGCCAGCGCCGCCCGTGCCCGGAAGTCCGAGGCCCAGAGCACTTCGGCTATGTGCGTCTCCGAGAGTGGTGTGCGGGTCGCGAGGAGTTCCGTGACCGCCTCCGGCGACGGGTCCACCACTGCCGCCTCGTCCGCGTACTGCGCCGCCAGTTGGAAGACCCGGCCGTCCGTCCCGGCGGCCGACGGCAGCGGGCAGAGCGCCACCGTGCCCTCCGGAGCCTTCGGCCACACGTGCCAGTGCGTGTCCGGGAGCGGCGCGTCGTCCGTGATCCGCACGTCCGCGACCAGCATCGGCTTCGGGTCCACCGTCTCCCCGGTCATCCCGACGCCGAGTGCCCTGCGGACCGTCGACCTGCCGCCGTCCGCCGCCACCGCGTAGCGCGCCCGTATCGCGGAGCCGTCCTCGAATGTCGCCGTCACCCCGTCCGCGTCCTGCGCGAGGCCGCTCAGCGCCGCGCCGAAGCGGACCCCGCCGCCCAGCTCCCGCAGCCGCGCGTACAGCACCTCCTGCGTGCGGGTCTGCGGTATCAACCAGCCCTCCGCGCAAGGGACCTGCTCCGTCGGCTCGGAGCGCTCCATCATGTCCCACTCCTGGCCCGGCTCCTCGCCCTCCCAGATCCGCATCCTCGGGTACCGCGTGCCCGCCGCGTGGATCGCCTCCAGCACCCCGAGGTCGTACAGCACCTCCTGCGTGCGCGGCTGTAGGCCCTTGCCGCGCGAGCCGGGGAACAGTCCCTCCGCCCGCTCGACCAGCAGCGCCCGCGTCCCGCGCCGCGCCAGGTCCACCGCGAGCGCCAGGCCCGTCGGGCCCGCGCCCACGATCAGGACGTCCGTCGAGTCCATGCTCGGTCCGGTACTCAACTCCGTACCCATCTCCGCGCTCATCCCCACCGTCTCCTTAACGTCGTTAAGTTCGCTGTTTCGAGCATGGACTTAACGGCGTTAAACTGTCAAGCGTGGCCGAGAAGAAGAAGCAGAACGAGAACGAGAAGCCCGCGAAGCCGAAGCTCGACAAGGCGCACGTCGCCGACACCGCCCTCGACCTGCTGAACGACGTGGGTCTCGAAGGGCTGACGCTGCGCGCCATCGCCAAGCAGCTGAACGTGCAGGCACCCGCCCTGTACTGGCACTTCAAGAACAAGCAGGCGCTGCTCGACGAGATGGCGACCGTGATGTTCCGGCGGATGACGGAGGCGGGCGAGGTGGGCGGGACGGTCGGCTACCAGCCGGCCGGCGCCTGGCAGGACCTGCTGATCGAGGGCAACCGGCACCTGCGCGCCACGCTCCTGCGCTACCGCGACGGCGCGAAGGTCTTCAGCGGGTCACGGTTCACGGGTACGGACCACGGGCCCGAGATGGAGGCGAATCTGCGTCTTCTCGTCGAGGCCGGGTTCACGCCCGAGCAGGCCACCTGGGCGAGCTCCACCACGTACATGTACACGCTCGGCTTCGTCACCGAGGAACAGGGCATGCGGCCCGAGCCGACGCGGGACGAGTCGCTCGTGGACGTCGCCGAGCGGGCCGAGCGGCTCGCCGACTATCCGCTCGCCGCCGCCGCGGGCAGTCGGCTCTTCGCGGCGTACGACGAGCGGTTCGAGGAGGGGCTGCGGCTGATCGTCGCGGGGATCGAGGCGCGTTACGGAGTGGGCTGAGCGGTCCCCGGCCGACGGTTGAGCGACCTGCGCAGCAGCGGCGTCGCCCACTTCTCGACGTAACGGTTCAGCAGCCAGGCGAGGGTCAGCATCGCGGCGATCGTCGCCCCGAACGTGGCCCACGACGGCAGGCCGACGCGTCGGTGCAGGGCCGCGATCGCCACCCAGCCGAGGTGCTCGTGGACCAGGTAGAAGGGGTACGTGAGGGCGCCGGCGACCGTCAGCCAGCGCCACTTCGCCCAGCTCGTCCAGCCGAGCGCGATCGCCGCCACCGCCGCGAAGCCGAGCGTGATCACCACGACGATCCCGAACGACGAGCGGTAGGAGAAGAAGTCCGGGTTCGGCGCGTGCCACGTCCGGTCGACCGCGAAGTGCTGCCCGATCAGCCAGCTCACCGCGACGATGCCCCACGCCGTGACGTCACGGCGGTTGCGGTGGACCAGGTACAGGCCGATGCCGCCGATGAAGAACGGCGCGTACTCCGGCATCAGGACGAGCGTCGCGAGCGACTCGGCCGAGCCGGAGCCCGCGCCCTCCGCGAGCACCGCCGCCAGCGTCCACACCGCGCAGAACAGCACCACCCGGTGCCGGGTCGCGCCCGGCAGTACGACGCAGAGCGCGAACAGGGCGTAGAAGCGCAGCTCCGCCCAGAGTGTCCAGCACACGCCGAGGACCCGGTCCACGCCGAGCGGCTGCTGAAGCATGGTCAGGTTCACGAGCGCGTCGCTGGGCGACACCGCCTCGTAGACCACGACAGGCAGCGCGAAGACGGCCGTCACCAGCACGATCGCCACCCAGTACGAGGGCAGCAGGCGGGCGGCGCGCGAGGCGAAGAAGGAGCGCAGGGGTCTTCCCCAGCCGCTCATGCAGATCACGAAGCCGCTGATCACGAAGAAGATCTGCACGCCGAGGCAGCCGTACGCGAACCAGCCGTGCAGGGACGGGAACTGGCTGCTCGGCGACGTTCCCCAGGCCTGGGAGACCTCGCCGTCCCTGCCTCCGTAGTGGTACGCCGCCACCATCAGCGCCGCGATCAGCCGCAGCCCGTCCAGGGCGTACAGGCGGGACGAGGGGCGGGTGAGGACCGCTTTCTGCTGCTGCTCCGTCTGGGGCGCGGGGATCGGGGACAGTGTCGTGCCGGTGGCCGTCATCCGAGGGCCGCCCGCTTCAGGGAGCGGGCCCGCTTCGCGACCCTGCGCACCGTCGCGTTGCGCGGGATGAAGGCGAACTGGGACGGGATCGCACCGGGCAGTCCGAGCGACGTCAGCCGGCGCCGCTTGAAGTAGCGCCAGGTGCGGTCGTCGAGGCGCGCGGTGAGATAGCGCTCGGCTGGGCGGCGCAGATCCGGATAGATCTTGGCCTGCATGGCGTAGCCGACCGCGCGCAGCAGCTCGTCCAACTCGCCGACGGGCAGCGGCTGTTCCTGCGCCTCCACCGCCGTACGGTCGGTCAGGTCGGGCAGCAGCGCGTCGACGATGGTGACCGGCACCCGATTGCTGTTCTGGTACGGCGTGAGGCGGTCCAGGAGCGTCGACGTGCCGATGCGCGCCACCGGGATGCCGTACAGGGCGCTCGCGGTGAGCAGCGCCGTCGAGAAGCAGCCGACGACGAGGACCGGACGCATCCGCTGGTAGAGGACCTCGGCGAGGACGGGCGTCTCCAGGACGGTCAGCTCGACCCCGAGACGTTCCGCCTCCTTCTCCAGGATGCGCGACCAGCGGGCGGGGGCGGTGGGGTGCGGCTTGAACACCACGTGCCGGTGGCCGAGTTGGGCGGCGCCCCGCATCATCCGCACATGCAGGTCCTCCTCCTCCTCGGCCGTGAGGATGCCGAGGGCGGAGAGGTACTGGCCGAGGAGCAGGGCCGGTTCGCCCGGGAGGCGGGGCAGTTCGCCCGCCGTGTCGCACAGGTCGGCGAGGACCTTGAGGAAGACCTCGGTCGGTACGACCTCGGGCCGGACGCCGAACTCCGTGAGCAGCAGCGGCTTCAGGCCCGGCACCAGGTCCAGGTGGAGCAGGCGGCGCACCCGCGTGCCGATCAGCGGGTCGATCTTGTTGCGGGTCGGGCCGTAGCTCATCAGGCCGTCCGCGTACACGTCGACCGGGGCGCCCGCGAAGATCTGCGCGACGGCCATCGCCGGGCTGACCTGGATGGACTCCACGGCCAGCTCGACGTTGTCGTCGCCGAGTTCCCACAGGAGCCGCAAGTAGCGTTCCCACAACGGGATGTCGTCGGTGCGCGGCGACCAACTGCCGGGGTGGAAGGGCGCGATCGCCTCGTTCCACGACAGGACGCCGTCGAAGCGGCCCCGCAGTTGCTCGAAGCCGGGCATCTCGTCGACGGCGGGGGTGGTCTCGGGCGTCGCCGCGTTGTTGGCGATCAGCAGCAGCGTGCGGTCCGCAGGAGCGAACCGGTCCGCGTCGAGGGCCGCGGCGAGGGTGGCGGCGCCGTACAGGGTCGAGGCCAGCAGGATGCGGGTCGTCATGCCGTGACCTCCGCGCTGACCGGGCGGCGGCGCAGCCGGCGCAGGCGCGTGGCCCGCTGGGTGTCCATCGAGTCGAGCGCGTCGTCGAGCACCCGCTGCGGCATGCGCTTGAGCGCGGCCGCGCTGAGCGACTTCAATGTGCGGGCCACGGGCGGTTCGAACCTTTCGATGGATCCCAAGTGGTGGGAAATGATGGCGCAGTACGTACGCACGGCCTTCGGGAGAAGCTGCTCCGCATCCCGGTCCTGCGCCGTTTCCCGGACGACCTGGTCGAATGCCCGGATGAAATCGAGCTGCCGTACGTCACCGATCTGAGTGAGCGAGGACGAGACGCCGCGGCGATAGAAAACGCCCAAAGTGCTGACCGCCGCAAAGGATTTGGCCTCGCGGTGCAGCCGCCAGATCCACGGCCTGTCCTCCGCCGTGCGGAGCCCGTCGGTGAAGTGCAGCAGACCTTCGTCGGCGAGCCGCCGGTGGTACATGCCGGCCCACGCGTACGCGTAGTCGACGGCGGTCGAGCGGTCGGCGGGCAGGATCGCCGCGCGCGGGTCCATGACGACGTCGCGCAGACCGTGCGGAAAGCGGTGCACCGAGCGGGCCCGCGCCGTGCACTGGACGTGGTCCGTGCGCACGAAGTCGCAGCCGAGGCCCTCCATGGCGGCGAGGAGCCGGGCGTAGTACCCGGGCGCGAGCCAGTCGTCGCCGTCCAGGAAGGCGAGGTATTCGCCGCGGGCCCGGTCGAGCCCTGTGTTGCGGGCGGTCGCGAGTCCTCCGTTCCGTTCGTGTCGCACGACGACCGCGCCGGGCAGCTCGCGCTCGGCGCGCGCGAGAATGTCCGGTGTCTCGTCCTTGGAGCAGTCGTCGACGAGAATGAATTCGAAGTCGTCGCGTGCGTTCGCTCGCAGACTTCTGAGGGTGTCGGGCGCGTATTGCTGCACGTTGTAGAACGGCACGATGACGGAGAGCTTGACCACGACGGTGACGTTAGGGCGCGGCCCGGCATTCGTCTTGACCGGTGGCTTGATGTCAGGTGAACGAAGCGTGGCGGGACCGTGAACCGGCCCTGGCGCAGGCCATTTCCGGGGCCGATTCGCCATTCGTCGGTGTGCTGTTAACCCTTTGTTGCATTCTGGTTGGGCCGCGGCTCGGAATTGCTTCCTAAGTTTTCCATCGTGCCAGTAAGGAACGGAAAGCAGCTCAGGGTCGCCGTGCTCGCGGACTCCGACACCCGGTGGAAATGGGGGTCGCTCACCGCCTCCCGCATCACCGACTCCCGCATCGCCCCCGAAGGACTCGCACTCGACGGCTATCTGCTGCGCGGCCGGGCCACCCCGACCCCGCGCCAGCTCCGCGAGATCGGCGTCCGCGCCGACAGCCTGCGCGAGGTCACGGCCGTCGAATTCCTGCGCAAGATCGAGCCCGAAGCGTACGACGTGGTCGTGCTCGCCCTCGTCGGCGGGGGAGTCCAGGCCGTCCTGCACGGCCTCGCCCACGCCTGGCGGGGAGCGGCGCGGCGCCCCGTCGTCGTCACCGGCTACGTCGGTGTCGTCTACGAGAAGCTCGCCGACGGCCTCCTCCTGCGGCACGGCGCCGACGTGGTGCTCGCCAACTCGGGCTACGACGCGGACCGGTTCCGCGCCGTGTACGAGGGGGTGGGCGCGGACGCCTCCGCGGTGACCGAGTGCGCGCTGCCGTTCCTCGGCGGCGAGCCGTACACCGGCGTACGGGACCCGTACACGGTGACCTTCGCGGCGCAGCCGTCCGTGCCGGACACCGCGGTCGACCGCGACTACCTCCTCGACCGTCTCGTCCGGCACGCCGAGTCGCACCCCGACCGCGAGGTGCTGCTCAAGCTGCGCAGCAAGCCGGGCGAACACACCACGCACATCGAGGAGATCCCCTACCAGAAGCTCGCGCAGCGCCGCGAGCTGCCGGCCAACTTCCGCCTCGTGTACGGGAACATGGGCGAGGTCCTCGACCGTACGGACCTGCTCGTCACGGTCAGCTCGACCGCCGCCCTCGAATCCCTGCACCGGCGCATCCCGACCGCGCTGCTCACGGACCTGGGCGTGCGCGAGGCGCTCGGCAACCACCACTTCACCGGGTCCGGCTGCCTCGTGTCCTGGGACAGGTTGGACGAGGGCGCGCTGCCCGAGCCCGACCCCGCGTGGCTGGCCCGCCAGGGCGTCGCCGCCGACGGCACGTACGACCAGGCCTTCGACGCCGCGCGCGCCAGGGTCGCCGCCCTGCTCGACGCCGACAGGCCCGCCCTCGCCCCGTACTACAGCCGCACCACCGCCCCCGGCTATCTGCCGCGCATCCTCGCCCGCCACCACCTCGCACCCGACGGCGGCCCGCTGCCCGGCGCGCCCGCGGCCGACCGGGCGCCGGGTCCTGTGCGGCAGGTCGTGCGCCGGGCCGCCCGCGGCGCCTACCGGCACGGGGTGCAGCGCGTCGCCCCCGTGATCCGGCGGATGGGGGAGCTGTGACCCCGCCTCTGGCCAGGCCTCTGAGGAACACCAACTCCCCGAAGGAGAAGCGCACATGACCGACCTCGAGACGGTCCCGGCCGCCCCGGAGGCGGGCCTCGTGGCCCCCGTACGGCGCGTCCTCGCCGTGATCCCCGCCCGCGGCGGCTCCAAGGGCGTACCGGCGAAGAACCTGGCCCCGGTCGGCGGCGTGCCCCTGGTGGCCCGCGCCGTGCGCGAGTGCCTCGCCACCCGGCAGGTCACCGACGTCGTGGTCTCCACCGACGACGCCGCGATCGCCGCCGCCGCGCGGGACGCGGGCGCCGAGGTCGTGACCCGGCCCGTCGCCATCGCCGGCGACAAGTCCAGCTCCGAGGCGGCCGTGCTGCACGCCATGGACGCGCACGAGGCGCTGCACGGCGCGGCCGTCGACGTGGTGCTGCTCGTCCAGTGCACCAGCCCCTTCCTCGTACGGGAGGACATCGACGCGGTGGTCGGCGCGATCCTCGACGGCGGCGCCGACAGTGCGCTGACGGTGGCGGCCTTCCACGGGTTCGTATGGCGGGACGCCGGCGACTTCGTGGACGAACCGCAGCCGGCCTCCGTACCGAACAAGGCCGTTGAGGGCGGCGTCGCCGTCCTCGCCGACCGGAAGACCGCGACCGGCGGCGGCTACGGCGTCAACCACGACAAGTCGCAGCGCCAGATGCGCCAGGACCGGCCCCAGGACCTCCTGGAGACCGGCGCCGTCTACGGCATGGAGACCGGCGGGTTCCGCCGCCACGAGCACCGCTTCTTCGGCCGCACGGAACTCGTCCGCACCGACCCCGCGCGGGTCCTGGAGATCGACGACCCGCACGACCTGGCCCGCGCCCGCGCGCTGGCCCCCCTCTTCGACCAGCAGTCCGTCCTCCCGTCCAGGGACGACGTCGACGCGGTCGTCCTCGACTTCGACGGCACCCAGACCGACGACAAGGTGCTGATCGACTCCGAGGGACGGGAATTCGTCACTGTGCACCGCGGTGACGGCCTCGGCATCGCGGCCCTCCGCCGGAGCGGCCTCGAACTGCTGATCCTGTCCACGGAAGTGAACCCGGTCGTCGCCGCACGGGCCAGGAAGCTCAAGATCCCGGTCCTGCACGGCATCGACCGCAAGGACCTCGCACTCAAGCAGTGGTGCGAGGAGCAGGGCATCGCGCCCGAGCGCGTGCTCTACGTCGGCAACGACGTCAACGACCTCCCGTGCTTCGCCCTCGCGGGCTGGCCCGTGGCGGTCGCCAGTGCCCACGACGTCGTACGCGGCGCCGCACGCGCCGTCACCACCGTCCCCGGAGGCGAAGGCGCGATCCGAGAGATCGCCAGCTGGATCCTCGGCCCTTCTCTCGACCCCCTCGAAAAGTAAGGAACGTACGCCATGTCCAACGTCTCTCCTTCCCACGCGTCCGACTCCCGTATCCGCAAGTTCGGTTCGCGCGAGGCCGGCCCCGGCCGCCCCGTCTACATCACCGGCGAGATCGGCATCAACCACAACGGTGACCTGGAGAACGCGTTCCGGCTCATCGACGCCGCCGCCGACGCCGGCTGCGACGCCGTCAAGTTCCAGAAGCGCACCCCCGAGATCTGCACGCCGCGCGACCAGTGGGACATCGAGCGGGACACCCCCTGGGGCCGGATGACGTACATCGACTACCGGCACCGCGTCGAGTTCGGCGAGGACGAGTACCGCGCCATCGACGCGTACTGCAAGAAGCGCGGCATCGACTGGTTCGCCTCCCCGTGGGACACCGAGGCCGTCGCCTTCCTGGAGAAGTTCGACGTCCCCGCCCACAAGGTGGCCTCCGCCTCCCTCACGGACGACGAGCTGCTCCGCGCGCTGCGCGCCACCGGCCGTACGGTCATCCTCTCCACCGGCATGTCGACGCCGAAGCAGATCCGGCACGCGGTCGAGGTCCTCGGCTCGGACAACATCCTCATGTGCCACGCCACTTCGACGTACCCGTCGGTCGCCGAGGAGCTCAACCTCCGCGTCATCAACACCCTCCAGGGCGAGTACCCGAACGTCCCGATCGGCTACTCCGGCCACGAGACCGGCCTCCAGACGACCCTCGCGGCCGTCGCCCTCGGCGCCACCTTCGTCGAGCGCCACATCACCCTCGACCGCGCCATGTGGGGCTCCGACCAGGCCGCCTCCGTGGAGCCGCAGGGCCTCACGCGCCTCGTGCGCGACATCCGCACCATCGAGGAGTCCCTCGGTGACGGCGTCAAGAAGGTCTACGAGTCCGAGCTCGGCCCGATGAAGAAGCTGCGCCGCGTGCCGGGCGTCGTCGCCGAGGCGGAGATCGCCGTCGCCGCCGGTGAGCCGGTGGGCGTCTGACGACATTCGGATCGACTCGTGGGCGGCCTGGCGCGGTTCGGACCGCGCCCGGCCGCCCCGGCGCCCTCGGGAGGGCCCGCATGTCCGGCAGTACGTTGTGCTTCGTCGAGAGCCCGGTACAGCTCCTCAACGTCCTGGAGTGGGCACACCACCAAGAGGTCACCGCGACCGTCGTGGTGCTCTCGCCCACCGACCCGATGACCCGCGGCCAGCTGCGCCGCATGGCCCAACTCGCCCGCGCCGAAGGACACACGGTGCGCTGGGAGGAGGCCCGCGGCGGCGCGGGCGCGCCCTTCCAGACGATCGGCGGGCTCGCCCCTTCGCTGCGCAGGGCCGACCGGATCGTTCTCGGCGACCCGTTCTCCCGCTACGTACAGCTGCTGCTCACGATCACTCGTGCCCGCGAGCTCGTCGTCGTCGACGACGGCACCGCCACCATGGAGTTCGTCGCCCAACTGGTGCGCGGCGAACGGCTCGTGCGCTGGCACCGGCGCGGTGGCAGGACGGGCCCGCGCGACCTCGTCTTCGGGCCCGTCGCCGCCGCCGCGCGCCGCAGGCTCGCCGCGCACGCGCGCCGCGACTCGGTGTCCGTGTTCACGTCGATGCCGGTGGCCGAGGTCCCCGATGGCGTCACGGTGACCTCCAACGACTACGCCTGGACCCGCGCCCGGTTCGGTCCGCCCCGGATCACGCGCGGCGCCGACCTGGTCGGAACCTCCCTGGTGGAGACGGGAGTCGTCGACCTGGAGCAGTACCTCGGCGCGGTCCGCGAACTGGCCCGCGCGCACGGCGCCACCCGCTACTTCGCGCACCGCCGCGAGAGCTCCGACAAGCTGCACCGTCTCGCCACCGAGATAGGCCTGGAGATCGTCCGCCCCGACCTGCCCCTGGAGCTGATCGCCCGGCGCGGCCCCATCGGCCGGACGATCCTCAGCTTCCCCTCGACCGTCGTGCACACCCTGCCGATCGCCCTCGCGGGTACGGGCGTGAAGGTCGCGGTGTGCGAGATCGACCCGACGTGGCTGCGCCACGGCGTCTCGGACCACGCGCAGGGGTTCTTGGCGGGGATCTCGGGATCGGCGCGGGGCGTGGTGCGGACGGGGTGAAACGCGGTGGCCTCCATAGCGACGCAGGCCGTACGCTCGCCCTTGTGACCAGCCCCGAGTCCGACAGACTCCGGCCACCGGCAGCCGTCCGGTGGCCTTCTTCCGCGCATCGTTGAGACCCGTCCTTACTGGTTCTATTGGATCTACTGGACCGGACCGGACCGGGCTTCCGCTGACGCACGCCGCAGTCATCGCCACCGCTCGCACGGCTTGCCGGAACCGCGACCACACCCCCTTCTCCACTCTCCACGGTCACGGAGTCCGTCGTGCCTTTCGCTCTCCACCTGCTCGCCCTCGCCGTCTTCGCGCAGGGAACATCCGAGTTCATGCTCTCGGGGCTCGGCCCCGACATCGCCCACGACCTGGGCGTCTCCATCCCCGCCGCCGGTGCGCTCACGTCCGCCTTCGCGATCGGCATGGTCGTCGGAGCGCCGCTCACGGCCGTACTCGCCGTGCGGTGGCCACGCCGCCCGGCCCTCTTCGGCTTCCTCCTCGCCTTCGCCCTCGTGCACGTCGTCGGCGCGTTGACGACGAGCTTCCCCGTACTGCTCGGCACGCGCGTCGTCGCGGCGCTCGCCAACGCCGGGTTCCTCGCGGTCGCCCTCGCCACGGCGGTGGGCATGGTCGCCCCCGACGCCAAGGGCCGCGCCACGTCGATCCTGCTCGGCGGCACCACCCTGGCCTGCGTCGCGGGCGTGCCCGGCGGGGCGATGCTCGGTCAACTCCTGGGCTGGCGGGCCGCGTTCTGGGCCGTCGCGCTGATCTGCGTACCCGCGATGATCGCCGTGCTGCGGTCGGTGCCCGCGTCGGGACCCGGTGCACGCGGTGACGTCCGAACGGAGCTGCGGGCCCTGCGCACTCCGCGCCTACGCACTCCGCGCCCGCGCACTCCGCGCCTGCTCACGGTGCTGCTGCTCGGCGCGCTGGTCAACGCCGCCACGTTCTGCACGTTCACGTACCTGGCGCCCGTCGCCACGGAGGTCACCGGGATCGGCGAGGCCTGGATCCCGGCGCTGCTCGCCCTCTTCGGCCTCGGCTCGTTCGCCGGGGTCGGCGCGGCGGGCCGCCTCTCGGACACGCATCCGAAGCGGGTCCTGGTGCTCGGCGGGGCGGCGCTCCTGCTCGGCTGGCTCCTCTTCGCGCTCCTCGCGGGAAACCCCCTGGCGACCCTCGCCCTCGCCTTCACCCAGGGCGCCCTCTCCTTCGCGGTCGGCTCCACCCTGATCGCCCAGGCCCTCTACGCGGCATCCGCCGCCCCCACCCTCGCGGGCGGCCTCGCGACCGCCGCCCTCAACACGGGCGCGGCGCTCGGCCCCTGGGCCGGCGGGCTCGCGATCGGGGGCGGGCTCGGGTACCGGGGGGTGCCGGTGGTGAGCGCGTTGCTGGTGGCGCTGGCGTTCGTTGTGGCGGGAGCGGCGTCAGCGACAAGCCGTGTCAGTGATCAACGCTGCCCGCCGGTGCCACCCATTGGACCGGCTGGCCGGTGATGGAGGCGATCATGTCGAAGTCGCTGTCGTAGTGGAGAACGGTCAGCCGGTGCAGTTCTGCCGTGGCGGCGATCAGGAGATCGGGGAGGGAAAGGGCGCGGTGGAAACCGGCGTTGAGGGCGTGTCGTTGGGTTTCCAGGGCGCGGGCGAAGGTGCTGTCGTCGCAGGTGAGGTAGTCGAATGCGTGGAGCCACGTGCTGATGCGAATGGCTTCGGCCGTGGTGCGTGCGGAATGCACCATCTCGTATTCGGTGGGCTGGCACACGGCTAGCAGGTAGCGATCGTGCAGCGGCGTCAGCACTTCCTTGACCTTGGGCTTCGCCCAACGGGCCAGGGCGGATTTGTCGATGAGGTAGCGGTCCTGCATCAAGCGGCCCGGCCGTCGGCCCGTTTGAGGGAGCCATCGGCGTTGCGCGGCCCGGTGCTGTCGATGATCTCGCTGAAGTCGAGCTCGCCGGACTCTATGGCGTCGAAGCCTTCCTGGCGCAGGTGGCGCTTGACGGCATCTTCCATGGCCAGGCGCACGGCCTTCGCCTTCGTCTTGGTGCCGAAGATGCGCATGGCCTCGGTGACCATGGCCTCATCGAGGTCAATGACGGTCCTGGACATGGGGACCCCCTTCTCGTGGGAAGCGTGCCACGCAAAACGATACCATTAAATTGGGGTTGGTGATATCGTTTCGTGGGTGCCCGCCCCGCGTTCCACCTGGTCACCCTTTGTGATGACGGGATTCGATTGCTGCGACTACCGTGGATGACCAGGCAGATGATCCCGTCCATGGGAGGAACCATGACCGCAGAGCCGATCGCCGGGCACGAGTCCGAGCGAGGCTGTCGCTGGCCGGTGCCGCCGCAGGACGGGTACACCGTGGACGATCTGTTCACCTTGCCCGACCTCCCGCCGCATACCGAGCTGATCGACGGGAGCCTCGTCTTCGTGAGTCCGCAGCGAGATTTTCACAGCACCATGATTGACCTTCTGATGACCGGGCTGCGTCGCACGGTTCCGGAGCACCTCAAGGTCCGACGCGAGATGACCGTCGTTCTCGACCGTCGCAACGGACCGGAGCCCGACATCAGCGTCGTCCGCGCCGATTCGGTCACCGGTCTGGAGCAGACCCGCTTCGCCGCCGCCGACGTCCTCCTGGCCGTCGAGGTCGTCTCCCCGGACTCCGAGGCGCGCGACCACGACACCAAGCCGCACAAGTACGCGGCCGCGGGCATCCCGCACTTCTGGCTGGTCGAGTCGGCGGGCTCCGATCGGCATCCCGTGGTGCGGGTCTACGAACTCGACCCGGTGTCCAAGACGTACGCCGTGACGGGGATCCATCACGACCAACTGAAGATCGGTGTCCCGTACGACATCGACATCGACGTGAGCCTCGAAGCGCTACGGAAGTTGTGACGACCGGGAGCGGCCTACCGGGCATAGACGCAGGTCGAAAAGGAATGTCATACCCTCCCTGCGCGATCCATATGCGCATCGCGGCCATCTTTCTTACCCCAATCCGACTGAACTTTTGTTGATCGTGGGTTAGTTGGCCCCTGCATCGCCCTACCCTTCAGAGGGTGAACCAGTTGAAGTCCCGTGAGTCAGAGGCCGACAAGCCCGGGGAATCCGTGCCGGGCACCGCACTTCCGGGTGCGTTGCCCGAGGCGCTCCGCGCCGAACTCGTCGCCTTCAGGCGCGACATGCACATGCACCCCGAGCTGGGCAATCAGGAGTTCCGCACCACCGCGGCGCTCAAGACCCGCCTGGAGAAGGCCGGGCTCGCGCCGCGCCTGCTCGGCATGGGGACCGGCCTCATCTGTGACATCGGCACCGAGGACGGCGAGTGGCGCGGCGGGCGCGGCATGCTCGCGCTGCGTGCGGACATCGACGCGCTGCCCATCCCGGACACCAAGACGGACTGCGCGTACCGGTCGACGGTGCCGGACCGGGCGCACGCCTGCGGTCACGACGTGCACACCACGGTCGTGCTCGGCGCAGGTCTCGTCCTCGCGGAGCTGCACCGCAAGGGGCAACTGCCGCACCCCGTACGGCTGCTGTTCCAGCCGGCGGAGGAGGTGCTGCCCGGCGGCGCGCCCGACGCGATCGAGTGCGGGGTCCTGGACGGCGTACGGAGCATCATCGGCGTGCACTGCGACCCGAAGGTCGACGCGGGGAAGATCGGGATCCGGCCGGGGCCCATCACGTCGGCGTGCGATCGCCTGGAGGTCACCCTCGACGGCCCCGGGGGGCACACCGCCCGCCCGCACCTGACCACGGACCTGGTGACCGCCGCCGCCAAGGTCGCCACGGAGGTCCCGGCGCTCGTCGCCCGCCGCGTCGACGCGCGCTCGGGTCTTGCCGTCACGTGGGGCCGCCTGGAGACGGGCCACGCGTGCAACGTGATCCCGCAGCACGCCGAGCTGTCCGGCACGGTGCGCTGCCTGGACCTGGACGCGTGGCGCCAGGCGCCCGACCTCGTCCACGGTGCCATCCAGGAGATCGCGGACCTGTACCGCGCGAAGCCGGTGGTGAACTACATCCGCGGCGTCCCCCCGGTCGTCAACGACCCGGTGGTCACCGAGCTGTTGAGGGACGCGATGACGGCCCGCCGCGGGCCCGACTCCGTGGAGGACACCCAGCAGAGCCTCGGCGGCGAGGACTTCTCCTGGTATCTGGAGCACGTCCCGGGCGCGATGGCCCGCCTGGGTGTGAAGCCGCCCGGCGACCGGAGCTCCCGCGACCTCCACCAGGGCGACTTCGACGTGGACGAGTCCGCGATCGCGGTGGGCGTGGAGCTCTTCACGGCGGCGGCGCTGCTGGGCAATTCAAGCCCCTGCGGCGATTGAGCAGGCGGGGGACGGTTAACCGCAACGTAACGGCCCCCCGGCACGAAACGGTAACGCCGGAGGCAAGGGCATTCCTCGGACTTTCTACGCGCGTTATGGTGCGCCGAACTGGGCGCCATACAAGGCGTGTTGGACGAATGGGGACACCTGATGCGTCGAATACCGCGGCTCACGAAGATAGCCGTAGGCATCACCGGCCTGGCGCTCGCCGCCACCGCCTGTGGCGGCACCAGCAGCGAGAAGGGCGGAAGCGGCGACGCCAGCGGCAAGAAGCTCGGCCTCGCCATCGCGTACGACGTCGGCGGCAAGGGTGACCAGTCGTTCAACGACTCCGCCTACGAGGGCATGCTCAAGGCGAAGAAGGAGTTCGGCTACAAGACCGCCGACCAGGAGCCGAAGGACGGCGAGTCCGACGACGACAAGGTGCAGCGGCTCGCGAACCTCGCGAAGGCCGGCTACAACCCGGTCGTCGGCATCGGCTACGCCTACGGCCCGGCGATGAAGGAAGCCTCGAAGAAGTACCCGAAGACGACCTTCGGCATCGTCGACTCGGTCGTCGAGGGCAAGAACGTCGCCTCCCTGGTCTTCGCCGAGAACGAGTCCTCCTACCTGGCCGGCGTCGCCGCGGCCAAGGCCACCAAGTCCGACCACGTCGGCTTCGTCGGCGGCGTCGACAACGAACTGATCAACAAGTTCGAGGCCGGGTTCGAGCAGGGCGTCAACGACACCAAGAAGGGCGTGGACATCGAGGTCCAGTACCTCGACGAGGACCCGGCCAAGGGGTTCGCCTCGCCTGACCTCGGCAAGGCCGCCGCCGAGAAGCAGCTGGAGGACGGCGCCGACGTGATCTACCACGCGGCGGGCCTGTCGGGGCAGGGCGTCATCAAGGCGGCCGCCGAGCAGAAGAAGTGGGTCATCGGCGTCGACTCCGACCAGTACCAGCAGAAGACCCTCGCCAAGTACAAGGACTACATCCTGACTTCGGCGCTCAAGGAGGTCGGCGGGTCCGTCTACTCGCTGGCCAAGTCCGTCGAGGACGGCAAGCCGCTGACCGGTGTGCAGACCTTCGACCTCAAGGTCGACGGCGTAGGAGCCTCGGAGTCCAACCCGAAGTTCAAGGAGATCGCAGGTCTCTCCGACGCGGTCGCCAAGGCCAAGAAGGGCATCGTCGACGGCTCCATCAAGGTGCAGACGAAGCCCGAGAAGAAGTGATCCGGACGATCTGAGCGCGATCCGAGCTCGATCCGAGCCCGATCCGAGCGGTGCCGCCGGTGCGTCTCACCGGCGGCACCGCAAACCCGGTCGTATACGGCCTCGTACCCCCGTCGATAACAGTCTGGACAACCAGGGTTCTCTGTCAGGTCTACGCGCGTTACTCTGCGGCGAACTCAGCGTCGGCCCCCTGCCGTTCCGGCGCTTGTACGAAGGAGCACTTCTCATGCGCCGGGTTTCCCGTATAGCGGTCGCAGGCACCGCCACCGCTTCGCTCGCCCTCGCCCTCTCCGCCTGCGGAGGCACCTCGTCGGACGCCCAGTCGTCCTCCGACGGCGGCAAGGACAAGGGCCTCGCCATCGCCTACGACGTCGGCGGCAAGGGCGACCAGTCGTTCAACGACGCCGCCTACGACGGCCTTCGCCAGGCCAAGAAGGAGTTCGGCTACCAGGTCGCCGACCAGGAGCCGAAGGACGGCGAGTCCGACGACGACAAGACCCAGCGCCTCGTCCAGCTGGCGAAGATGGGTTACAACCCGGTCGTCGGCATCGGCTACGCGTACGCCCCCGCCGTCAAGGAGGCCGCCGCGAAGTACCCGAAGACCACCTTCGGCATCGTCGACGACGCCACCGCCAAGGGCGACAACATCGCTGACCTGGTCTTCCAGGAGAACGAGGTCTCCTACCTCGCCGGTGTCACCGCGGCGCTGAAGACCAAGTCCGACACGGTCGGCTTCGTCGGCGGCGTGGACAACGCGCTGATCAACAAGTTCCAGGCGGGCTTCGAGCAGGGCGTCAAGGACACCAAGAAGGGCGTCAAGGTCGAGGTCCAGTACCTCGACGAGGACCCCGCCAAGGGCTTCGCCTCGCCGGACCTCGGCAAGGCCGCCGCCGAGAAGCAGCTGGAGGACGGCGCCGACGTCGTCTACCACGCGGCCGGTCTTTCGGGGCAGGGCGTCATCGAGGCGGCCGCCGCCGAGAAGGCGTACGCGATCGGCGTCGACTCCGACCAGTACGCGCAGGCGCCGCTGAAGAAGTACAAGAAGTACATCATCACCTCCGCCACCAAGGACGTCGCCAAGGCGATCCTCAACCTGGCGCAGTCGGTCGAGGACGGCAAGCCGGAGACCGGCGTCGTCACCGGCGACCTGAAGTCCGGCGAGGTCTCCCTCGCCGCGTCCAACCCGGAGTTCAAGAGCGACTCCAAGCTCCAGGCGGCCCTGAAGAAGGCCGAGCAGGGCATCGTCGGCGGCTCCGTGAAGGTGCCGGTCAAGCCCCAGAAGTAACACGCGGGAAGCCAGGGCCTGGCATGGGCGCGGGGAGGTCGCTGCATCCTTCGGGAGTCCCACGGGAGTCCTGCGGGAGGAGCCTTCTTCCTCGCGCCCTGTTCATGCGATCCTGCTCGAACTCACTTCTCGCACACCGCTGTTGGGGCGCTACGCGTGTAGGCGACCCCCTTCCCCAGGAGAGTGCGCCATCGCCACGTCAAGCTCCCCGCCGGCCGACACGGTCGCCCCCGTCGCCGTGGAACTCAAGGGCATCACCAAGCGGTTCCCCGGCGTGGTCGCCAACCACGACATCCGCCTCACCGTCCACAAGGGCACCGTGCACGCCCTCGTAGGGGAGAACGGGGCGGGAAAGTCCACCCTGATGAAGATCCTCTACGGCATGCAGAAGCCGGACGAGGGCACCATCACCATCGCCGGGGAGCAGGTCTCCTACTCCTCGCCCGCCGACGCCATCGTCCGCGGCATCGGCATGGTCCACCAGCACTTCATGCTCGCGGACAACCTGACCGTCCTGGAGAACGTCGTCCTCGGCAGCGAGAAGCTGTACGGGATCGGCGGCAGGGCCCGCCGCAAGATCCTTGAGATATCCGAGCGTTACGGGCTCGGAGTGCGCCCCGACGTCCTCGTGGAGGACCTCGGCGTCGCCGACCGGCAGCGCGTGGAGATCCTCAAGGTCCTCTACCGCGGCGCCACCACCCTGATCCTCGACGAGCCGACCGCCGTGCTCGTCCCGCAGGAGGTCGACGCGCTCTTCGACAACCTGCGCGGGCTCAAGGCCGAGGGCCTCTCCGTCATCTTCATCTCGCACAAGCTCGGCGAAGTCCTCTCCGTGGCCGACGAGATCACCGTCATCCGGCGCGGCACGACGGTCGGCACGGCCGTCCCCGCCGAGACCACGTCGAAGCAGCTCGCCGAGCTGATGGTCGGCAGCGAACTGCCCACCCCGGAGACGGCGGAGTCCACCGTCACCGACCGCCCCGTCGTCGAGGTCGAGGAGCTGCGCCTCGCGGCCCCCCACGGCGGCAAACCGCTCCTCGACGGCATCACCTTCACCATCCACGCCGGCGAGGTCCTCGGTCTCGCGGGCGTCGAGGGCAACGGGCAGACGGAGCTGATCGAGGCGCTGATCGGCCTTGAGCACGCGGACAGCGGCACCATCAAGCTGCTCGGCGAGGAGATCACCTCCTGGGCCACCCGCAGGCGCCGCGAGTCGGGCATCGGCTACATCCCCGAGGACCGGCACCGCCACGGCCTCGTCCTGAGCGCCCCGCTGTGGGAGAACCGGATGCTCGGCCATGTCACCGAGCGGCCCAACAGCAAGGGCTTCTGGCTCGACCCGAAGGGCGCGCAGGCCGACACCGAGCGGATCGTCAAGGAGTACGACGTCCGCACCCCCGGCATCGACGTCACCGCGGACTCCCTGTCGGGCGGCAACCAGCAGAAGCTGATCGTGGGCCGGGAGATGAGCCACACGCCCAAGTTCCTGATCGCCGCCCACCCCACCCGCGGTGTGGACGTCGGCGCGCAGGCGCAGATCTGGGACCAGATCCGCGCGGCCCGCCACGAGGGGCTCGCCGTGCTGCTCATCTCGGCCGACCTCGACGAGCTGATCGGCCTCTCCGACACCCTCCGGGTCATCTACGACGGCCGCTTGGTGGCCGACGCGGACCCGGCCGCCATCACCCCGGAAGAGCTGGGATCCGCCATGACCGGTGCGGCCTCGGGCCACCTGGAGCACACGGAAGACGGTGCCTGACCATGAACACCAGTAAGCGCAGGGCCGGCATCGACACGGAGCGGGTCCTTCTCGCGGTGGCGGGACCGGTCATCGCCCTCGTCGTGGCGTTCGCCCTGACCGCGATCGTGCTCGTGGCCTCCGGCGAGAACCCGATCGAGCCGTTCTCGATCATGTTCGAGCAGGCGACGTTCTCCGACGTCCAGGTGCTCATCATCAATGACGCCGCGGGCCTCTACGTCGGCGCGCTCGCCGTGGCCATCGGCTTCCGGATGAACCTCTTCAACATCGGGGTCGAGGGCCAGTACCGGCTCGCCGCCTGCGTCGCCGCCATCGTCGGCGCGCACATCGCGTTCCCGGCCTTCCTCCAGATCCCGCTGCTCATCCTGTCGGCGGCCCTGACCGGCGCGATCTGGTCCGGCATCGCGGGCATCCTCAAGGTGACCCGCGGCGTCAGCGAGGTCGTCTCCACGATCATGCTGAACTCGATCGCGGCCTCGGTCATCGCGTATCTGACCCTGGAGGACGCCTTCGGCGTCGCCGTCGGCAACAACCGCACCACCGGCGAGATGGACAGGGCCGGCTGGTTCCCCGGCATCAACATGGGCGACGCGGTCGGCACCATCTACGGCTTCGTCTTCGTCGCGATCGCCCTCGGCATCGTCTACTGGGTGATGCTGAACCGCACCCGGTTCGGCTTCGATCTGCGCGCCTCCGGTGCCTCCGACACCGCGGCCGCCGCCTCCGGCGTCTCGGCGAAGAAGATGGTCCTCACGGCCATGCTCCTGTCGGGCGCCGTCGCAGGACTCGCCGGACTGCCGACGCTGCTCGGCTCGACGCACACCTTCTCCGACTCGTTCCCGGCCGCGCTCGGCTTCAACGCGATCACCGTGGCGCTGCTCGGCCGCAACAGCCCGGTCGGCATGGCGCTGGCCTCACTGCTCCTGTCCTGGCTGTTCAACGCGGCCGACCCGCTGGACCTCCAGGGCTACAGCTCCGAGATCGCCACGATCATGCAGGGCCTCATCGTGATCGCGGTCGTCGTCTCCTACGAGGCCGTCCGCGTCTGGGGCACGCGCCGCCAGCAGCAGCGCGTCGGCGCCGAACTCGCCGCGGGCCATGTCCTCACCGCCTCCGACAACAACGAGAAGAAGCAGGAGGTGGCCGCCCGATGAGTACGGCTCCCGTTCTCGACAAGCCCGCCGCGCCCGCGACGCGGCGCAAGCTCAGCCTCCCGGTCCTCCTCCTGATCATCGCGGGCCTGCTCTGCCTGGTCTCCGCGGTCCGCCTGATCACCGACGCCAACGGCCTCACCTCCGTCAGCCAGATGTCGACCGCGCTCCAACTCGCCGTACCCATCGGCATGGCGGGCCTCGGCGGTCTGTGGGCCGAGCGCGCGGGCGTCGTCAACATCGGCCTCGAAGGCATGCTGATCCTCGGCACCTGGTTCGGCGCCTGGGCCGGCTACCAGTGGGGCCCCTGGGTCGGTGTGCTCGCCGCCCTGATCGGCGGGGCGCTCGGCGGCCTGGTGCACGCCCTCGCCACGGTCACCTTCAACGTCAACCACATCGTCTCCGGTGTGGCCATCAACATCCTCGCCCTCGGCGCCACCCGCTACCTCTCCGTCCTGATGTACGACGGGATGGAGGGCGCCACCTCCCGGCAGTCGCCCGCGGTGCCGTCGCTGGGCGAGTTCACGGTCCCCGGACTCGCGGACGCCCTCGCCGACCTCAACAAGCAGGGCTGGTTCCTGATCTCCGACGTCGCGGGCCTGCTCGGCGGCGTCATGACGGGCGTGTCCTGGCTGACGCTGATCGCGGTGCTCCTGGTCCCCGCCTCCTGGTGGATCCTGTGGCGCACGTCGTTCGGCCTGCGGCTGCGGTCCTGCGGCGAGAACCCGGTCGCGGCCGAGTCCCTCGGCGTCAACGTCATCAAGTACAAGTACGTCGCCGTGATCGTCTCCGGCGCCCTCGCGGGCCTCGGCGGGGCGTTCCTCTCGATGGTCTCCTCCAACTACTACCTGGAGGGCCAGACCGGCGGCCGCGGCTACATCGGCCTCGCCGCGATGATCTTCGGCAACTGGATGCCGGGCGGACTCGCCCTGGGCGCGGGTCTGTTCGGCTACAGCGACACGCTCAAGGTGCGCGGCGGCACGGAGAACACCCACGCGCTGCTCCTGCTGATCGCGATCCTCGCGCTGCTCGCGGTGGCCTGGCTGATCTGGAAGAAGAAGTACGTCGGCGGAGTCGTCACCCTGGCCGTCTCGATCCTCCTCTTCTTCTGGTACTCCTCCACCGATTCGGTACCGAGCCAGGTCGCCACGGCCATGCCGTACGTCCTGACCATGCTCGTCCTGGCACTCTCGGCACAACGCCTGCGGATGCCGAAGGCGAACGGCAAGCCGTACCGGAAGGGGCAGGGCACGTGACGGTCGACTGGGAGCACCTGAGAGCGGCGGCGCGCGAGGCGATGTCCCGTGCGTACGCCCCGTACTCCGGCTTCCCGGTCGGCGCGGCCGCCCTCGTCGACGACGGCCGCACCGTCACCGGCTGCAACGTCGAGAACGCGTCGTACGGCCTCGGCCTGTGCGCGGAGTGCGGCCTCGTCTCGCAACTGGTCGCCACGGGCGGCGGCCGCCTCACCCACTTCACGTGCGTGGACGGCAAGGGCGAACTGCTCATGCCGTGCGGCCGCTGCCGACAGCTCCTGTACGAGTTCGGGGGCGCGGAACTGCTGATGGAGACGGGGGCGGGGGTGCGGACGCTGGGGCAGATGCTGCCGGAGGCGTTCGGTCCCGAGCACCTGGGCTGACCGTAGGGCTCGCACGGATGTCACACCCGCGGGCCCGCCGGTGTCTTTATGCCGAAGGGGCGGGGCCGAAAGGCCCGGAGCCCGACCGGACAGTCCAGGAGGACAGGCATCATGGCGCTTCGCATCGCAAAGGCGGAACTCCCCGACGAGCTCAAGAACGGCATGGTCGACCAGCTCGGCGCGGTCATGGAGCCCGCCGAAGTGCTCTGGCACAACCCGAAGGTCGCCCAGGACGGCCTCGGACTCGGCCGCCAGGTCGCCCAGTGGGACGCGGCCGACGCGAGCCTCAAGTCGTTCGCGCACATGGCGGTCGCGGCGCAGGTCGGTTGCAGCTGGTGCCTCGACGTCGGCTACTTCCAGGCACAGAACGAGAAGTTGGACCTGACGAAGGCGAGCCAGGTACCGCGCTGGCGCGCGTCCGACGCCTTCACCCCGCTGGAGCGGGACGTCATGGAGTACGCGGAGGCCATGACGAACACCCCGCCGACCGTCACCGACGAGCTGTACGCGGGCCTGCTCGACCGGCTCGGCGCCGCGGCGATGGTCGAACTCACCACGTACATCGCCTTCGTCAACTTCTCGACGCGCGGCAACACGGCCCACGGCATCAGCTCGCAGGGCTTCTCGGAGGCCTGCGAGATCCCCCTGGAGGCCCGCGCGTAATGGCAGAGTCGTCGTCGGATGCCTTCATCACCCACCGCAGCCTGCTCTTCACGGTCGCCTACGAGATGCTCGGCTCGGCGGCCGACGCGGAGGACGTGTTGCAGGAGTCCTGGCTGCGGTGGGCCGACGCGGACCGGACCGAGGTGCGCGACCCGCGCGCGTACCTCGTCCGGATCGTCACGCGCCAGTCCCTCAACCGGCTGCGCACCCTGTCACGCCGCCGCGAGGATTACGTCGGCCAATGGCTCCCGGAACCGCTCCTGACCAGCCCGGATGTCGCGGACGACATCGAACTGGCGGAGAGCGTCTCGATCGCCCTCCTCACGGTCCTGGAAACCCTCGGCCCGACGGAACGCGCGGTCTTCGTCCTCCGCGAGGTCTTCGACGTCCCGTACGGGGAGATCGCCGAGGCCGTCGGCAGGTCGGCGGCCACCGTGCGGCAGATCGCGCGGCGGGCCCGCGACCACGTGGCGGCGCGACAGCCGCGCATGAAGGTGGCGCGCTCGGAGCAACAGGCGGTGGTGGAACGCTTCTTGGCGGCCATGAGCACGGGGAACCTGCAAGGACTGATGGAGGTCATGGCCCCCGATGTCGTCATGATCGCCGACGGCGGCGGGCGGGTGGCCGCGGCGCTGCTCCCGCTGCACGGAGTCGACGTCGTGGCGACGCTGCTCGCGTCGGCGAAGACCAAGGTGGCCGAACTGGCCACGACCCCGGTGTGGTTCAACGCCGCCCCGGCGGCCCGCATCGACTTCGACGGCGAACCGGCGGCGGTGAGCGTGCTGGTGGACGACGGCCGCATCACCCACATCTACGTAACCCGCAACCCGGAGAAACTGACCCGGATCGACGAGGAGGCGGACCTGGACATTTCAAGCCTCGGCACTTCAAGCCCCTGCGGCGATTGAGCAGCGGGGTCCGGGGCAGAGCCCCGCGACCGGGACCCGGTGCGGCGTGTCAGGACTCCCGCGCCTGCCTCCGCACCATCTCCGCAATCCACGCAGGCGCATACGGCGACGTACACCCCGGCGACGTCGGATAGTCCTTGAGCACACCGAGCCGCTCCCCCATGCCCACCGCACGGACCCGATACCCGGGATGCGCGATCCCGATCTGCGCGAGACACGTGTTCATGGCCCACTGGAGCCGCTCCGGCGCACCCCGCATCTCCGCCTCGATCACGTCAAGCAGCCCACCGAGGTCGAGGCCGTCCGGCCTCTTCGTCACGCGGTCCGCCGTAAGCGCCCACCCGGCGCCCGCGACCACCGGATCCTTGTCGGTGAGCCAGGCCACGCGCAGCGCCTCCGCGTGCGGGCTCTTCTTCACCACGTAGTTGATGAGCCAGTCCTGCACCTTCGGGGCGCGCGCCTCACGCAGCATGGCGTCCAACTCGCCCTCCCCGAACGCCTTCGGCCGGCAGACGAGGAGGGCGAGGAGCCGCGCCGCCGTGTCATCGGTGGCCCACAGCTCGACCGCGAGTTCCTGCCGGGTCTTGAGGCGCTTGGCGATGGCGCGCAGTTTGCTCAGGTTCACGCCGTGGTCGTCGCCGTGCCGCTCGTTGACGGCGCGGGCCTTCGGGTCCTCCAGCCCGGCCAACTCGTCGAGCAGCTCGCGCACTGTCGTCGTGCTCGGCGCGCCCGTCGCTGTCGTCGTCGGCCTGGTCTCGGACACCGGGGTCTCCTGTCCGTCGCGGGGGTGGGCCTTCACGGTACGGGGAGAGGTACGGGACGGGCACTTCACGCGAGGCGTCTATGCGCGTAGAGTCGCGCCCTGCCGTGGAGCGTGGCGGGGTGCGTCACGCTGTGCCGAACCATTGGAGGATTTGCCATGGACGTCATCTCCGTCATCCGTACGAAGCGAGACCGCGGGCGGCTCACGGACGCGCAGATCGACTGGGTCGTCGACGCGTACACGCGGGGCGACGTCGCCGACGAGCAGATGTCGGCCCTCGCCATGGCGATCTTCCTGAACGGGATGGACCGCGCGGAGATCGCCCGCTGGACCGCCGCGATGATCAACTCCGGTGAGCGGATGGACTTCTCGGTCCTTGCGCGCCCGGCCGCCGACAAGCACTCCACGGGCGGCGTCGGGGACAAGATCACGCTGCCGCTCGCGCCCCTCGTCGCGGCCTGCGGCGCGGCCGTGCCGCAGCTGTCGGGGCGCGGCCTCGGTCACACCGGCGGCACGCTCGACAAGCTGGAGGCGATCCCCGGCTGGCGCGCGAACATCACCAACGACGAGATGATGCGCACCCTGGAGGACGTCGGCGCGGTCGTCTGCGCGCCCGGCAGCGGCCTCGCCCCCGCCGACAAGAAGCTCTACGCACTCCGCGACGTCACGGCCACCGTCGAGTGCATCCCGCTCATCGCGTCCTCGATCATGTCGAAGAAGATCGCGGAGGGCACGGGCTCGCTGGTCCTCGACGTGAAGGTCGGCTCCGGCGCCTTTATGAAGGAGATCGGCCCGGCCCGCGAACTCGCCCGCACGATGGTCGGGTTGGGCGCCGACCACGGGCTGCCGACCGTCGCCCTCGTCACCGACATGAACACCCCGCTCGGCCTGACCGCGGGCAACGCGCTCGAAGTCCGGGAATCCGTCGAGGTGTTGGCGGGCGGCGGCCCCGACGACGTCGTCGAGCTCACCCTCGCCCTCGCCCGCGAGATGCTCGACGCGGCGGGCCTGAAGGACGCCGATCCGGCGAAGGCGCTCGCCGACGGCTCGGCGATGGACGCGTGGCGGCGGATGATCGCGGCGCAGGGCGGCGACCCGGACGTGGCGCTGCCGACGGCCCGCGAGACACACGTGGTGACGGCGGGGGAGTCCGGCGTACTGACCCGCCTCGACGCGATGGGCGTGGGCCTCGCCGCCTGGCGCCTCGGCGCGGGCCGCTCCCGCAAGGAGGACCCGGTGCAGGCGGCGGCGGGCGTCGAACTGCACGCCAAGCCCGGCGACGCGGTCTTCGCCGGCCAGGTCCTCATGACCCTGCACACGGACACCCCCGAGCGGTTCTCGTACGCGCTCGAAGCGCTGGAAGGGGCGTACGACATCGCTCCGGCGGGCACCGGGTTCACGGCGCGGCCGATCGTGCTGGAGCGGATCGGCTGACAGGCCCCAGGGGTGGCCGGCCCGACACCGGACCGGTCACCCCAGCAGCGCCGCCACCACCACGAGCGCCGGTACCGACGCCATCGTCGACAACAGGATCGACTCCCGCGCCAACCGCTCACCCACTCGGTACCGGCTCGAGTACGTGAAGATGTTCTGGGCCGCCGGAAGCGCCGACGTCACCACGACGTCGAGGAGTCGCGCCCCGTGCAACCCGAACACGAAGGACGCCAGCGCCCACGCCACCATCGGCTGGCCCACCGCCTTCAGCGCCGTCGACAGCAGCACCGGCACCCGGTCCGCGCCCCGGCCGCCCGGCCAGGAACTCCCGCACAGCGAGATGCCGAACGCGATGAGGATCCCCGGCACGGACATGTTCGCGATGAGTTCCAGCGGATCGAAGATCGGGGAGGGGACCGTGATCCCCGTGGCCGACACCAGCACGCCCGAGAGCGAACCGATCGCGACCGGGTTCCGGAACGGCGTGAGCAGCCGCTGGGCCCACGTCAGCCGCTCCGCACCGGACGACGCCTCCGACAGGTCGAGCACCGTCAGCGCGATCGGCGTCACGACGAGCTGCTGGAAGAGGAGGACCGGGGCGACGAGCGAGGCGTCACCGAGGACGTACACCGCGATCGGGATCCCCAGGTTCCCGGAGTTCACCAACGACGAGCACAGCGCGCCGATCGTGGTCCGGCCCGTCCCCCAACCGCGGACGACGCCCACCGTGATGAAGATCCCGGCCACCGCAGCCGTGGAGAGCGCCGTGACCAGCAGGCTCGGCGACAGGATCACGGCCAGGTCCGCCTTGGCCAGCATGGTGAACAGCAGCGCCGGGGACGCCACATGGAACGCCAGCTTGTTCAGGACCTCCCGGCCGTTCGCGCCCAGATAGCCGCGCCGCCCGATGACGTAGCCGACCACGATGACGATCGCGATGACCGCGAAACCGTTGAGTACCCCCTGCACGCGTCAAGACTCCGTCGTGAACGGATCGCCGGTCAACGTTGATCCACTATCCGAATCAACGTGATCCAGCCCACGTGTCCGGATACGGGCGGGACCGATGAATTCCGCACCGCCGCACGGTCATTCGTACGTGGCTGCTTCCTCGCTCTCTCCCGAGTCCCCGCCCGTCGTGGTGCTCGCCGGGCCGATCCGCTCCGGCGACGCGCCCCGGCTGTGCGAGCGCCTCCACGCCGCTCTGCCGGGCGCGCCGACCGTGATCTGCGACGTCTCCCGCGTGACCACCGCCGACCTCGCGACCCTCGACGCGCTCGCCCGCATGCAGCTCGCCGCCCGCCGCGCCGGGTCACGGATGGTGCTCCGCGACCCGCCCGCGGGACTCGGCGTGCTCCTCGAACTCGCCGGGATGGCCGACGTGCTGGGAGCGCCCGACCGCGAAGGGTCAGGCGTCGAGATGGTCCGGGACGCCGAACAACGGGAACCAGCGCTGCGTGTCCAGGAAGCAGTGGTACCCCGCGATCCGCCCCGCTGAGAACTCGATGACCTGGATCGCCCAGGGCGCGAAGCCCCCCTTGTCCGGATCCGGCTTGTAGTGGGCGAACGCCGGCGTCCCGTTCGACACCACCGGCAGCAGTCGCGAACCCGCGCAGGACGCGCCGATCGTGGTCATGAAGCCCGTGATGTCCTCGGGGCCGCGCAGCCACAGGTCGAACGGCGGCATCGTCATGATGGCGTCCTCGGCGAGCAGCGCGGTGAGCGCCTTCATGTCGTAGCCCTCGAACGCCGCGACGTAGCGCTCCAGGAGCTTCTGCTGCTCCGCGTCGAGCGGATCGGACGTCGCGGAGTCCGCCGGCGGGGCCTCCGCCAGCGTCGCCCGCGCCCGCTGCAGCGCGCTGTTCACCGACGCCACCGACGTGTCGAGCAGGTCCGCGACCTCCTGCGCCTTCCACGCCAGGACCTCGCGCAGGATCAGCACCGCCCGCTGCTTCGGCGGCAGTTGCTGAAGCGCCGCGACGAACGCGAGCCGCACCGACTCCCGCGCCACGGCCGCCTCCGCCGGATCGTGCACCGTCGGCAGCACGCGGGCGTCCGGAATGGGTTCGAGCCACACATTGTCGGGGCGGGGGTTGAGCGCGACCTGGGCCAGCGGGGCCGCCGCCGTCAGGTCCATCGGGCGGGCCCGCTTGTTCCCCGCGCTCAGCGAGTCCAGGCACACGTTCGTCGCGATGCGGTACAGCCAGGAGCGCAGGCTGGAGCGGCCCTCGAACGTGGCGAAGCTGCGCCAGGCCCGCACCATCGTGTCCTGCACGGCGTCCTCGGCCTCGAACGCCGAGCCCAGCATCCGGTAGCAGTACCCGGTCAGCTCGACCCGGTGTTTCTCCAGGTCGTCGAGCCCTGCCTGTGTCGCGGTGTCACTCATGTCCCCTGCCCCCAACCACGGTTGACGCCCCCATCGCCGCTGCGAGTTCCAGCACGACGAAAGCTACCGCAGCCCACTGACAACGGCCCCCCGACCGGGAAAAAGCCCAGGTCGAGAAGCCGTCGTCGGAACGCCAGAGGCGGTTGTTCAGATCGCCGCGGGTCTCCGGGCCGCGTACGTGCCCCACACCGTGATCGCCACGACGCCGAGCACCGCGAGGAAGCCGAGGCCCACCGTTCCCGACCAGCCCGCCGCGTGGAAGGCGACGGCGCCGACGGCCGAGCCGACGCTGGACCCGACGTAGTACATGGTCTGGTAGAGCGCGGAGGCCTGCGCCCGCCCGTGCGTGGCGGTGTGGCTGACGGACGACGACGCCGTCGCGTGGCCCGCGAAGAAGCCCGCCGTGATCAGCACGAGCCCGAGCAGCACGGACACGATGTTCGGCACGAGGGCGAGCAGCAGCCCCGCCATCGTCGTACCGGCGCCCAGATACAGCGTGCCGCGCCGCCCGAGCCGGGTGACGAGGCGCCCCGCCGCGGCCGAGGAGGCGGTCCCCACCAGATAGACGATGAAGATCGAGCCGACGACACCCTGCGGGAGGGAGAAGGGCGCCGCGGACAGCCGGTAGCCGATCACCGTGTAGACCCCGCCGAACACCATCATGAACAGCGCGCCGATCAGGTACAGGCGGCGCAGCAGCGGGTTCGCGAGGTGGCTGCCGACCGTGGCGGCGAGGGCGCGCGGGCGCAGTGAGCCCGGCGTGAAGTGTCGCGGCGCAGGCAGCAGCATCCGGAACGCGACGGCGCACGCCACCGCGATCACACCGATCACCCCGACGGCCACCCGCCAGCCCCAGGCCTGCGCGATCCAGCCGCCGATGATCCGGCCGCTCATGCCGCCGATGGAGTTGCCCGCGACGAACAGTCCGATGGCCGCGACCAGCGCCTTCGGCCGTACCTCCTCCGCGAGGTACGCCATCGCGGACGCGGGGAGCCCCGCGAGGGCGGCGCCCTGGAGCGCGCGCAGCGTGATCAGCGAGCCGAGGTCCGGAGCGAAGGGGACCAGGAGCCCCACCGCGACCGCCACCGTCAGCGAGGCGGTCATCACCGTGCGCCGCCCGAACCGCTCGGACAGCGCGCTCAGCGGCAGCACGCACACCGCGAGCGCGAAGGTCGACGCGGACACCGTCCAGGCCGCCGCGCTCGCGCTCGCGCCGTAGCCGTCGGAGATGAGGGGGAGCAGGGCCTGCGTCGAGTAGAGGAGCGCGAAGGTGGCGACTCCGGCGAGGAACAGGGCGAAGCTCATGCGGCGGTAGCCGGGGCCGCCGGGCGTCAACCGGGTGTCGGCGGTGGGCTGGGTGTCGGCGACCGCGTCGGTGGAGGCGGCCGCCGGGCTACTGGCAGGTGACATGCCAAGAACGTAGGCTCACCTGCTTTCATGCGTCCAATGCATGAAGCCGCCATAATCGTTCCCATGGAGCATGAACAGAGGTCGGAGGGGCGCTTGTCACCGCTTAGTGACACGGAAGACATCGTCACACTCCTCGCGCCGCGCCTCGCCCACTTCGCCGGGGTCGCCCGCACCGAGCACGTCACGCGCGCGGCGCAGGAGATGAACGTGCCGCAGTCCACGCTCTCCCGCGCCATGGTCCGCCTCGAACGCGATCTGGGCGTCGACCTGTTCGCCCGGCACGGCCGCACGGTGTCGCTGACCCCCGCAGGCCGTACGTTCCTCTCCTCGGTGGAGCGCGCGCTCGGCGAGGTCGAGAAGGCGGTCGAGTCGGTGCGCGCCGACGCCGACCCCGAGTCCGGCAAGGTCGCCTTCGGCTTCCTGCACACGATGGGTACGGAGACGGTGCCCGGCCTGATCCGCGCCTTCCGCGCCGAACACCCCCGCATCCGCTTCAGCCTCGTGCAGAACTACGGGGAGGCGATGCTGGAGCGGCTGCGCGCGGGCGAGCTCGACCTGTGTCTCACCTCGCCCGTCCCGGACGCGCCGGGCCTGGTCGCACGCCGCCTCGACGAGCAGCGCCTGCGCCTCGTCGTCCCGGACCACCACCGCCTCGCCACCCGCAAGCGCATCCGCCTGGAGGAGGCGGCCGAGGAAACCTTCGTCACCCTCGAACCCGGCTACGGCCTGCGCCGCATCTGCGACGACCTGTGCGCCGAGGCCGGGTTCACGCCGCGGATCGCGTTCGAGGGCGAGGAGGCGGAGACGCTGCGCGGCTTCGTCGCGGCGGGGCTCGGGGTCGCGCTCCTGCCGCCGCCGACCGTGCCGCGCCCGGGAGTCGTGGAGCTCGCGGTGACCGGGCAGCGGGCCGTGCGGGAGATCGGCGTCGCGTGGCTTGACGGCCACCCGGACACACCTCCCGTAGCGGCCTTCAAGAAGTTCCTGCTGTCACGCAGGGGAAGACTCCTACCGGAACACACCTATTCAAGCCCTGGTGCAGCCCAATCAAGCCCCTGCGGCGCTTAAGCAGCGGGATCCGGTGCAGCCAAATCAAGCCCCTGCGGCGATTGAGCAGCGGGGTCCGGGGCAGAGCCCCGCGACCGCAACGCCGGTCCGGGCGCACAACGGTTGGCGGCGCCCAGCCTCAGAGCGTGCGCCCAAACCCGGCCGCCAACGGCATCCGCAACCCCAACGGCGGCGGCGCCGCAAGCGCGTCCCGCAGCGGGCGCGAGAACGGCCGCCCGAACAGCGTGCCCAGCACGAAGTCCACGGCCAGGGAGGCGACTTCGAAGCGGTGCTGCGCCAGCCCGTGCCCGTCCGAGTGCACCTCGAAGCGGCACACGTCACGGTTCGCCTTCTTCGCGCGGCCCGCGAGCCGGAAGGACAACTCCGGGTCCGTACGCCGGTCATCGGTGCCGTGCACGATGAGGACCCGGCGGCCCGCGAGCTGCTTGACCGGTTCGAGCGGCGCCGCCACATCGTCCTCCGGCAGCCAAGGGGCGAGCGCCAGCACGGAGTTGACGGCCTCGTGGCCGCCCGCGTGCAGCGCCGCGCGGCCGCCCATGTCGAGGCCGGCGAGGCAGATCGGTACGTCCCCGTAGCGGCGCACGACCTCGTCGGCGGCCCACCGGGCATCGCGCGCGAGGTCGGCCTGCGTCTCGTTCCAGCCGCGGCACCGGTACTGCACGACATGCGTGACCAGGCCCGCGTCCCGCCCCGCGCGCGTGAGGCGGCGCGCGAGCGGGCGCAGCGCGGCCCGGTCCACCGGGGAGGGTCTGCGGGTCGAGGTCTCCTCGCCCGCGGGGAGCAGCAGCACCACACCGCCCACCGCTCCCGGCACCGGCCCGGCCGCCTTGGCAAGCCGCGCCTCGCGGCCCTGTGTCGCTCGCTGCTGCATGACAGCACAGTGTCAGAAGCCCGGCGCGCACCGCCGGTCGACGGGTCACCGTTGCGTATCGACGGATCATGGCCCGGTCGTTCCTGGTGACCGATCGCAACGAACCGACAACGAACCGCAGCGATCTACGCGCGTAGGAGTTAGAGTGCGGAAATGACGAGCCCGATCACCGTGAACCCCAACAGCCCCCGGGTGCCGACCGCCGAGCAGATCCGTCGCGCGCCCAAGGTGCTCCTACACGACCACCTCGACGGCGGGCTGAGGCCCGGCACGATCGTCGACCTGGCGCGCGAGCAGGGGTACGAGAATCTGCCGGAGGCAGACGCCGACAAGCTCGGCGTCTGGTTCCGTGAAGCGGCCGACTCCGGTTCCCTGGAGCGGTACTTGGAGACGTTCAGCCACACCTGCGCCGTCATGCAGACGCGCGAGGCGCTGTTCCGCGTCGCCGCCGAGTGCGCCGAGGACCTCGCCGAGGACGGCGTCGTCTACGCCGAGATCCGCTACGCCCCCGAGCAGCACCTGGAACAGGGGCTGACCCTCGAAGAGGTCGTCGAGGCGGTCAACGAGGGCTTCAGGGAGGGCGAGCGGCGCGCGAAGGAGAGCGGTCACCGCATCCGCGTCGGCGCCCTGCTCACCGCGATGCGGCACGCGGCCCGCGCCCTGGAGATCGCCGAACTCGCCAACCGCTACCGGGATCTCGGTGTCGTCGGCTTCGACATCGCGGGAGCGGAGGCCGGCTTCCCGCCCACCCGCCACCTCGACGCCTTCGAGTACCTCAAGCGGGAGAACAACCACTTCACGATCCACGCGGGCGAGGCCTTCGGGCTTCCGTCCATCTGGCAGGCCCTCCAGTGGTGCGGCGCGGACCGGCTCGGGCACGGCGTGCGCATCATCGACGACATCAAGGTGGAGGCCGACGGCAGCGTACAGCTGGGCCGCCTCGCCTCGTACGTGCGCGACAAGCGGATCCCGCTGGAGCTGTGCCCCTCGTCGAACCTGCAGACCGGTGCCGCGAGTTCCTATGGGGAGCACCCCATCGGCCTGCTTCGGAAGCTGCATTTTCGTGCGACGGTCAACACCGACAACCGCCTCATGTCCGGTACGTCGATGAGCCGCGAATTCGAGCACCTGGTCGACGCCTTCGGCTACACGCTCGACGACATGCAGTGGTTTTCTGTCAATGCGATGAAGTCAGCATTCATTCCTTTCGATGAACGACTGGCGATGATCAATGACGTCATCAAGCCCGGATACGCCGAGTTGAAATCCGAATGGCTGTTCCGTCAGACCGCCTCCACCAGCGGTTCTGTCGTCGAGTAGGGCCTTTGGGAGGGACGTTGACGCGGTCGGGAACGATTGTTCCCGGCCGTTCTTCCCGGCGGTTCGCTGTTTGCGGGCGCAGCGAAGGAATGTTTACGGTCATGGACCGCTCATTCCCCCGTCATCGTCAAGAGGACGCATTTCACAATGAAGCACTCTGCTGCCAAGACCCTCGGTGTCGCCGCTCTCGGCGCCGCTTTCGCCGCCGCCGGTGCCGGTGCCGCGAGCGCCGCCCCGGCCGCCCCCGACGCGACCGACACCGTCGGATCCGTGACCTCCGCCCTCCCGCTGCAGGACGTGGCGTCCTCGCTGCCCGCCGGTGCCGAGTCCCTGGCCGCCGGCCAGGGCGCTGTGGCCAACGGCCTGAGCACGGCCACGCCCGTCGTCGGTCAGGCCGCGAAGGGCGCCCTGCCGGTCGACGGCGACCCGGTCTCCGGGCTGCTCGGCGGTCTGCCGATCGGCGGCTGACCCGAACCGGACGCACACGCCGAAGGGGCGCACCCGCGATCTCGCGGGCGCGCCCCTTCGGCGTGGGTGCGAACGGACGTCACCAGGCCTGGCGGACCTTGTTCTCACTCGGGAACAGGATCCACAGCGCGATGTAGAGCAGGAACTGCGGGCCCGGCAGCAGACAGGAGACCAGGAAGATCACGCGCATCGTGGTCGCGGAGGTGCCGAAGCGCCGTGCCAGCGCTGCGCACACTCCGCCGATCATCCGTCCGTTGGTGGGGCGGGCAAGGGCGGTCATGGTGGGCTCCTTCGCGAACCGTATGTCTTCGGTGTGTGGTGCTTACGTCTTCGAAGGTACGGCGAAGGACCGGGCAAAACGTCAGCTCACGGTGCGATGCCGACCCTGGGAATCGTCGGGGTCGGACCCTGAGCCGCCTCCTGCGGGGGGAGGGGATCGAGCTCGGCCCTGCGGCGGAGCCGGGAGCGCAGGGCGGGCACCACGAGGAGATGGGCGAGCACGACACCCACCGTGTTCAGGAGCAGCGAGTCGATGTCCACGACCTGGCCCGGCACTCCGGTCTGCAGCAGTTCGATGCCGAGCGAGATCAGTGCGGCCAAGGCCGCCGTGCGCACAAGCGAACCCCACAACGACACATACAGACGGCCGCCCGCGACGGGCAGGAGCACGCCGAGCGGGGCGAGCAGCGCCAGGCCCTCACCGAGACGCAGCGCCGCCTCGCGCCAGCCGAGCGCGAGGTCGGAGCGGATGCCGGCCAAGGGGTGCAGGTTCGCCGCGCTGACCCAGGGCACGTCCAGGGGGCGCAGCGTGAACCAGGCAACGAATAGGAGATGCGCGGCGAGAAGGGCGATCCCTGCCGCACGGAAATGGAAGGCGGCCCTGTGGCCGCCCGAGCGATGACGCTGCACGCACCCCTAGACGCCGGGCGCGGGAGGATCGGTTCCGCCGAGGTCGGGCGTTCGTCAGTCCAGGGTCTTCGTGGGTGCCGGGATCAGGCCCGGGCGCGCCTTCAGGGCTTCCGTACAGGTGTATTCGCGGGCCGGGGCGGCGTCCGGGCCGCCGAGGATCACGTGCTCGTCGTCCTCCGCCGTGACCTCGCTGTTCGCGAACGTGCAGATGACCTGGGCCAGGGCATAGGGGGACATGTCGGCCGGCGGGGCGTTCAGGCGCAGCGCGTCCGCGGGGTCGCCCTCGCGCGGGCCCGAGACCTCCAGGCCGGAACGGACGTCCGTCGTGTAGCCCGCTGTCTTCTCCTCGCCGGAGGGAGCCGCCTCCAGCTGCCCCAGCAGCTCCCGGGCCACCACGACCCGGTCGGACGACTGGCCGCGCTCCAGCGTGATGGTCCGGTCGACCGTGACCAGCTGCGACGTACAGACCAGATAGACCTGCACCGGGAACTCGCCACCCGCCTGCGCCCCCATGTCGTCCGAGCCGGACAGGGCGCAGCCCACGCGCGTGGGCGCGGCACCGAAGTCGGTCGGCACCTCGGTGGGCCGGATCCCGCATCCGGTGAGCAGGACCGCGGCGAGGCCGATGAGGACCCATGGGCGTACCCGTCGCGTCACTTCGCGGCACCGCCTTCTCGCGCTTCCCCGGGGTCCTCCTCCGCGGCGGACGCGAGCGGCCCCGCGTCCTGCGGCAGGTAGAACGTGAACACGGCTCCCCCGTCGGGGGAGTTGGCGGCGCCGATCCGGCCCCCGTGGATACGGGCGTTCTCCATGGCGATGGACAGGCCGAGGCCGCTGCCCTCCGAGCGGGGCCGCGAGGCGCTCGCCTTGTAGAAGCGGTCGAAGACGTGCGGCAGGACGTCCTCGGGGATGCCCGGACCGTGGTCGCGTACGGAGATGACGACCTCCGAGCCTTCGCCGGGGCGTTCGTGAGGTTCCACCCGCACCGAGACGCGCACGGGGGACCCGCCGTGCTTGAGCGCGTTGCCGATCAGGTTCGCGAGGATCACGTCGAGGCGGCGCGGGTCGAGGCGGGCCGTGATGCCGCGCTCGGCGTCGAGTTCGACGGCGTCCAGCCAGGCGCGGGCGTCGATGCAGGCGGTGATCTGGTCGGCGAGGTCGACGTCGTCGAGGACGAGCTTGGCGCTGCCCGCGTCGAAGCGGGTGACCTCCATGAGGTTCTCGACGAGGTCGTTCAGGCGCCGGGTCTCGCTGACCACGAGACGTACGGCCGGTTCGATCATGGGGTCGACCGAGCCGGTCTCGGCGTCGAGCTCCTCCTCAAGGACCTCCGTCACCGCGGTGATCGCGGTCAGCGGCGTGCGCAGCTCGTGCGACATGTCGGCGACGAAGCGGCGCGAGGACTCGTCGCGGGAGCTCATGTCCGCGACCTTCTTCTCCAGATTCTCCGCCGTCTTGTTGAACGTACGGGAGAGCTCGGCGAGTTCGTCCGTTCCGGAGACGCGCAGACGTGTGTCGAGCTTGCCCTCGCCGAGGCGGCGCGCGGCGACCCCAAGCCGGTGCACGGGCTTGAGCACCGTCGTCGCGGCGGCCTGCGCGAGCAGCGCGGAGCCGATGAGGGCGAGCGCGGTGGCGATGCCGAGCGACCAGGCGAGCGAGCTGAGGTCCTTGGCCTCCGGCTCCAGGGACTTGAGCATGTAGCCGGTCGGCCCGTCGTCCACGGTGGCGCCGCCGACCAGGTACGGGGTGTCGTCCTGCGTGATCCGCTGCCAGTACAGGTGGTACGCGTGCTTGTTGCCGCCGTCGATCGGCTGCTTCTTGGTCACCGCGTCCTGCAGCGACTTCGGCACGTCGGCGACGGTGAAGGCGTCCAGATCGGAATTGCCCACGACCCGGCGGCCGTTCTCGTCCTTCGCCATGAGCATCACGCTGAAGTGCTGGCTGCTGCCCGCCATCAGGTTCGCCGCGTGCTGCAACTCGCCCTGTGTGGGCACCTCCGGCAGCGCCGCCGCCCGGTTCTGCATCTCCTGCTTGAAGTCGCTGAGCGCGGAGTCCTGCGTGCGCGTGAGCACGGCCTCACGGTTGAGCCAGTACGCGATCCCCGACGCGGACACCGCGGCGGTCAGGGCCACGAGCGCGAACACGACGACCAGGCGCAGCCGCAGGCTGGTGAAGCGCAGGCCGGCGAGGAGTGTCTTCTTGGCCGCGGCCGTGCCCCGGAGCTTGTCGTGCGGTTTCGTCACTGAGGCGTGTCCAGCCGGTAGCCCACCCCGCGCACCGTACGGATCAGGGTCGGCGACGACGGCACGTCCTCGATCTTCGCGCGCAGCCGCTGCACGCACGCGTCGACGAGCCGCGAGTCACCGAGGTAGTCGTGCTCCCACACCAGGCGCAGCAACTGCTGCCGGGACAGCGCCTGTCCGGGCCGCCGGCTCAGTTCGAGCAGCAAGCGCAGCTCGGTGGGCGTCAGTTGCAGGTCCTCGCCGTTCTTCGTCACCGTCATCGCGGCACGGTCGATCACCAACGAGCCGAACGTCGCGGCGTCGTTGGCCTCCCGCTCACCGCGCCGCAGCACCGCGCGGATCCGCGCGTCGAGCACGCGCCCCTGCACCGGCTTCACGACATAGTCGTCGGCCCCGGATTCGAGGCCCACCACGACGTCGATGTCGTCGCTGCGCGCGGTCAGCAGGATGATCGGCAGTTGGTCGGTGCGCCGGATGCGCCGGCACACCTCGAAACCGTCGATGCCGGGCAGCATCACATCGAGGACGATCAGATCGGGCCGCTGCTCGCGCAGCGACTTCAGACCGTCCTCTCCGGTGGCAGCGGTGGCGACCCGGTGGCCCTGGCGTGTAAGTGACAGCTCCAGGGCCGTGCGGATGGCGTCGTCGTCCTCGATCAGCAACAGGGAAGGCACAAGCGCCATTCTGGCCCATCAGAGGCCTTCAGTTCGACCGAGTGTGCCCTTCAGGTGCGGGGAAGAGGCCCGGCGAAGGTCCGGTGGAGGTTCGGCAGGGGTCCGGCGAGGCCGCTTGTTCCATGCCCGCTCCCCGATAAAGGAGCCGCTGTGACAGGCCTGTGACAGTCGACGGACACCGTCATGAAGTCGGCCCGGCAAGATTTTGGTCATCGCGAAGAAGGACCGCGACGACGACGCAGAAGTATTCGGTACTCCACGACGGGGGGCGCGAGATGAACACGCTGCACAGCACCACCTCAAGCGCGGTTGTCACGCGTCTGCACGACATGGGCCGAGTGGCTTCCGAGCGTCACGAGAAGTCCGGTGCGGTGAGCGGGCGGGGGTGCGCTCGCGGCACCGGGCGTCAGCACACCGGGTTCATGACGGTGGTTGACACGCGGGAAACGGTGACCGAGGGGGGTCACGGGGGAGCCGCGTACAGGGAGCACTCGGGGGAGCAGCGCCGGACGTCCTTGTCGGAGGCCGAGTTCACGGCTTACGTCCAGGAGCGCCGCGCCTCCCTGTACGCGACCGCCTACCACCTGACCGGTGACCGGTTCGAGGCCGAGGACCTGCTGCAGAGCGCGCTGTTCTCGACGTACCGGGCCTGGGACCGGATCAGCGACAAGGCCGCGGTCGGGGGCTACCTCCGCCGCACCATGACGAACCTGCACATCAGCGCGTGGCGCCGCCGCAAGCTGAACGAGTACCCGACCGAGGAGCTGCCGGAGACGGCCAACGACACGGACGCGATGCGCGGCACCGAGCTGCGCGCGGTCCTGTGGCAGGCGCTGGCCCGGCTGCCCGAACTCCAGCGCACCATGCTGGTCCTTCGTTACTACGAGGGCCGTACGGACCCGGAGATCGCGGAGATCCTCGACATCAGCGTGGGAACGGTGAAGTCCAGCATCTGGCGCTCGCTGCGGCGACTGCGCGAGGACGAGGTGCTCAGCTTCGGCCGTGACCAGGAGGAGTCCTTCGGCGAGCTCGTCGCCTGAAGGCTGGGGGGAACGGGACCCTGTTCGGGGGAGCGGGGTTCGGTACGGGGGACGTACGGGGGAGCAGTAGGGGGGAGTGAGCGGGACCGGAAGGCCGGGGGGTCTTTCCGGTCCCGTTTCATATGCGTCCGGCTTGGCTTGTGCGGGTGTTACGTACGGGTGTTACGTACGGGTGTTACAGGGAGCGCGCCTTCACACAGCGCCCCGCCGCGGCCGCGGCGACGCGGCCCAGCGCCTCCTCCTTGCCGCACGCGTGCGCGCCGAGCGCCATCTGGCGGGCCACGATGGACCGCTCCGTCCGCATCAGACGCCAGCCGCGGCGCAGCAGGAACGGCACCGACTTGCGGCCCTCCTTGAGATCACGCAGCAGCCGGCGGCGGAACGTCGTCGACGGGCGGCCGCGCAGGCACAGCGCGTCGGCGAGCACCCCCAACTCCCGGCAGCGCTCCACGATGTCCGCCGCGAAGATGCCCTCGGCGATGAACAGCGGCGTGCGCTCGATGTCCAGCGTCTCCTCGCCCACGCGTGAGCTGGAGGGGATGTCGTAGACGGGAACACTCGTCCGCCCCTGCGCGCACAGCGCCACGATCGCGGCGACCGCGACCTCGGCGTCCCAGGGCAGCGGCGAGTCCCAGTCGATGTCCGAGGTGCCCGGCACCAGCGGCAGCGTGGGGTCCCCCGCCTCTTTGTAGAAGTCGTCGAGGCACAGGACAGGCAGCCCGGAGCGGGCCGCGAAGGACGACTTGCCGGAGCCCGAGGGGCCGGAGAGCAGGACGACCCGCGTCGGTATCGGAGGATGCGAACTCACGAGTCACCAGTGTGAGGCATGGAGACCGCGGTGCCTCCCCGCGTGGTGTCGGTGTGGCACGCACCACGCCAACTACCCTGTGTACCCACATGATTACGCAGGCGAAAGGTTTCGGGCGGAACACCATGGCACGACACGTAGACCACAAGCCCTCCTCCGTGCGGCGCACCCTGATGCGCGTCGGACTCACCGTGACCGCGGCCGGCGCGGTCGTCGCGGGGGGTGGCGCCGCCGCGAGCGCGGCACCGATCCCCCTACCGCAGTCGTCGACCGGCGACTCCAACATCGACGGGGCGGCCGAGGGCGTCTCGACGGCGCTCAACTCGGCCACGTCGAACGGCCTCGGCACGCTGAAGAAGCTGCCCCTGGACCCGCTGGCCGGGACGGGGGTCGATCCGCTGGCCAACTCGATCGGTACGCAGGTCGCGGACTTCGCGCCGGTCAGCACGTCCGCGGTTACCGGTCCTGTGGCTTCGGGGGCGTCGCTGGAGGAGTTGCCCGTGGTGGGGCCCGTGACGGGTGTGCTGCCGGGCTGAGTCCCAGGTCTCGGGGCTCCGCCCCGGACCCCGCTGCTCAAACTCCCCCAGCTACCGCTGGGAGGTGCCCCCTGTCGGGGCTTGATTTGCCCACCCGCCGCAGGGCTTGCCGCTGCGGCGGGTGGGGGTGACTAGTACGCGGAGCCCGACGCGCCCAGCGAACCCGTCGGGTGCCAGACCGTCTTGGTCTCCAGGAAGTGCGTCAGGCGGTCCGTGCCCGGGTCCGCCGTGAAATCCTCCACAGGCTGTGGACGGCGTACGCGCTTCAGGTTGTCGGCGGCCGCGATCTCCAGCTGCTTCGCCAACTCGGCGTCGGCGCCCGTCAGGTCGATGCCGTTCACGTCCTGGTGCGCGGCGAGCGACGGCGCGATCTCCGCCGCCTTGCCGGACAGCACGTTCACGACGCCACCGGGCAGGTCCGAGGTCGCGAGCACCTCGCCGAGGGAGAGCGCCGGGAGCGGAGACCTCTCGCTGGTGATCACGACGACCGTGTTGCCGCTCGCGATGACCGGGGCGATCACCGAGATCAGGCCGAGGAAGGACGAGTCCTGCGGCGCGACGACCGCGACGACGCCGGTCGGTTCGGGTGTGGACAGGTTGAGATACGGCCCCGCGACGGGGTTCGCCCCGCCGACCACCTGGCCGATCTTGTCGGTCCAGCCCGCGTACCAGACCCAGCGGTCGATGGCGGCGTCCACGACGGCCGCGGCCTTCGACTTACCGATGCCCTCCGCCTCGGAGACCTCGCGCACGAACTGCTCGCGGCGGCCCTCCAGCATCTCGGCGACGCGGTACAGGACCTGCCCGCGGTTGTACGCCGTCGCGCCCTGCCAGCCGCCGAACGCCTTGCGGGCGGCGACCACGGCGTCACGGGCGTCCTTGCGGGAGGACAGCGGCGCGTTGGCCAGCCACTCGCCGCTCTTGCCCGCCGCGGAAGCGGCTGATGTCACTGCGGTCACTTCGTACACCCGGCCGCTCTCGGAACGCGGGAACTTCCCGCCGACGTACAGCTTGTAGGTCTTGAGAACACTCAGACGGTTGGGCTCAGACATCGAGGTACGCCTCCAGGCCGTGGCGACCGCCCTCGCGGCCGAAGCCCGACTCCTTGTAGCCGCCGAAGGGCGAGGTCGGGTCGAACTTGTTGAACGTGTTGGCCCAGACGACCCCGGCGCGGAGCTTGTTCGCGACCGCGAGGATGCGCGAGCCCTTCTCCGTCCAGATACCGGCCGAGAGCCCGTACTGCGAGTTGTTGGCCTTGGCGACGGCCTCGTCCGGCGTGCGGAAGGTGAGCACGGACAGGACCGGGCCGAAGATCTCGTCGCGGGCGACGGTGTGCGCCTGCGTGACGTTCGTGAAGAGCGTCGGCGCGAACCAGTAGCCGGAGGAGGGGAGTTCGCACGGGGCCGACCAGCGCTCGGCGCCCTCGGCCTCGCCCTGCTCGGTGAGCGCGGTGATCCGGGCCAGCTGCTCGGCCGAGTTGATGGCGCCGATGTCGGTGTTCTTGTCGAGCGGGTCGCCGAGGCGGAGGGTGCCGAGGCGGCGCTTCAGCGAGTCGAGCAGCTCGTCCTGGATCGACTCCTGGACGAGGAGGCGGCTGCCCGCGCAGCAGACCTGGCCCTGGTTGAAGAAGATGCCCGTGACGATGCCCTCGACGGCCTGGTCGATGGGGGCGTCGTCGAAGACGATGTTCGCGCCCTTGCCGCCGAGTTCGAGCGTCAGCTTCTTGTCCGTACCGGCGACGGTGCGGGCGATCTCCTTGCCGACGGCCGTGGAGCCGGTGAAGGCGACCTTGTTCACATCGGGGTGGGCGACGAGCGCAGCGCCCGAATCGCCGTACCCGGGAAGGATGTTGACGACGCCCTTCGGCAGGCCCGCCTGGCGGCAGATGTCCGCGAAGAAGAGGGCGGACAGCGGGGTCGTCTCGGCGGGCTTGAGCACGACGGTGTTGCCCGTCGCAAGCGCCGGGGCGATCTTCCACGCCAGCATCAGGAGCGGGAAGTTCCAGGGGATGACCTGGCCCGCGACGCCGAGCGGCCGCGGCGCGGCGCCGAATCCGGCGTGGTCGAGTTTGTCCGCCCAGCCCGCGTAGTAGAAGAAGTGCGCGGCGACCAGGGGGAGGTCCGCGTCGCGGGTCTCCCTGATCGGCTTGCCGTTGTCGAGCGTCTCCAGGACGGCGAGCTCGCGGCTGCGCTCCTGGATGATGCGCGCGATGCGGAAGAGGTACTTGCCGCGCTCGGCGCCCGGCAGCGCGGACCACTTCTCGAAGGCCTTGCGGGCCGCCTGCACGGCGCGGTCCACGTCCGCCTCGCCGGCCTGCGCGACCTCGGAGAGGACCTCTTCGGTCGACGGCGAGACGGTCTTGAAGACCTTGCCGTCGGCGGCCTCGGTGAACTCGCCGTCGATGAACAGCCCGTAGGAGGGGGCGATGTCGACGACGGACCGCGACTCGGGGGCCGGTGCGTACTCGAACACAGATGTCTGCTTTTCCGTAGTCATGGGGCCTCAGTCCACCGTCACGTAGTCGGGACCGGAGTAGCGTCCTGTGGCCAGCTTCTGACGCTGCATCAGCAGGTCGTTCAGAAGGCTGGAGGCGCCGAAGCGGAACCAGTGGTTGTCGAGCCAGTCCTCGCCCGCGGTCTCGTTCACGATGACCAGGAACTTGACGGCGTCCTTGGAGGTGCGAATGCCGCCAGCGGGCTTCACACCGATCTGTACCCCGGTGGTGGCGCGGAAGTCGCGTACGGCTTCGAGCATGAGGAGGGTGTTGGCCGGCGTCGCGTTCACCCCCACCTTGCCCGTGGAGGTCTTGATGAAGTCGGCCCCGGCCAGCATGCCGATCCAGCTCGCGCGCCGGATGTTGTCGTACGTCGAGAGCTCACCGGTCTCGAAGATGACCTTGAGCCGGGCGGCGCCGGAGGCCTCCTTCACCGCGCGGATCTCGTCGTGGACCTTCATGTAGTCGCCCGCGAGGAAGGCGCCGCGATCGATGACCATGTCGATCTCGTCGGCCCCCGCGGCCACGGCCTCCCGTACGTCCCCGAGCTTGACTTCCAGGGCGGCGCGGCCGGCCGGGAAGGCCGTCGCGACGGAGGCGACCTTGACGTCCGTGCCGGCGACGGCGGCCTTCGCGGTGGCCACCATGTCGGGGTAGACGCAGAGCGCCGCCGTGCGCGGTGCGGTGCGGTCGGTGGGGTCCGGGTTGATCGCCTTGGCGCCGAGGGCCCGGACCTTGCCCGGGGTGTCGGCGCCTTCCAGGGTCGTCAGGTCGATCATCGAGATGGCCAGGTCGATGGCGTACGCCTTCGCCGTGGTCTTGATGGAACGGGTCCCGAGCGAAGCGGCGCGCGCCTCCAGGCCGACCGCGTCGACGCCGGGCAACCCGTGCAGGAAGCGGCGCAGCGTGCTGTCGGACGCGGTGACGTCGCTGAGAGCGGGTGCGGGTGCAGAACTGGGCATGGTCACGAGGGGAGCATATCTACGCGCGTAGCGGCTTGTACAGGTCGGGGTTTACGGTTCCGGGCGCCGTGGTTGCGGACTCGGGGCGCTGCCCCGGACCCCGCTGCTCAATCGCCGCAGGGGCTTGATTTGGCTCGGACGGGCTTAATCGGGCTTGACTCGGTCGGGCACAATCGAGCCATGACGAGCAGCCAGACCACGCCCCCGCAGGTACACGACCGGAGCTACCGGTCCGCCGCCGGTATCGCCGGTGGTGTCGTGCTGATCCTGATCGGTGCCTGGCTGGGCGCCGACGCCGTGGTCAACGGGGTCGGGCGGACGCCGTGGACGGTGCTTGCCGTGCTGCTGTTGGTGGTGCCGCTCGTCGTCGCGTTCACCATCCGGCCGGCCGTCTTCGGGAACGAGGAGCGGCTGCGCGTGCGCAACCCGTTCCGCGACATCACGTTGCCGTGGTCCGCGGTCTCGGGCTTCAAGTCCGGGTACTCGAACGAGGTCTTCGACCAGGCGGGCACCAAGTACCAGCTCTGGTCCATCCCGGTGTCGCTGCGCGGCCGGCGCAAGGCGCAGCGCCAGCAGCTGCGCGCCGCCAAGGGCGGCCGCACGGCCACGGGAGCCGCTGGCCTGCCGGTGACCGAGCCGCGTTCGCCCGGCGACCAGGCCATGGACGAACTGCGCGACCTGCACGAGACACACGCGAAGGCCGAGACACCGCAGTCCGCCACCAAGATCCGCTGGGCCTACGAAATCCTCGCCCCTGCCCTCGCGGGCGCGGTCCTCCTGGTTGCCCTCTTGGCGCTCGGCTAGGCGATTTAAGCCCCTGCGGCGATTGAGCAGCGGGGTCCGGGGCAGAGCCCCGAGCCCGCAACGCCGGTTCGGCACAATCAAGCCCCGCCGGCGATTGAGGCGCGGGGTCCGGGGCAGCGCCCCGAGACCGCAACCACGGACTACGCCGAACTAGATCCCGGCCGCAACGGAGAGATCCCGCTTGATGGCGGCAAGCCGCTCCGCCGCGGTGACCCGAGCCGCGGGCAACGCATCCCGGCCCCCGACCGCCACCACGACCTCCAGGTAACACTTCAACTTCGGCTCCGTCCCCGACGGCCGCACGACGACCCTCGCCCCGTCCAGGGTGTAGCGAAGCCCATCCGTGGGCGGCAACCCACCCTCCCCCTCGGAGAGATCGTCCGCCCGGGCCACCGCAAGCCCCGCCAGCCGAACCGGCGGAGCCTCCCGCAGACGCCGCATCGCGTCCGCGATGACCGACAGGTCCTCGACCCGCACGCTCAACTGGTCCGTGGCGTGCAGCCCGTGCGCGAGCGCCAGGTCGTCGAGCACGTCGAGGAGCGTACGGCCCTGCTCCTTCAGCTCGCTCGCCAGCTCGGTCACGAGCAGCGCGGCCGTGATGCCGTCCTTGTCGCGCACGCCCTCGGGGTCGACGCAGTAGCCGAGCGCCTCCTCGTAGCCGTAGCGCAGGCCCTCGACCCGGGCGATCCACTTGAAGCCGGTCAGCGTCTCCTCGTACGGGAGTCCCGCCGCCTCTGCGATCCGGCCGAGCAGCGAGGACGACACGATCGACTCCGCGAGGACGCCGCTCACGCCCCGCTTCACCAGGTGTGCCGCAAGCAGCGCGCCGACCTCGTCGCCGCGCAGCATCCGCCACTCGCCCCCGTCGGGCACGGCCACCGCGCAGCGGTCCGCGTCCGGGTCGTTGGCGATGATCAGGTCAGGGGTCTCGCCCTGCGCGCGGGCCGTCGCGAAGGACAGGTCCATCGCCCCCGGCTCCTCCGGGTTCGGGAACGCGACGGTGGGGAAGTCCGGGTCGGGCTCGGCCTGTTCCGGCACGAGCACCGGCTCGGGGAAGCCCGCGCGGGCGAAGGCGGCGAGGAGTGTGTCCTTGCCGACGCCGTGCATCGCCGTGTAGACGGTGCGCGCGCCGCGGGGCGAGCCCGGCGCGAGGACCGCGTCCGTACGGGCCAGGTACGCCTCCAGGACGTCCTCGCCCAGCGTCTCCCAACCCGACTCCGCACGCGGCACGTCGTTCAGCGATGCCACCGCGTCGATCTCGGCGGCGATCTCCGCGTCGGCCGGCGGCACGATCTGCGAGCCGTCGCCGAGGTACACCTTGTAGCCGTTGTCGCGCGGCGGGTTGTGCGAGGCCGTGACCTCGACGCCCGCGACCGCGCCCAGGTGCCGTATGGCGAAGGCGAGCACGGGGGTGGGCAGCGGGCGGGGGAGGACCGCGGCGCGCAGCCCGGCCCCCACCATCACCGCCGCCGTGTCGCGCGCGAAGTCCGCCGACTTGTGCCGCGCGTCGTAGCCGATGACGACCGGACCGTCCGTCTCGCCCTTCGCCTTCAGGTACGCCGCCAGGCCCGCGGCCGCGCGGATGACCACCGCGCGGTTCATCCGCATCGGGCCCGCGCCCAGCTCGCCGCGGAGCCCGGCTGTGCCGAACTGGAGCATCCCCGAGAAGCGCTCGCCGATGGCTTCCAGGTCCCCGGCCTCGATGAGCTTGGCCAGCTCCTCGCGGGTCTCCGGGTCCGGGTCCTCCGCCAGCCAGGCCTTCGCCCGGTCGAGCAGTTCGCTGCCAGATACGGTCACGGTTCGCATTCCTTCGGGGAGTTCTCGGGCCGCAACGGGGTTGACGTCTCGGGGCTCTGCCCCGGACCCCGCTGCTCAATCGCCGCAGGGGCTTGATTGTCCGGATCGGCGGGGTCCAGGGGACGGGGATCAGATCCTCGCGAGGACCTTGGTCAGCAGGTCGCCCATGGCGGAGGCCGAGTCGCGGCCCGCCTGGAGGACCTCTTCGTGGTTGAGCGGCTCGCCGGAGAGGCCCGCCGCCAGGTTCGTCACCAGGGAGATGCCGAGCACCTCGGCGCCCGCCTCACGGGCCGCGATGGCCTCCAGGGTGGTGGACATGCCGACCAGGTCGGCGCCGAGGACGCCGGCCATCCGGACCTCGGCGGGGGTCTCGTAGTGCGGGCCCGTGAACTGGGCGTACACGCCCTCTTCCAGGCTCGGGTCGATCTCCTTGCACAGCGCGCGCAGCCGCGGCGAGTACAGGTCGGTGAGGTCGACGAAGTTGGCGCCGACGATCGGCGAGGCCGCGGTCAGGTTGATGTGGTCGGAGATGAGCACCGGCTGGCCGGGGCGCATGCCCTGGCGCAGACCGCCACAGCCGTTGGTGAGCACGATGGTCTTGCAGCCCGCGGCGGCGGCCGTGCGCACACCGTGCGCGACGGCGGCGACGCCGCGGCCCTCGTAGAAGTGCGTACGGCCCAGGTAGACGAGGGCGCGCTTCTCGCCGACCTGGTACGAGCGGACCGTGCCGCCGTGCCCCGCCACCGCGGCGCCGGTGAAGCCGGGCAGCTCGGTGAAGGGGAACTCGGCGGCGGGCTCGCCCAGCGCCTCGGAGGCGGGCGCCCAGCCGGAGCCCATCACGAGGGCGACGTCGTGGGTCTCGGCGCCCGTCAGCTCGCGCAGGCGCGAGGCGGCGGCGTCGGCGGCGGCGTAGGGATCGCCCTTGAGGTTGTCCGGAGTAAGAGAAGCGTTCACGCCGACGAGCGTAGCCTGTCGTTGCCTACGCGCGTAGATGTCGGAGGTCACGTCCTTGTGATCGTTGCTTTGTCGTTTCCGACAATCAGGGACGCGAGAAGGCCTCAGCAGGGCCGCTTGCGCAGCTCCATCGCGTAGTCGTGCGGCGCGCCCGCGGAGTCGGCCGCGTCGGCGATCTCGCCCAGGTACCGCGCGGAGGGAAGGCCGCCCTCGTAACCGTTCAGTACGTAGAGCCACACGGGCTCCTCGCCCTCCAGGGTGTCCACACGGACCCGCATCCGCCGGTAGATGTCGAGCCCGACACCCTCCCAGCGGTCCATCGACTCCTCGTCCATCGGAGCGATGTCGTACAGCGCGACGAAGACCTGTGAACGCGGCGCCTCGACGATGGTGGCGAGTGCGCCCTCCCAGCCCATGTGCTCGCCCCCGAACGTGAGCCGCCAGCCGTTCAGCCAGCCTGTCGCGCGCAGCGGCGAGTGCGGAGCGCGGCGCGTCATGAGCCGCGCGTCGAGATTGCCGGCGTACGCGGCGTAGAGCGACATGGGACCGAGAGTACGTCAGACGGACCACGTGTCTCGTGAGTAACCGAAGCGCCCCTCCTAAGTGGGGATGAGCGCGGCTCCCAGGAGGGATACGCGCAGCCCGCGCCCCGGACGGGGCCCCCGGCTCGGTGCGGTCTCGAAGCGTGCGGGACAATGGGGCATGTGACTCGGATCGTGATCATCGGTGGCGGACCTGGCGGATACGAGGCGGCGTTGGTGGCCGCGTCCCTCGGCGCGGAGGTGACCGTCGTCGACTGCGACGGCCTCGGCGGGGCGTCGGTGCTGACCGACTGCGTGCCGTCGAAGACTCTGATCGCCACGGCCGAGGTGATGACCACCTTCGACTCCTCTTATGAAGAGCTCGGCATCATCGTCGAGGACGACACCCCCGACCCGGACAGCCCGGCCCGCGTCGTCGGCGTGGACCTCGGCAAGGTCAACCGCCGTGTGAAGCGCCTCGCGCTCGCCCAGTCCCACGACATCACCGCCTCCGTCACCCGCGCGGGAGCGCGCGTGCTGCGCGGCAAGGGCCGCCTGGACGGCCAGCAGGCGCTCGACGGCTCCCGCAAGGTGATCGTCTCCGCGGTCGACGGCACCGAGGAGACCCTCGTCGCCGACGCCGTGCTCCTGTGCACCGGCGGCCACCCGCGCGAGCTGGCCGACGCGCAGCCCGACGGCGAGCGGATCCTCAACTGGACGCAGGTGTACGACCTGGACGAGCTCCCCGAGGAGCTCATCGTGGTCGGTTCCGGTGTCACCGGTGCCGAGTTCGCGGGTGCCTACAAGGCGCTCGGCTCCAAGGTCACCCTCGTGTCCTCCCGCGACCGGGTGCTGCCCGGTGAGGACCCGGACGCCGCGGCCGTCCTGGAGGACGTGTTCCGGCGCCGCGGCATGAACGTCATGGCCCGCTCCCGCGCCGCCTCCGCCAAGCGCGTCGGCGACCGCGTCGAGGTCACCCTCTCCGACGGCCGGGTCATCTCCGGCACGCACTGCCTGATGGCGGTCGGCGCCGTCCCCAACAGTGAGGGCCTCGGCCTGGAGGAAGCGGGCGTCAAGGTCAAGGAGTCGGGGCACATCTGGACCGACAAGGTCAGCCGCACCACCGCCCCCGGCGTGTACGCGGCCGGTGACGTGACCGGGGTCTTCGCCCTCGCGTCCGTCGCCGCGATGCAGGGCCGCATCGCGATGTATCACTTCCTGGGTGACGCGGTCACGCCGCTGAACCTCAAGACGGTCTCGTCCAACGTCTTCACCGACCCGGAGATCGCGACCGTCGGCTACACGCAGGCCGACGTCGACTCGGGCAAGATCGACGCCCGCGCCGTCAAGCTGCCGCTGCTGCGCAACCCCCGCGCGAAGATGCAGGGCATCAGGGACGGCTTCGTCAAGATCTTCTGTCGTCCGGGTACGGGCATCGTGGTCGGCGGAGTGGTCGTCGCGCCGCGCGCTTCGGAACTGATCCACCCCATCTCGATCGCGGTCGACAACAATCTGACGGTCGAGCAGATCGCGAACACGTTCACCGTGTACCCCTCGCTGTCGGGATCGATCGCCGAAGTGGCGCGGCAGTTGCACACGCGGAAGATCGCCGAAGAGGGCTGACGCCGGGCAACGGGCCGCAGGTCACGGTGAGTTGCGGCCCATGCGGGGGGCATAGGCGCGATGTATAGGCACCCCGCCGTGCGTATACCACTTCCACGGTTGTTGTGCGAACAGAATCTGTAAATCGGCGCAAACTGCTGAAAGCAGACGACCGTTGGGGTTACTGTCAGTTTCGTGTTCGCTGCAGAACGTCGTCAATTGATCCTCGAAATGGTGCGAGCCAACGGAGCGGTTTCGCTCCGTGAGCTCGCCCGCGTCGTCCAGACCTCAGAAGTGACCGTACGGCGGGACGTGCGCGCACTGGAGGCAGAAGGACTCCTCGACCGCCGGCACGGCGGTGCGGTATTGCCGGGCGGATTCACGCGGGAGTCCGGTTTTCCGCAGAAGTCACATCTCGCAACCGCAGAGAAGACGGCCATCGCCGATCTCGCCGCGAGTCTCGTCGAAGAGGGCGAAGCCATCGTGGTGGGCGCGGGGACGACCACGCAGGAGCTGGCCCGCCGGCTCGCGCGTGTGCCGGGCCTGACCGTCGTCACCAACTCCCTTCTGGTGGCACAGGCACTCGCCCACGCCAACAGGGTCGAGGTCGTCATGACCGGTGGCACGCTGCGGGGTTCCAACTATGCGCTGGTGGGCAGCGGGGCGGAGCAGTCCCTGCAGGGCCTGAGAGTCTCGCGCGCCTTCCTTTCCGGCAGTGGTCTGACCGCCGAGCGCGGGCTCTCCACGTCCAACATGCTGTCGGCGTCCGTGGACCGGGCGCTCGTGCAGGCCGCGTCCGAGGTCGTCGTGCTCGCGGATCACTCCAAGCTCGGTACGGACACCATGTTCCAGACCGTGCCGACCGATGTGATCACGCGTCTCGTGACCGACGAGCCGCCCGCGCACGACGACCGGGCGGCGACGGAGCTTCAGGCGCTGGCCGATCAGGGCGTGCAGGTCGCTGTCGCGGGGGCCGGGACGGAGGACGCGTCCGGGGGCGGTGAATCCGTCCCGGCGCGGCAGTCGCGCCGGGATGTGCCCTTGCCGGGCCAGCGTCGCGGTCAGCTTCCGGGCGGCAGTCACCCACTGCGCTCCGCCGCGCATGAGGCTCCGCCGGAGCGGACGGCCCGGGTGGCCGATTTGCGCCGCCGCTGAGCGTTTCGCCCGACCGGCGTTACGGCCTCGGGGCTCCGCCCCGGACCCCGCGCCTCAATCGCCGGCGGGGCTCCATAAATCAAGCCCCTGCGGCGATTGAGCAGCGGGGTCTGGGGCAGCGCCCCAGGAGCGCAACGCCGGTGCCGGTCACGTGGTGATCCCGCGGAGAGTCAACCGCAACAGGCGATCCGCCAACCCCGGGTCCGACGGAGTCTCCTCCGCCGCGAGGGCAATCGCATTCGTGAGCTGCAGGAGGTCCGTCATGGAGACGTCCTGGCGCACCGCCCCCGCCCCCTGCGCCCGCGAGAGCAACGCCTGGCCCGCCTCCCGCATCGGATCACTGCACCGGGCCAGCGCCGAACTCGCGTCCTGCGAGGCCGACATGAGGGCACGGGAAAGCCCCCGGTACTCGCTCGCGTGCGTGATGATCTCGCGCAGCCAGGTCACGAGCGCCGTACAGGGCTGCGGAGCGTCGAGCAGCGCCCGGGAGCGGGCGAGCAGCTCGTTCACCGCCTCCTCGAAGACCGCGCTCATCAGCGCGTGCCGATTGGGGAAGTGCCGGTACAGCGTGCCGATGCCGACCCCGGCCGCGCGGGCCACGTCCTCCAGGGACGCGCCCGTGCCATGTTCGGCGAACGCGATGCGGGCCTGCGCGAGCAGCCGCTCGTAATTGCGGCGCGCGTCCGCGCGCATACGGCGCGAACGGTCGTGCTCGGCTGTCGTCATCGGGTCTCCCTGGCCGTGCGCGGGTCTGGTGCGCAGGACTTCAAGGATGCCCGATAGCGGTACAGCGGCGGTGCGGAGGGATCGCTACCGCAGTAGCGTCGACGCGGAGGCTGCGGTTGCCCCTCAGTGGCCGGTCCCTGCGGAGGGAGGAAGCCATGTTGCACACCAGTACCGCTGCGCGGGCGCTGGGTCTGACGGACCGCGAGTACGAGACCCTGGAGCACATCGACGCCGGTCGTACCCCGGCCGAGGCGGCCCGTGCGATGGGGATCTCGCTGACGACCGTACGCGGCTATGTGGCGGCCCTGCACCGCAAGTTGAACGCCGGGCACACGGCGGCGCTGTTGCGCAGGGCACGCGAGGCGGGGCTGCTGGGGGAGTGAGGCCGGCGGGCACCCTCAGAATTGACGGCTGGCACGGCCGGGAGGCGCCCGCTTCACTGGTGGAATCCAGTGGCATCCACGGGCATCAGGGGGAACGCCATGACCGCCACACCGTCACCTTCACCTGCGCACATACCCGCCGCCTCAGCAGGGGCCGCCGTCGAACGGGTCCGGCCGCTGCGGGCCGTCATGGCCGCCGTCCTGGTCCTCGGGCCGCTGCTCTTCATCGTCGCCTCGCTCCTGTCGCCGTACGACATGACCGAGGACAAGGTGGCGAACATCGTCGCCGACATCGCCGCGCACGAGGGCCAGGAGAAGGCCGCCGCCTGGGTGTGGCTGGCGCTTGGCATCGCGATGACCGCCGCGGCCGTGCTGGTCTCCGTGTACGTCATGGCGCGCTCCCCGAAACTGGGGCTCGCCGGGCTGCTGTTGTTCGGCGGCGGCGCCGTGGCCGTCAACCTGACGCCGTCGTACGACTTCGTGACCCTGGCGGGCCTGGACAAGGGGGTCCCTCAGGCGGAGATCGTCAAGGTCCTCAAGGGCGGTGACAGCCTGGCGATGCCGGCGGTCGCCGGGATCTGGTTCATCGCGGGCATCGTCATCGGCGTCGTCGTCCTCGGCATCGGCCTGCTGCGCAGCCACGCCGTGCCGGCCTGGGCGGCCTGGGTGCTGATGGTGTCGATGCCGGTGAACGTCGTGGGCTGGATGACGGGTGTCGCGGCGCTCGCGTACGCGGGGTTCGCGCTGCTGACCGTGGCCTTCGCCGTGGTGGCCCAGGACATCGCCCGGCACGGCACCGGCTGGGTGCGCGCCGCTACGTGAGCGGAACGGCCGAGGGCCCGTCGACCGGTGCGGTCGACGGGCCCTCGGCGTACGCCGGTTGTGGCGTCAGTCCTTGATCTCGCAGATCGCGGCGCCCGAGGTGAGGGAGGCGCCGATCTCGGCGGACAGGCCCTTGACGGTGCCCGACTTGTGGGCGTTCAGGGGCTGTTCCATCTTCATGGCCTCCAGGACGACGACGAGGTCGCCCTCCTTGACCTCCTGGCCCTCCTCGACCGCGACCTTGACGATCGTGCCCTGCATCGGGGAGGCGAGGGTGTCGCCTGAGACCGCGGAGCCGGACTTCTTGGCGGCGCGCCGCTTGGGCTTGGCGCCGGCGTTGAGCCCGGTACGGGCCAGGGACATGCCCATGCCCGCGGGGAGGGAGACCTCAAGACGCTTGCCGCCGACCTCGACGACGATGTTCTCGCGGCCCGCCTCGTCCTCTTCCTCACCGGCCGCCGGGGCGGCGAACGGCTCGATGTCGTTGACGAACTCGGTCTCGATCCAGCGCGTGAAGACCGTGAACGGCTCGGTGGAGCCGGTCAGTTCGGGAGCGAACGCCGGGTCGGTGACCACCTTGCGGTGGAAGGGGATGGCGGTGGCCATGCCCTCGACCTCGAACTCCGCGAGCGCGCGCGAGGCCCGCTGCAGGGCCTCCTTGCGGGTGCGCCCGGTGACGATCAGCTTGGCGAGCAGGGAGTCCCAGGCCGGGCCGATGACCGAGCCGGACTCGACGCCCGCGTCCAGGCGGACACCCGGTCCTGCGGGGCCGTCGAACCGGGTGACGGTGCCGGGCGCGGGCAGGAAGCCGCGGCCCGGGTCCTCGCCGTTGATGCGGAACTCGAAGGAGTGGCCGCGCAGTTCGGGGTCGCCGTAGCCGAGCTCCTCGCCGTCGGCGATGCGGAACATCTCGCGTACGAGGTCGATGCCGGCGACTTCCTCGGTGACCGGGTGCTCGACCTGGAGGCGGGTGTTGACCTCCAGGAAGGAGATCGTGCCGTCCGCGCCGACGAGGAACTCGACGGTGCCCGCGCCGACGTAGCCGGCCTCCTTGAGGATCGCCTTCGAGGACGAGTACAGCTGCTCCAGTTGCGCGTCCGAGAGGAACGGCGCCGGGGCCTCCTCGACGAGCTTCTGGTGGCGGCGCTGCAGCGAGCAGTCACGGGTCGAGACGACGACGACGTTGCCGTGGCTGTCGGCCAGGCACTGGGTCTCCACGTGCCGCGGCTTGTCGAGGTAGCGCTCCACGAAGCACTCGCCGCGGCCGAAGGCGGCGACGGCCTCGCGCACCGCGGACTCGTAGAGCTCGGGCACCTCCTCCAGGGTGCGGGCGACCTTGAGGCCGCGGCCGCCGCCGCCGAAGGCGGCCTTGATCGCGATCGGCAGGCCGTGCTCCTCGGCGAACGCCACGACCTCGTCGGAGCCCTCGACCGGCTCGGGCGTGCCCGCGACCAGCGGGGCGCCCGCGCGCTGCGCGATGTGCCGGGCGGCGACCTTGTCGCCGAGGTCGCGGATCGCGTGCGGGGGCGGGCCGATCCAGATCAGGCCGGCATCCAGGACGGCCTGGGCGAACTCGGCGTTCTCCGACAGGAATCCGTAGCCGGGGTGGATGGCGTCCGCGCCGGAGTCCTTCGCCGCTTGCAGCACCTTGGCGATGTCCAGGTAGCTGGTGGCCGGGGTGTCCCCGCCAAGGGCGAAGGCCTCGTCGGCCGCACGGACGTGCAGAGCGTCCCGGTCCGGCTCGGCGTAGACGGCAACGCTCGCGATCCCCGTGTCCCGGCACGCCCGGGCCACGCGGACAGCGATTTCGCCACGGTTGGCGATGAGCACCTTGCGCACGATGGCTCCCTCCTTGCTGTGTCTTCCCGGGGGCATCCCCCGGACCCCCGGCCGTGGTCGCCCGAGCCGGGGCGGTCGGCGGGTCACCGTGAAGCTTGACTCACTGAAACAAGCTGAGTTTAGGGACTGCCGACACGGACCCACGAGCCATCCCCGGGCGTGAGCTTGCCCACACGGAGTGTCACCCGGGGGGTACCTGGTCCGTGAAATCCCTTGTCGCGCCTGGAAACGCGCGATCCCTCACCGCAACCCTAGCCCGCCTCTGTGGCCAAGGTCTCTGTGAGACCGTGCTGCGGCCCGTCGGCATTCTTTGTGGAGTCCCTACGAATGGCCCAACGATTCTTTGCCTTCTGCAGAACCCTTGTACCGGGGTTTACCCGTTAGTAGCGTTCGGGATGTCTTGGCCGTACTAGCGGTAACAGTCAGTGGAAGAGGGTGGGGCCGGTGGCACGCAGGCCGGTGGCGTGGGTGGCCGCGATCGTGTTGTTCGCGGAGGCGTTGGGGATTGTCCTTCTGAACTGGTTCCTCGGCCTGGTGGTCGACAACCAGGACATGTCCCTGGCCGGTCTCGACCCGCGGGCGATGTCGGTGGGCGCGTGGATCGCGGGCGGCCTGTTCGGGCTCTATCTGGTGCTGTGCGCGATCGTGCTCGTGCGCACCGCGATAGCCGACCGGGGCCCGGCCGGGTTCGGGCGGATCCTGCTGATCAGCGTGGCCGTCGTGCACGGCCTGCTCGGCGCGTTCTCGATCAGCCTGGTGGGCTGGTTCAGCTTCGTCCTCATGATGGTCGTGCTCGCCCTGCTCGTGCTCACGCTGGTGGCGTACGACCGGCACGAGCAGGGGGAGCGGAGGCCGCAGGGGGACGTCCCCGCGCAGAACGGTCCCGCTACTCCGCCGGCGCCCACAACTCCGTGATGCCGATGCCCAGTTCGGCGAGGAGGCGGCGGAGCAGGGGCAGCGAGAGGCCGATCACGTTGCCGTGGTCGCCGTCGATGCCGTCGATGAACGGGGCCGAGCGGCCGTCCAGGGTGAACGCGCCCGCCACGTAGAGGGGTTCGCCCGTCGCGACGTACGCGGCGATCTCCGCGTCGCTCGGCTCGCCGAACCGGACGACGGTGGAGGCGGTCCCGGAGGCGTACCGGCCGCTCGTCGTGTCGTAGACGCAGTGGCCGGTCTGCAGCGTGCCCGCGCGGCCGCGCATCGACTTCCAGCGGGCCGTGGCCTCCTCGGCGTCGGCCGGCTTGCCGAGCGCCTCGCCGTCGAGGTCGAGCACGGAGTCGCAGCCGATCACGACGGCGCCGCCCGCCTCGGGCCGCGCCGCGACCACGGAGGCCTTGGCCTCGGCGAGGGCGAGGGCGAGTTCGGCGGGTGTCGGGGCCGTCACGGCGTCCTCGTCGACCCCGCTGACGATCACCTCGGGGGCGAACCCGGCCTGCCGCAGCAGGCCGAGGCGGGCGGGGGACTGGGAGGCGAGGATCAGTCGGCGTGGAGCAGTCATGCGGCTCAGGTTATCCAGGGTGACGCCGTGCGGTCCCCGGCCGCCCGCCCTACCCGGTCCCCAGCATCAGGAACATGACGACCATGGCCAGGGCCACCACGAAGCCCGCGCGCCGCAGCATCGCCTGCGTTTCGCGGAGCTCCTCGGGGGGCTCGTCATCGGGGTCGGACCACAGCACATACAGCATGGTGCTGCTCGCGCGTGCGGGGCGCCTGAGTACGCGTACTCAGGCGCCCCGCACGCGCGAG